>JAJDVM010000226.1 GCA_022826125.1 Defluviicoccus sp.
TTCGACGCGACCCGCCGCTGGCCTGTGGACAAGTGGACAGCCGCTCCGCGCCTGACCACTTCCCCACAGGCCCCAACAACCACAACAGATGCGGTCAACTCATCTGGTACATAAACCGGTCAACTCAGATTGTGCTCGACAGGCGTTCGGCAGCCGGACCTTGACGAAGGTCTTCGCATAGCCGGCGCCGTAGGAGCGCATCAGATCCCGCTCCATCGCGCCGGTGGCGCCCAGCCCGGCGATGGTGTTCACCAACATGGGAAAAAGGTCATCACCACCACGACGGCGGCCTTGGACTACCAGTCGAAGCCGAACCACATCACCATGATCGGAGCGATACCGACGATCGGGAGCGCTGACCAGGCTGAGCGCCACCGCGACCTTGGCGGTGACGCTGCCGGCCGGGCTGCTGGGGCCGGTGGCAATCGCGGCGTGCGCGATCGCGATCGGCGTGCCGGTCTGGATAGCGTGGTGGTGGCTTGCTTGGCCTCGGACCGGTGTCCGGGGCGGGCGCGGCTGACCGGAGACGGCGCCGGGCCAGCAGCGCAGCAGGGCGGGACGCTCCCGGGGCGCGCATGGCCCGCGCGTCGGGACCGGCCTATCCGCGCGACCGGGCCCTGGCGATGAGTTCCTTCAGCCGGTCTCCGCCAACGGCGCCCGGAACCAGCGTGTCGCCGATCACGAAGGCCGGCGTGCCGTTGATGCCGAGGGTCCGGGCCAGCCGGATCGTCTCGTCGAGATAGCTCTCGATGGCGGGATCCGCCATGTCGCGGCGAAGGCGCCGGACGTCAAGACCGGCATCGGCGGCCATGGCCATGACCCGGTCTTCCGTCAGCTTGCCGCGCGAGCCCATGACGGCGACATGGTATTCGAGGTAGCGACCCTGCCGGGCCGCCGCCATGCCGGCGCGCGCCGCGAAGCGCGAGACCGGACCCAGGATGGGGAACTCCTTCCACACGATGCGCAGCTGCCCGTCGGACTCCAGCAGATCCTTCACGGGCTGGAGCGAGCGTTTGCAGTAGCCGCACTGGTAGTCGAAGAACTCGGCTAGGGTGATATCGCCATTCGGGTTGCCCGAGACCGGCGACATCGGGTGGGACCGCAAGGCGCCGTCGTGTTCGCGGAGCGCGGCGCGGACGCGGTCCTGCTTTCGCGTTTCCCGCCTCGCCTGCAGCACCCGAATGGCTTCCTCGATGACCTCGGGATGCTCGAGAAGGTATTCCCTGACGATCTCGCGGACCGCATCCCTGTCGGGTGGCGAAGCGGCGGGCGTCTCCGCCCGGCTGCCGGTCGGCGTAAAGACGGCGGCGAGAACTGCCGCGGCGATCGCGACGGCGCCGTGCCGCATGGATCTTGCGGAGACGTTTCCTGGTCTCGCCGGATTCCGTGGCCGGTTCATTCCCGTAATCCCTTTCCGGCACCGCCAGATGGCACCTTCGACCGGCCCTTCGGGTTCGCCCGCGAAAACGGAGCCGCGGGGTCGGGCGGGCCGACGTGGATCACGTCGGTCCAATGCGATGGCGCGTCGCCGGGCTCCCGCCCGGTCTCGGATGGAGACGCCGGCGTGTCTCTTTCGTCGTGTCCACCGTGCCGAGACCGGCCGGGGAGGCGATGCAGCACAAAGTGCATGCCGACGCAGGCGAGCACCGGCACCACCAGCGCCAGATCGTCGAGCAGACCGCCGAACGACCCGCCGCTCAGCAGGTAGCCGGCGATCGGCAGGGTCATGGCGACGCAACAGACCAGCATACCGTATCGCGCGAACAGGCTGCGCTTCGCGACAGGACCGCCGGGCGCGGCCCCGTCCCTGGATGCCGGCTTTGTCGATGTCTTCATTGCTGCCTCCGGTTGAGCGTACCGGAAGACGTCTCCGGTCGGCCGAACCCCGGTCTCGCGAACGACGTGCACGGCGGGGCCGGCGGTCGCATCGGAAGGGGGCCGGTCATCGCCGGTGCTCCGGGTTTCTGGCGGCCTGGATCTCGCGGATGCGCTCGGGCCAGGTGGAGCGGATCCGGGCGGGCACGTCCCGGATCTCGTCGTCGCCCATGGCGTCGGCCAGCTCCGGCATGCCGTTCCTGAAGTCGATGACGCGCCCTGCCTCCATGAGGCCCTCGCCGCCGAATTTAGTGTAGTCGAAGAGCAGCCGGTTGTCGTGATGCCATGTATGGCCGGTCGCATCGTGGGGCGGGGCGGGCAGGGTCGCGTTCATCAATCCCCTCACCGAATGCCGTTGGCCCGCTGGAGCTCGCGGACATAGGCCACGACCGCCGCCACGTCGCGGCGGGTCAGCCCCTCGACCGGCGGCATGTCGCCGAAACGCCAATGGTGCGCCCGGACGCCGCGGGCGACCGCCCGCTGGAACGACTCGTCGCCGTGATGGCCGGGCTCGTAGACGATGTGGACCAGCGGCGGGGCGACCCCGTCCTGTCCCGCCGCGTTCCGGCCGTGGCAGGACGCGCAGTTTGCCTCGTAGGTCTTCCGCCCGAGCTGCGCCCGCGCCGAGAGCGTGGCCGGCACGTTCACCGAAACGATCGGCGGCCCGGTGCGGGCAGTGTCCCCGCCGCCGCCGAAATGCAGGTATCCGGCAGCGCCCAGGACGGCTGCCAGGACGAGCAGGATGGCGGCCCGCTTCAGTGACATGCCTTCCCGAGCGCCTTCAGGCGCCAGTAGTTGTAGGGCAGCGGGGTGACGAAGCCGGCCGCCAGCATGAGCGGCACGACCCACCAGGTCAGCACCGCGCCGCTGGTCAGCACCCAGTCGACCGCGTTCATCACGGTTTCCATGGCGACCATCGAAATGAACGACATCCCGATGGCGGTCCGGAACGCCGTCCTCAGGTCCATCTGGCGGGCAAGGATGAACGTCTCCAGAGCGATGGAGGTCAGCAGCCCGTTCGCGATCGCGAGGCTCATGATCGCCAGCGTCGGCCAGGGAATGCCGGTGAACTGGAAGAAGGCGATGGTCCCGAAATCGCCGATGGCGCAGCCCAGCAGGCACCAGGCGGTGTTCTTCGACGCCGTCCGCCATGTGTGGCGGCAGCGCCAGTCGATCGGGAAGCCCGCGGCGATGGCGGTCATGTCGATACCGGTTGATGCGTTGCTGTGGGCTATGTAAGGTTTCCAGTTACTGGAGAGTCAACGAGCCGGACATGAATATCTCCACGGCGGCGAGGACGGCGGGGCTGCCCGTGAAGACGGTCCGCTACTACGCCGATATCGGACTGGTGTCGGCGCCGTCGCGGACGGAGGCGGGATACAGGACCTACGATGCGGGCGCGGTGCGGAAGCTGGTGTTCATCCGACGTGCGCGGGAGTTCGGGTTCTCGATCGGGGAGTGCCGGGAACTTCTGAGCCTCTACGAGGACCAGCAGCGGTCCAGCGCGGACGTGAAGCGCATCGCGATGAAGCGGCTGGCGGAGATCGCGGAGAAGCAGCGGGAGCTGCAGTCGCTGCACGACGATCTCGCCCATCTGGTCGACGCCTGCAAGGGGGACGACAGGCCGGACTGCCCGATTATCGACGGCCTGGGCAACAGGCACGGAAGTCTCTGAACGCCCCCGGGCGGGTAATGCGGCGCCGGGTTCGGTGCCAGGCATCTCCCTCCGGATCGGCACGAGGCGGCCCTGCCGCAGACCCTCCCGGAACGCGTTGCGCCGGGCGACGCGGCCGGCGGCCGGGACCGTCGCGGCGTCAGTCGTCATAGCTGTGTCCCGCCCGCAGGCCCTGGCGGATGCGGAGAGCGATTTTGAGAAACTCCGGCGTCTCGCGGATGTCGAGCGTCCGGTCCCTGGGCAGGTCGCAATCGATCGCGCCGATTATGCGCCCCGGACGCGGCGACATGACGACGATCCGCGACGACAGGAAAACCGCCTCCGGGATCGCATGAGTGACGAACACGACGGTCTTTCCGGTGCGCTCCCAGAGGCGCAGAAGCTGTTCGTTCAGATGGTCGCGCGTGATCTCGTCCAGGGCGCCGAACGGCTCGTCCATCAGCAGCGGGTCGGGTTCGAAGCTGAGGGCGCGGGCGATGGACACGCGCTGCTGCATGCCGCCGGACAGCTGCCAGGGGAACTTCCTCTCGAAGCCTGTCAGATTGACCAGCTCGAGATAGCGCTTCGCCCGTTCCTGCCGCTCCGCCCGGGAAACGCCCATGATCTCCAGCGGCATGGCGACGTTGCGCTGGACCGTGCGCCAGGGATAGAGCACCGGCGCATGGAAGACGTAGCCGTAAATCCGCCGCATCCGCGCTTCCCGCGGCGAGACGCCCTCGACCGCGGTCCGGCCGGCGGTCGGCTGTTCGAGGTCGGCGATCGCCCGGAGCAGCGTCGTCTTGCCGCAGCCCGACGGGCCGATCAGGGAAACGAAATCGCCCCGGTCGACCCGCAGGCTGACGTCGGAAAGGGCGAAGACCGGCGAGTCCCTGGTCTGGAAAGTGAGGGAGAGCTTGTCGGTCTCGATGACGGGGTGGGCTTCGGGCGCGGTCATGGGCTAGTGCACCGCGTGCGGCGAACGGTCCGCGCGGTCCTTTCGAACATCGCGCAATTCACCCCCGCGTGCTTCATGGGCCGCATGGATGCCTGGAACAAGTCCGGCCTTGACGGGCGGGAGGCACGATTGCCGCGGGCGACGATCCTGAAGCCGCGATGCATGGCCGCCGGGCACCTCTCGATAGGTTCCGCGCCGGAGACTTCCAGACTAAGCCCGGTCCGCCGGCGTCGGTACCCTGCTTCCGGGAGGGTCACCTGGTCCCGTACAGGCGGTCGCCGGCATCCCCGATGCCCGGAACGATATAGCCGTGGTCGTCCAGCCTTTCGTCGATGGCGGCGGTGAAGACCGGGACGTCCGGGTGGGCGGCGTGGAAGGCCTCGAGCCCTTCCGGCGCCGACAGGAGGCACAGAGCCTTGATGCGCCGCGCGTTCGCGTGCTTGATCCGCTCGACTGCGGCGATCGTCGAGTTCCCGGTCGCCAGCATCGGATCCAGCACGATGACCGGGCGGTCGCTCAGATCCTCCGGCACCTTGAAGTAATACTCCACCGCCTGCAGCGTCTGCGGATCGCGGTAAAGGCCCACGTGACCGACCCTGGCCGAGGGGACCAGATCGAGCATGCCCTCCAGAAGCCCGTTTCCCGCGCGAAGGATCGAGATCAGGACGAGCTTCTTGCCCGCCAAGAAGGGCGCCCGCATCTCGGACAGCGGCGTTTCGATCGTGCGCGTTTCCGTGGCGAGATCGCGCGTGACCTCGTAGCCCAGCAGGAGGGAGATTTCCCGCAGCAGAAGCCGAAACCGGGCCGTGTCGGTTTGCTTCTGCCGCATGAGGGACAGCTTGTGCTGGATCAGCGGATGATCGATGACCGTGACGTTTTCCATCGACGCGTCCTCCTGAACGCGAACCGGGTCGAAACGGGGGCGGGCCGGATCGCATGCATCCCGGACCGTCGGGGCGGGCTTTGTGCCCGGCGCGCGCCTGGGGCACAATCGCCGGGACCCATCACGCAAGATCGACCGAGACCCTTCCGATGGCAGTTATCGTTCCGACCGACAAATCCGTCGAGACCCTAAAGGGAATTCACCTTTATCACGGCGATATCTCGAACTGCTCGATGCGGGTCCGCATGACGCTGATCGAGAAGGGTCTGCCCTGGACCGGTCATCACCTCGACCTGAAGCGGAAGGAGAACATTTCGGACGCGTATTTCGGCATCAATCCGAACGGCCTGGTGCCGACCCTGATCGACAACGGTGTCGTCCATATCGAGTCCAACGATATCATCGACTATCTCGACGAAACCTATCCCGAACCCTCGCTGCGCGCGGCGGACGACGAAGACGGGATGCTCGAATGGCTTCGTCTTGCCGCGTCCATCCATGTGCCGGCGGTCAAGCCCTACGTTTACGCGACCAAGATGCAGAAGAAACTGAAGAAGACGGCGGAAGAGCAGGAAAAATACGATGAGCTTCAGAAGAACGAGGAGCTGAAGGAGTTTCACGCAAGGCATGCCGGCGGCAGCGAGTTCGACGAGCAGGATGTCGCCACGGCACGCGGGATATTGGAGGAGTGTTTCGCCAGGCTCGAAGACGCCCTGGACGGCCGCGACTGGATCATGGGCGATCGATTCACGCTGGCCGATATTTCATGGATCCCCCTGCACTTCGTGCTCGTCGGATGCGGCTATCCGTTCGAAAACCACCCGAACATCTCGCGCTGGGCGGCGGCCTTCGAAGACAGGGAGAGCTACAGGGACGGCATCCTGAAATGGTGCCCGGATTTCTCGAAAGTCTGAACCGCCGGGAGTCGTCCCGAGGCTCCCGCGACACTAGAGCCGCCCGCCTAGCTCGGGCGAGCCGGCGGGGTAGCGGTAGGCCCGGAAGACCCGGTTGGCCTGCCCCGTCCCGGATTCCCCGAAATAGGGGTTGATGTATTCCCACACGATCTCGCCGTCCGGTGTCACCTCGAACAGGCGCCCGGTCAGCCCTTCGCAGATCAGCGTGTTCCCCGATCCGAGCCGCTGCGCGCCTGAGATATTGGGGCTGAAGAAGTTCCACCTGGGCGCATCCTCGTAGCGCCACACCTCCTGCCTGGTGCGCGGGTCGATCTCGACGACCGCCGAATGGAAGACCCCGCGCGGCACGTGGATGCCGTTCGCGAACAGGAGGATGTTGCCGTTCTCCAGCATGGTGCAGTCATGCTGCTGGCCCCATTCGTCGTCGCGCATGGACCAGTCGACCGCTTTCGTCCGCTTGTCGACGATCAGGATCGTGCTGATCCGCCGGAAGCTGAGCATGATATTGCCGCCGGGGAGCTCCTCGCAGGCGTTGCAATGCGCGAACTCGAGCCGCGTGCTCATCGGGTGAAGCGGGAAGTCCTCCAGCGCCAGGTCGCTGTGGGCATGCCATTCCCACGCCACCTCGCCCTCGGGCGTCACTTCCTTGAGGAAATCGCCCCACATTATGCCGCCCCGGTCTTCGCTGCCGGGTTCGGCGCCCTTGACGCGCTCCATCGCCGCGGCCGGCATCGGTTCCCAACCGATATAGAGCGTGTTGCCGTTCGCCAGACGCCGGAAATCGTGATGGTGCGCGTCGTCGACATGCTCCCAAAGGAGTTTGCCATCCCAGTCGAACTCCTTCAGATGTCCGCCCTTGCCGCCGGAAGGCTCCGGCCCGGACTTCACCTTGACGCCGCAGAGCAGCCGCGCGCCCGGCAGCAGATACCCGTAGTCGCCGGGCAGGCCGCCGATGCCCCAGCGATGAACGACATCGCCCTTGAGGTCGATCAGCAGCACCTCGTCGCGCTCGAGCGGGGCGAAGAGTGTGTAGCCCGGGGTCGCCCGCGTCTCGTCCAGTATCGTCAGGCCGGTCACGTGGGGGCGCATGCCGAAACCGTGGCAAAGGCCGACAGTCGTGTCCAGCATCGACACGACTTGCCGCGACGCCTGTCGTCATGGCCGGACTCGTTCCGGGCAAGACGGTCGGGGAAACCGGGGCGGCACCGGTGACGCGTCTGGCAGCGGCGACGGGCGAAGATGTCGCGGCCTCACCGGTTCGCGACGACCCGAACGACCCCCACTTCCCCCGGGGGCGGAGAGGGTCGGGGGAAGGTGGGGGATACCGGAACCGCGCGGCGGCCGGGGATGACCGCGTCCGGCCGGATACCGCTCTAGAAAAAGACGAAGGCGCGGACCACGACGTTTTTGCGACAGGGCGCGTCGGCGGGCGCGGTCGGGTCAATGCAGGCGGTGTGGAAAGACCAGCGCGAGACCGAGCCATCGGCGATGGAGTCGTAGCATTTGAGCATCGACACCTCGGTCGGCTTCTGCCGGGGAAACCAGTACCACTCGTGGTCGGGCCGGTAGGTGAAGCGCGTGGTCTCGCCGACGCGGTCGTCGTAGATGCGGTAGTTCGTGATGTAGGGCTGGTCGGCGAAAGAGGGCCAGGCGCAGAGCACGAAGGGGAACTGGCCTACGGTCTCCATCGGCTTGGCGAGATTGATCGACATGAACCGGCGCGACATCTTCTCGTCGGCCTCCGCCTCGGTGTAGTGCTGCTCGCGCCCGAAGTTCCGCAGGTTCTTCGTCAGCAGCTCGCGGCAGCGCACCCGGCCGCTGTTGTCGTTCAGGTCGTTGTGCACGAGGTTGACGTATTGGGCGTTCACGCCCGGGTTCTTGGCCTCCTGGTCTTCCGTGCGGTCGCCCCGATAGTCCTTGTCGAAGATGTCGTGGTTGTAGACCAGCGCATCGGTCGCATCCGGGAAGAACGCCAGCAGGAGCCTTTCGATCTCCGGGTAGAAGACGCGCTGCACCTCGGCCGAGTCGTAGAAGTCCTCGCATTCGGATTCGAGATGGGCCAGCGAGACGCCGAGCCTGTCCATGCATTCGGGGCTCTCGACCGACAGGCCGGGGTAGTACTCCCCGATGCGGCGTGCGTCGCGCATCACCTGCGGGAAGTAGAGGGCGCGCCGACCGTTGTTCTCTTCGGCCTTGCGCAACTTCTCCGCCTCGGCCGCGCGCGCCGGGTCGCGCCAGAGCGCGTTGGACGTAACGATGGAATAGGACGGCTGTTCGTGCGCGGTGTATCGCAGCGGCAGCGCCAGGCCGCCTTCGGGCGCCTCGATCCCGTTCGCCCGGATATATTCCAGGCATTCCTCGTATTCGCGGAACCCGGGGCCCCACTCGGTCTCGATCGGGCCGGGAGGCGCGCTTTCGATCCGGTCGATGAACGCCTGCACACGCCCCTCGGCGATCTGGTCGAGCGCCGCCTGGACCGCCGCTTCCGTTCCCGCGTCCCCCTCCCGGTCGAACGACATGTACGACAGGCCGCCATTCGCCGCGACGGGCGGCGGCTGTCCTTCGGTGAGTTGAAGCGACGGCACGTAGGCCGACGACTCCGTCTCCGCACCCGGCGCAGCGGGGTTTCCGATCGCTTTCTGCCCGTCCATGACATACCCTCCGCTTAGAAACGTTCCGTCGCGGCGCGCGGGATGCGCAATCTCCAGGACGCGAACCCGACGCCGACAATTTTAGCGAACCGGTACGCGGGGTGCCAAACACGGCGTTGCGACGGCACCGCGCCAGTGGACGGGAGCCGGGCGGGCAAGTAGGAACATGCGGGACGCCGATCCGGGAGGGCCGCATGAAATATGTCCGGATGTATACCGACGACGCCGGGGAGACGCATTTCGAGGATGTCGAGGTGGCGACCGCGCCGCAGGCGTTCGCGCCGCCGACCGAACCGGTCCATGTTTCCGAGCCCGCCCCCGCGGCGCGCATTCTGTTCGTCCGGATACCGCGCGGCTGGTTCGGAGACTGGCACGCCACGCCCAAGCGGCAGTTCAACACGACGATCCAGGGCGAGCTGGAGATCACGATGAGCGACGGCGAGAGCCGGATATTCGGCCCGGGCGCGGTGCGGCTGATGGAGGACACGACCGGCAAGGGCCACCAGACGCGGGTGGTCGGCGATGCCGACGTGGTCAGCCTGATTACCCAGACCGAGTGACCCGGGAGGTCGCCGGCGGCCGCGCGCATGGGCAGATGGCGGGGGAGGCGTCGCCATGCATGAAATTCGTATCGACCGGAGCAAGCCGCTCTCGGCGGAGCCGCATCTGGGGCACAACCGCTACCACCCCGACATCGAGCCGGTGCTGGAGGTCGGCGAGGGCGAAGAGGTGGTCATCGAGACCCGCGACGCGGTCGACGGCCAGATCACGCCGAAGACCACCGAAGAGGATTTCGCCGCCTTCGAGGTCGGCGCGGTTCACCCGCTGACCGGTCCGGTCGCGGTCAAGGGCGCGGAGCCGGGCGATGCGCTGGAGATCGAATTCCTCGACATCGTGCCGCAGGCGACGGCGTTCAGCGCGATCCTGCCGGGGCTCGGTTTCCTGCGCGACATCATGACCGAACGGTTTCTCGTCCACTGGACGCTCAGCGACGGCTGGGCGACCTCGCCGCAGATTCCCGGCGTCCGGATTCCGGGCGCGCCCTTCATGGGCATCTCGGGCGTCGCGCCGTCGGCCGAGAAGCTGAAGGAATGGACCGAACGCGAGCAGCGGCTGGCCGACCGGGGCGGCGCCGTCGCGCCGCCGCGCCTGCAGGGCGCGGTTCCGCAGGGCGCCTGCGGGCTTCAGGGCCTGCGCACCCAGCCGCCGCGCGAGAACGGCGGCAATTTCGACGTCAAGCAGTTGACCAAGGGCTCGAAGCTGGTTCTGCCCGTGTTCGTCCCGGGCGCGCTGTTCTCGACCGGAGACGGGCATTTCGCCCAGGGCGACGGCGAGGTTTCGGTGACCGCCGTCGAGATGGGGGCGACGGTGGCGGTCCGCTTCAAGCTATACAAGGGGCTCGCGGCATCGCGCAGGTTCACCGCGCCGGTGTTCAGCCACGACCGCTATTTCGCCGATCCCGAAATCGCGGTGCCGCGGCGCTTTCTCGGCGTCATGGGCATGCCGATCACCGAGGACGGCGAGAACGACGGCGAGAACCTGACCCTCGCCTGCCGAAACGCGGTGCTCAACATGCTGGAACTCCTCCAGGAGCGGGGCTTCAGCCGCGAGCAGGCCTATGTGATCTGCAGCGTCGCCGTCGACCTCAGGATCTCCAACGTGGTGGACGTGCCGAACTACGTGGTCTCGGCGCTGCTCCCGGAGGCGATCTTCGACGGCGATTGAGCCCGCGCCGGAATCCTCCCGGATCGGTCTTCCCGTCAAGGCGCTCCCGCCTGCCCGACCTCGATCCACAGGCTTTCCACGCCGCGAAGAACGATGCCGTCCCTGTAGCGGGGCTCGGCCGCCAGGCGGATGGCGGGGAAACGATCGAGCAGCCCCCTGAACGCGATGCGCGCCTCCAGCACCGCCAGCGACGCGCCGAGGCAGTAGTGAATGCCGCGCCCGAACGAGAGATGGCTCCTCTCCCCGCGCCCGATGTCGAGCGCGTCGGGATTGTCGAACGCGGCCGGGTCGCGGTTCGCCGCGCCGAGCAGGGCGATCACCTTCTGGCCCGCGCGCAGACGCTTGCCGCCCATCTCCAGATCCTGGCGGACGACGCGCCCGTCGAGCTGGACCGGGCTGTCGTAGCGCAGCAGCTCGTCGACGGCCGGATCCAGCAGCTCGGGCGCGTCGCGCAGGCGGCGCAACTGGTCGGGATGTCGGAGCAGGGCCAGCATGCCGTTGCCGATCAGGTTGCGCGTCGTCTCGTTGCCCGCCACCAGGATCAGCAACATGGTGGACAGCAGCTCCTCGCGGGTCAGCCTGTCGCCTTCCTCCTCGGCCGCCAGCAGGGCGCTGACGAGATCGTCCCGGGGCGCGCGCCGCCGTGCCTCCACGATGGTCTCGAAGTAGGCGAACAGCTCCCCGGTGGCGCGCCGGACGTTCTCGACCTGCGTGCGTGAGAGGATCGGCTCGACGATGAGCGCGATGTCGTTGGACCAGGTTTCGAACCGGTCCATGTCCTCGGCCGGCACGCCCAGCATCTCGGCGATCACGGTCACCGGCAGCGGGTAGCCGAGGGCGGCGATCAGGTCGATGCGATCGCGGTCCGCAACCGCGTCCAGCAGCCGGTCGGCGATCTCCCGCACGCGGCCCTCCCAGTGCGACACCGAGCGCGGCGTGAACGCCCGCGAGACCAGCGAGCGCAGCCGCGTATGGTCCGGCGGGTCGATGTCCAGCATGGTGGTCAGGCCGGTATCGTGGAAGCGTCGATCCTCGGCGCCGAAGCGGTCGTGGTCGCGCAGCATGGCGTCCACGTGCTCGTAGCGGGTCAGGACCCAGGCATCGATCAGCCTCATGCGGTGAACCGGATCCCTGTCCCTCAGCCGGCGATAGACCGCGTAGGGGTCCCGCGCGACCTCGTCCGAGACGGGGTTGTAGGCAACCCCCGATTCGAGCCGCTCGCGGGCGAGCAGCACCTGCATGGCGACCGGCCTGAGAAGATTGCCGACAGCCTCCAGCGGATCGATCATCGGCCTTTCTCCGGCGGACAAGGGCGGCCGGCCCCGATACTACCCAGGTTCGGCCCGCGCCGCCGATAGGCGGAGCGGCCGGCATGAACCGAGTGGGGCCGGTTCAGGATAACGCGGGAGTTTTCCCCTGTAAGAGCCCTTCGGCGGCGGCGAAGTCGAGGTAAGGCTGGAACGCCCGGTTTACCGCCTCCGGCGTGAGGGCATAGTCCTCCAGGCGGTAACTGTGCCGGATCTCGCGGCGGCGCTGCTCTGCCTGCCGCGACAGCCACGCGCTTATTCCGTCCACGGCCGTCTGCTCCAGCGGCCAATCGAAACGGCCACAGATATCGCGCACCGCGGCCATGGGATCGCGAATCAGATCGGTATAGGTCACGTCGAACCAGTGATGCTCGAGCTCGGGGTGGGTCTGTCGAAACCGCGCGGCCCCGTTCAGCACGCCGCTCATAAACGCGAGTTGCTCGGCGCCGGTTTCGTCGCGCGTCAGCAGGCAGTGCAGGAAGGTGGTGCCGCTGCGATTGATCCCGACGATAAAGACGGGCCTCACGATCCTCTCTCGCCCGATCTCGGGATGTCGCCGCCGCTCGCTGGCGATCTCCGCGTTCTGGCGCAGGAAGCAGCTCAGTTCGATGACGACATTGCCGAGCTTGTCCGCCACGAGCCTGGCCTCCGGCTCCCTTTGCGTTCACGGGCATCGTCTTGCTATGCAGGCGCCGGACCAGCAAGCGAGTTCAGGCATGAATGTCGACGGGCAAACGGCCATCGTTACCGGGGGGGCATCCGGATTGGGCGAGGCGACGGCGCGAGCGTTCGCGGCCGCCGGCGCGAGGGTCGGCATTCTGGACATCAACGAGGAGCCGGCGCGAAGGGTCGCCGCGGAAATCGGCGGTGCCGCCGCGGCGTGCGACGTGGTCGATCCCGCGAGTCACAAAGCCGCCGTCGCGGCAGTTCGCGAGCGGTTGGGGCCGGCACGCATCCTGGTCGCCTGCGCGGGCATCGCTCCGGGCGCCAGGCTGATAGGGCGGGACGGCAAGGCAAGCCCGCTGGAAAAGGTCACCCGTGCGATCCGCGTCAACCTGATCGGCACCATCAACTCCTGCCGACTGGCTGCCGCCGACATGGCCGCTCTGGAGCCGATGGACGGCAACGAGCGCGGCTGTATCGTAACCACCGCTTCGGTTGCCGCCTTCGAGGGACAGATCGGGCAGCTCGACTATGGGGCGTCGAAGGGCGGGGTTGCGGCGATGACGATACCGCTCGCGCGCGAGCTTGCCGGCGAAGGAATCCGCGTGAATTGCATCGCGCCCGGCCTGATGGACACCCCGATGATGGACGGCTTGTCGGAGCCGGCGAAGCGGTTCCTGATCGAAACCACGGTTTATCCCAAGCGTCTGGGGAAGCCGGACGAGTACGCCGCGCTTGCGCTTCACATCGCGGAGAACACCTTTATGAACGGTTCCGTCATCCGGTTCGACGGCGCGCTCCGAATGGCGCCGGAGTAGCGCACGCCGTCGAGCGGGGTGACGTGGGAAATCGTTCGCGCGTTGAGTGAACGAGAACCCTCATACGTCACCCGCGACACGGGGTTCGTGGACGGCGAATCGCGTTCGCGCTAGAATGCGCACCTACTTACCTGTTCCGATTATTCTTGTTTATACGGCAGGCAAGGAAGCCTATTTTTTCTTATGTTATGGCAAATGTCAGACGATCGGCCGACGGTTGTAGAACAGTTGTCTCCCTGTCGATTAACCGAATAACAGCATGAATTTGCCGAGCACGGACAACGGCGTTGCCATCGTCGGCTACAGCCACCGCATGCCCGGTGGCATTCAGTCGGATGCTGATTTCTGGACCCTGCTGGCCGAGAGGGAGATCGTCCAGGAGCCGATCACCGACCGCTACGGAAAAGGTCACCTGCCCATCGGCGAATTCTCGGGGCCGGGGCGGCTTGCGAGCCCTTACGAGGGCCTGATTCGCGACGACGACGAACTGCTTTTCGACCGCGCGTTCTTCGGCATGTCCCACAACGAATTGAGGCAGACCGAACCGCAGGTAAGGATGCTGCTAAATTGCGCGTGGGAAGCCATCGAACACGTCGGTTGGAACCTCCACTCGCTGCGCAACAGCCCCACCGGGGTTTTCATCGGTGCGCAGGTTCCGGCCGTGTCCAACTGGCGGCCGCAGCACGGCGTCACCGAATATTCCGTGTCCGGCATCAGCCTCGCCATGCTGGCCAATCGGGTCTCCTACCACTTTAACCTCATGGGGTCGTCGGCCACGTACTGCACGGCCTGTTCCGCCGGACTGAGCGCCCTGCACGCGGCGATGAACGCGCTCGCGTGCGGCGATTGCGACCAGGCGCTGGTGGGTGCCGTCACCTATCTCGGCAGCGGCAGGATGAGCAGCAGCTTCAACCTCATGGGAGTGATCAGTCCGGAGGGCAAGTGCCATTCCTTCGATGCCGAGGCCAACGGCTACATGCGCTCCGAGGGATCGTTCGTTTTCGCTGTCAAGCCGTTGGCGGCGGCCGAGCGGGACGGGGATCCGATTTACGCAGTGATCGAGGCGACAGCGGTGAACGCGGCGGGTACGGCGGACGGAAGCGGGGGTCTGGCACCGGGCCGCTTTATCAGCGCGCCCACCCGTCATGCGCAGATCCAGCTGATGCGCGAGGCCTCGGCTCGTGCCGGACGTACTCCCTCGGACTTCGATTACATCGAGGCTCACGCGACCGGAACCGCGGTCGGCGATCCCATCGAAGGCAACGCCATCGCGGAGGCCTATGGCGGACCCGATCGTGCGGCTCCGCTGCGGGTTTCCAGCGTCAAGAGCAATGTGGGGCACATGGAGGCCGCTGCCTTTCACTGCGCCCTGCTCAAAGTCGTCCTGATGATGCAACGGCGCACTTTTGCGCCGACGTCGAACAACTTTCAGGTGCCCAATCCGGAGATCGACTTCGGTTCTTGCCCCATGGAGGTACAGACGGAATGCGAGCCGTTCCCCGAGCATCCGGTGGTCGTGGGTATCAACTCGTTCGGCTTCGGCGGAGCCAACGGTCACTGCGTGGTGCGCGAGTACCGGCCGTCGCGGCCCAGGCTCTGGTCGGTGCCTCTGGCGCCCCACGCGGGCTTCATGGTCCCTCTCTCGGCACGCGCGCCGGATGCGCTCGTGGAGAGCGCGCGACGCATGCGGGAGACGCTCGACGCGCAGCCGCTGGACCTCTACGCGCTTGCTGGCAATCTCAGCCGCCGCCGCACCCATTTCGCCACGCGTACGGCCTTCGCCGTCCGAAACCGTGAGGAACTCGCCGAAGCGCTCGACGCGTTCGCGGAAGAGGGCGCTCCCATCAGCACCGCTGAGGAGGGCGAGCAGCGGCTGTTGATGGTGTTTGCCGGGCAGGGGACGCAGTGGGCGGGCTGCGGCCGCGATCTCTACGAGGCCCACCCGGTATTCCGCCGCGCCATCGACGCGATTGACGATCGCTGGCGCGCCTATTCCCCGACCTCGTTGCGCGAGGCCTGTTTCGAGGCCCCTCAGGCGGCGCTCGACGAATGCGAGTTTGCCCAGCCCGTCATTTTCGCGATCCAGTGCGCCCTGGTGGAACTCTTCAAGACCTGGGGTGTCTATCCCGACTGCGTGCTGGGCCACAGTTCGGGCGAGGTGGCCGCAGCCTATGCCTCGGGCGCTCTCTCGCTCGACGATGCGACGCGCCTGGTTTTCCATCGCGCCACCCTGCAACAGCGCGTGGCGGGATCCGGCCGCATGCTGACCATCGGTCTCGATCGGCCGGGCGTAGAGGACCTTCTGGATACTTTGGACATTCCCTTCCGACTCGATGGCGACCGGCCCGTCGAGGTCGAGATCGCCTGCGAAAATGCGCCGGCCAACACCGTCATCTGCGGTCCCGAAGACGACCTGCAGCCCGTTATGGAGGAACTGGACCGGCGCAAACTTCAGAATCGGCTTATCCCGGGCAACATCGCCTTTCATTCCCGGGCGATGGACGCGATCGAGGACGATGCGCTGGAGGCGTTCGCCTTTCTGGACGACATCTCCTTCGACGCCGACGTGCCTTTCCTCTCGTCGGTGACGGGTGCACAGACGGAGCGACTGGATAGCGCCTACTGGTGGTCGAACATCCGCCAGGCGGTCCGGTTTGCCGCGGCGATGGAGACCGCAAAGCGCGACCACCGGCCCGACGTGGTATTGGAACTGGCGCCCCACTCGGCCCTGCAACCCATTATCGCTCAATGCGTGGAAGACACCGCTTCAACCCCGGTTTCCGTTCCAACGCTGATGCGCGACACCGATACATGCCTTGGATTTCATGACGCCCTGGGCAAGCTCTTCCTAGCCGGGGTGTCTTTGGACTTCGCGGCCCAGTATCCGCGCCCCGACCCGATCGTCCATCTGCTGCCGGGGCACCCGCGCGAAGAACGGAAGAGCGTCGATAACACCCTGGACGATGAGTTCCTGCAGAAGCGGAGCGAGTATTCGCTCGGGCCGCTGGTCGGCCACCGGGTGCCCTGCGATCATCCGCTGCTGGAAGCGCGGCTCTCAGAGGCGGCCTTTCCGTGGCTGGCGGAGCATCGCGTGCATCATGCTCCGATCATGCCGGCCGCGGGCTTCATCGAGCTGGTCTTGGAGGCCTTGGAGGGCGCGCCCGCTCACATCGAGACGCTCGAATTCCTGCAGCCGTGCCCGATTCCCAGGGTACCCGTGCGGTTGCAGACGGCACTTCAGCCGGTCCCCAATTCGCCGGACGAATATACCGTCGCGATCTCGTCACAACCTTATGACTTGGACGCGAAGTGCGAACTGCACTGCCGCGGGCGAGTACGCCGCGTCGGGCCCGACCACGCACCGGATGTGCCGGGACACGTGTCGGAGATCGACACGTCCCGATACGAGCCCCTGTCCTATGCGGCAGACGATGAGCTCTACGAACGTATTGAGACCGTTCTCGGCGAAACCTTCCAGTACGGGCCCCACTTCCGAAACATGCGGCAGCTGCAGCGCGATGTCGACACCGACCACCTGATGTTCGATGTCGAGGTGGACGAAGCGCTGTGGCGAGGCGGCCAGCAGGAGGGCTACGTCATGCTCCCTGCCCTGCTCGACGGAGGATTGCAGTCCTATCTCTACGACCTGATGCTCGGCGCCGATCTCTTCGCAATTCCGCGCCGGGCAGAGAACGTGACCTTCCTGCGCCCGCCCACGGTTCCGCGGATGACCTGTCGCGTCACTTATCCCGGCAACATTCGCTATGAGGTCGACGACAAGGGCCAATATTCGGTGCCGACCGGCGAGTGGGTCTCGGGCAGCCTCTCCTGTTACGATGGCGCGACCGGCGATCTCGTCCTGCACATCGAAAAATACATCTCCTTTATCTCGAACCCGAGACGGGTCGACCTGCCGCACAGCAAGCATCGAGTCGTCTGGCAGCCCAAGTTCGTCGCCGACGGCCCGGCAATCGCGGACCGGCTGCCGGACGGCGATATCGAGCCACCCGCCCTGCTTGCCGCCCTTGAGCGGGCGGACGGTGCCGGCGGCGACCCGCGCGCCTGCCACGCGCTGGAGTTCGCGGGCTCCAGAACCCCGGAGCAGACCGTGCTACGGAGTTGCGTCGAGCACCTCTCGCGCGAGGAGACGCAAAGCGAGTTCTGGCTCGTAGCCGACGATGAGGAGAGCGCACGCGCGCATTACGATGCCTTCCACGGCCACGACGCGGCGCTGCGCTTCGACTGTCTCGATCCCGCGTCGCGGCAGGCGGCCGCGCTCGATACGGGCCTGTTGCGCCGGCACGCGGCGGAAGTCCTGTTCCTCCATCGGGATGAGGATGCGTTTACGCCGGACGATTGGCGGTTCTGGCGGGAGACGGCGGTCTCCGGCGGCCTGGCCCTCGTTTCCCACGAAGAGGGCACGGCAATAGAACCCGGCGCGGGCTGGACCGCGCTTCGAGCCGGCGGGCGGGCGACGCTGCTACAGGCTCCGGTGCAATATATGGCCGAGCCGGACGAGACGCCCCTGCCGGGTCCGCGCTGGGTGATGGGCGAGCCCGCCAGCCTGGCGGGGGCGTGGATATCCCGGCTCGACGATCCGGAGGTTCATACGATCCCCTCCGATGCCCTCGCTTCGGGCGATTCCTTCGAGCCCGAGGCGTACCCGGATGCGGCGGACGTGCAGGCGATCGATTTTTTCTGCGACTCGGATCCGGAGGATCCGACCGGCGAGAGGGCGGTCTCCCAATTCGTCGCTCTCATTCAGTCTCTGGTTCCCTACAGGATCGAGCGGGCTAATTGCCGGTGCTGCGTCACCGTCGCGACCCGCAAGGCGGCCTTCGAGGCGGAGGACGCGCGCG
>JAJDVM010000069.1 GCA_022826125.1 Defluviicoccus sp.
GTTCCTCGCGCCGGGAAAGCTGGTACGGGTGGCCGGACTCGAACCGGCAAGTCCTTGCGGACAGCGGCTTTTGAGGCCGCCGCGTCTACCAATTCCGCCACACCCGCGATTCCGCGCGGCAATGTGCCGCAAATCCCCGCCGGTAACAACGAATCCGTGACATCGACCGCGCGGTCTATAGTCGCGGCAGGGAAGAGGGACGGGTGCTCCGACGCCTTTATGACTGGACGATGGGGCTCGCCGCGCGAAGGGACGCGGTCTGGGCGTTGGCGGCGGTCGCCTTCGTCGAAGGCTCGTTCTTCCCGATACCGCCCGATGTCCTGCTGATCCCGATGGTGCTGGCCGCCCGCGACCGGGCGTGGCGCTATGCCGCCGTCTGCACCGCCGCCTCGGTCGCCGGCGGGGCCTTCGGCTACGCCATCGGGTGGTTCCTGTTCGAGGCGGTCGGCGAGCCCATCCTCGCCTTCTACGGCCACGCCGAGACGTTCGCCGCGTTCGGCGCGCGCTACAACGAATGGGGCGCGTGGATTGTCTTCACCGCCGGGGTCACGCCTTTTCCGTACAAGGTGATCGCGATCGCGAGCGGAGCGACCCGGCTCGACCCCGCGACCTTCGTCGTCGCGTCGATCGTCGCGCGCGGCCTCCGCTTCCTGATCGTCGCCGCGCTGCTCTACTGGCTCGGCCCGCAGATCCGCGCGTTCATCGAGCGCCGCCTTGGGCTGGTGACGCTGGTTTTCGTCGCGCTCTTGCTCGGCGGCTTCGTCGTTGCCAAATACGCCCTGTGACGACGGTCGAAAAATCCGCGCCCGGCGCGATCCTGATCGCCAGCGCCCTGATCCTCGGGACCGCGCTCGGCTCGCAATATCTCGGCGGGCTCGCGCCGTGCGAGCTCTGCATCGTGCAGCGCTGGCCCTACGCGGCGGCGATCGGGCTCTCGCTCGTGGCGCTCACGGCGGTCCGGCGCCCGGCGGCGCGGTCCGCGGTCGTCGCGCTCTGCGGGCTCGCCTTCGCGGTCGGCGGCGCCGTCGCGTTCTACCATCTCGGGGTGGAGGAGGGCTGGTTCGCGGGTCCCGCCGGGTGCTCGGCCTCCGCCATCGACGCGACGACCGTCGAAGATCTGAAGCGGCAGCTCCTGGCGACCCCCGTCGTTCGCTGCGACGAGGTACAATGGTCGCTGATGGGAATTTCGCTGGCCGGGTTCAATCTGATCGCGTCCGCCGCGCTGGCGGCGGGCTGCCTCTTCGTCGCCGCGCGATCGTGGAGGCGCGGGGCATGAGCCGCGTCACCGCCGAAAACAGGCTGCCGGGCGATCCCGACCGCGAGGAGACGGTGGCCCGCATGATCCGGGTCGACCAGGCGGGCGAGTACGGCGCGGTCAGGATCTATGCGGGTCAGCGCGCGTTCCTGCCTCGCGGGGCGGCGGCGGACGCGGTCGACGAGATGGCCGCCAGGGAAGCCGAACACCTGGAGGCGTTCAACAGGCTAGTCGCCGAGCGCGGCGTCCGCCCGACCGCGCTGATGCCGCTCTGGCATGTCGCCGGCTACGCCCTCGGCGCGATGACCGCGCTGATGGGCGAGCGCGCCGCGATGGCCTGCACCGAGGCGGTCGAGGATGTGATCGACCTCCACTACGCCGAACAGTCCGCCGCGCTTGGCGACGACGAGGCGGAGCTGCGCGCCACCATCGACGAGTTCCGCGCCGACGAGATCGAGCACCGCGACCTCGCCGTCGAGCACGAAGCACGCGAAGCGCCCGGCTACGAGCTAATCACCCGAGCGGTAAAGACAGGCTCTCGCCTCGCGATCTGGCTGTCGACGCGGGTGTGAGCGACCGGGAAGGCCGGGGCCTCTTTCGCTCAACCGTGGACGCGGTCGTTTCGACAGTTCCGTAGGTCATCATATTATGATAACCTATATTCTCGATGGCGCCTGACCGCGACCTTGGGCTCGACACGCTGCTCGACCTTCACGGTCAGACGCTGTTCGTGGATGAGATCGGGCACTGGGTAAAGTTCGTGGTACTGAGAACCGAGGTGACGCCGGATCGCCCGCATGGGCTCAGCTATTCGCTCACCTTGCACGCGCCCGATGGCACGAGACTTGTCGGGTTCGACAACGCCCACCCGGTTAGGGAACGGCGCGGCCCGGGACGGCGAGCCCGAGCGGAGAGCGACCACCGGCACCGGCTGCGGACCGTCCAACCGTACGACTACACGGATGCGGCCACGCTGCTCGAAGATTTCTGGAAGGAAGTCGATGGGGTTCTGCGGGAAAGAGGATCGATCTCATGAAAACATTGAAGATCGGCATCGCCGGCTACAACCGGATGAAGGCGCGGACGATCGCCATAGCGCGCGGGGAGCGCAAGCCCGCCAGAGACGACCCTGAGGTCTGGTTCACCTCGGTAGAGAGTTTCGCCAAGGTGCTCTCGCACAGCAATCGCGAGCTTCTGACCCTGATCGCGCGCGAGGAACCGCAGTCCCTTACCGAACTGGCGGAGCTCTCCGGGCGAAACAAGTCGAACCTGTCGCGCACTCTGAAGACGATGTCGCGCTACGGTCTCGTCGAACTGAAGACCGGAAAGCGCGGCACCGTGGTGCCCCGCGTACCCTACGACCGGGTAAGGCTCGACGTCTCGCTGACCTCGGCATCGCAGCGGG
>JAJDVM010000013.1 GCA_022826125.1 Defluviicoccus sp.
AGACCACGACGCTTTCGGAGCGCGACAGGCAGGCGCTGCTGGAGGCGCTGGACAATCCGCCGCCGCCGACGCGGGCGGCCCGGGACGCGGTTCGCGACTACCGCTCCCGGATCGCCAATGCCCGGTGACGGCGAAGGTGCGGGCGTCCCCCGAACCGTCATCGAGCCGTTCGATCCCGGCCGACACGACAGGTCGGGCTTTTCCTGCGGAACCCCTCGCCTCGACAACTTCCTGAGGCTCAGCGCCAGGAAGCAGCAGAAAGACGACTTCACGCGGGTATTCGTCGCGGTGGCCGAAGGGTCGCCCGAGGTTCTCGGCTACTACGCGCTGAACGCGCATGCGGTGGCGACGGAGGAACTCGGCGCGGACAGCCCCCGGCGGGCGTCCAGAACCGGGAGCATTCCGGCACTCTACCTGTCGATGATCGCGGTGAACGAACGCCGCCAGGGCGTGGGACTCGGGTCGGACCTTGCGGTCGATGCGCTGGGGCGGGCGCTGAGCGTCGCCAGCGAAGTCGGCCTCAAGCTGGTCGTCCTGGATGTCATCGACGACGGCGGCGAGGACGTCTTCGCGCGCCGCATGGCGTTCTACCGGCGCCTCGGTTTCCGGAGCCTTGAGGATCGCCCGGACCGGATGTTCATCGCGATCGGCACGATACGGGCGATGTTCGGCCAAGGATGATCGGGGCCGATCCCGTGCCGCGCGAACCCGACGGGTGGAAAGCACGAAGACCCGCACCGGAGCGCGGGCCTCGGAAAAAGGGCAGTGCCGGACTGCGTCTCGGGAGGGAAGATAGTCCCGGGCGGCGGTCGATTACAGGATATCGGCGGCGATGCTGCCGGCGATCCGCTCCGCCGCCTCGTGGATGGAATCCTGCGCCAGATGCGCGTATCTCGCGGTCGTCTCGATATCGTTGTGGCCCAGAAGCTTGCCGATCACCGGCAGCGTCTCGCCGAGCGCCAGGGCGCGGGACGCAAAGCTGTGTCTGAGGTCATGGATCCGCACATCCTCCAGCTTCGCGGCCTCGCGCACGGCCTGCCAGGCCCTGTCGAGGCCGCCGGCACTGTAGCGCCCGTCCTTGTCCCTGCCCGGAAACACCCAAGGGCTGCCCACCCGGCGCGGCATGTCCTCCAGCAGCCGCACCGCAGGCGGCGACAGCTGCACCGCGCGCGGGCCGGACTTCGCGTCGGGCAGGCGGAGCTCGCCCGCGTCGAGATCAACGTCCGACCAGCGCAGCGCGAGGATTTCGCCCTTGCGGCAGCCGGTCAGCATCAGCAGCCGGATCGCCGCCGCCGCCATTTGCGTAACGGTCCCGCCGTCCTCGGCCTCGTCCAGCACCCGCCCCAGCCGGGCGAACTCGGCGTCGGTCAGGAAGCGCTCGCGCCCACGCTCGGGATATTTGTCGATCCCCCGGCACGGGTTGCAGCCCGCCGGCACAAGGCCCCAGCCCTCGCCCAGACGGTACATTTGCGCCAGCGTCTTGACCGCCCGGTTCGCCACCACCGGGCGGCCGCTGAGGTTGCGGTGCAGCTCGACCACCTGTTTGCGCTCCACCGCCTCGACCGGCAGCCTGCCGAGGGTCGGCAGGATGTGACGGCGCAGCAGGCCGCGGAGCTTGGCTTGCGTCCTCGGCTTGAGCCGGACCTCGGCATGGTCCTCCATATAGCGCGCCGCGAGGTCGGCCACGGTCGGGCCGCCGTTGAGCCGGGCCGCCAGCGGCAGCGGCACCGGGTCCTCGCCCGCCTTGATGCGCGTGACGATCAGCGCCGCCCGCCGGCGCGCCTCGTCGGCGTTGAGCACGCCGTGCCTTCCCACCGTCACCCGCTTCGGCCCCTCCGGCCCCCGCGCCTGGGCGATGTAGACCTTGCCGCCGGTCGGATAGACCCGCACCCCGAAGCCGGTCACGATGCGGTCCCAGAACACCGTGTCGCGCTCGACCGCCATCGCGGCCACGGAGCGGTTGGAGATCGTCCTCTGCTGCATCGCCATCCCCCTCACGCCGCCTCGGCGTCGCCGGGCATGATCCAGGCGGCGATGCTGCCGCCGGTCCTTGCGGCGGCCGCCTTCTCGGCGTCGCGCACCAGATGGGCGTATTTGGCGGTGGTGCCGACCGTGACATGGCCGAGCAGGCGCCCGATCACCGGCAGGCCCTCGCCCAGCGCCAGCGCCCGGCTGGCGTAGGAATGCCGGCAGTCGTGAAGCCGCACGTCGTCGAGCCCGGCCGCCGACCTGACCCGCCGCCAGTGCCAGGAGACACAGGCCAGTCGGGACTTGGGCTTCGTGCCCCGGAAGACCCAGGGAACGCCGTCCTCCCGCTCGATGCGGTCCAGCACCGTCAGCGCCGGCCCGGTCAGCGGCACCATGCGCGGACCGGTCTTCGAATCGCGAAGCCGGATGACCCGCGCCGTGCGGTCGATGTCGTCCCATTGCAGGGTGAGGACCTCGTCCGAACGGCAGCCGGTCAGCATCAGCAGGCGGATCGCCGCGATGGCCGAGGGCAGCATCGAGTCCTCCGCCTCGAAGGTCTTCAGCACATCGCCGATGCGGCGGAACTCGTCCGGCGTCAGGAAGCGCTCGCGGGGCGTGTCGCGGTAGTGGCGGACATGCCGGCAGGGGTTGCTGCCGGGCGGGACCATCTCCCAGCTCTCGGCCAGCGTGAACATCTTCGAGAGCACCCAGATCGTCTGGTTGGCCGCCGCCGGCGTGGCGCGCAGCCCGTGGTGGAGTTCACCCGCATCCTCGGGGACGACATCCTTCAGCGCCTTGCTCCCCAGCGCCGGCAGGATGTGGCGCTCGATGGCGATGCGGTAGTTCTTCGCCGTCCTCGGCTTGCAGCGCGCGGCGACATGGTTCTTCAGGCAGAGTGCCGCCAGGTCGGCGACGGTGGGCTCGGGCGCCGGTTCCGGCGGCTTTGGGCCCTCGCCCCGCTTGATGCGGTCGATGGCCGCCGCCGCCTCGCGGCGGCGCTCCTCGACGGTCTTCTCGCCGACCGGCCCGAGCGTCGCCCGCTTCAGGCCGGCCGGTCCCCGAGACTGGACGATGTAGAGCTTGCGCCCGGTGGCATGGACCCTGACGCCGAAGCCGGCGAGGTCGCGGTCCCAGAAGATGGCGTCCTTGCCGCCGGGCCTGAGCCCGTCCACAATCCGCTTGGTGAGCCTGAGGGTGCTGCGTTTCGGCATCGTCGTCGCGCTCCGCTGGAATTCGCTCGAATTTCAGTCATCAAACCGTATGCGAGCGGCATCAAATCGGGGGCGATTGAAGGCGATATCTGGCGGCAAGTCAAGGGCTGCGGAACCGGAGAGGACAGAAAAATATCAGTTATTACAACACGGTATCATGGACTTGGCGCTGGGCGGCGGACAGTGGCGGGGAGTGTCCGGGAAAGCTTGCGACCCCGGAACAAGTCCGGGCATGACGACATGGGGGCAGGTCAGGATGAGGAACCTTGCAAATCGGGCCCTCATCCCGAACAGGCGCGTCAGCGCCGTATCGAGGGACGGCCCCGGTCAGGGGAGGCGTATGCCGATGAACTTGAGCTGCGAGAGCTCCTCCATCGCGTAGCGCACGCCTTCGCGGCCGAAGCCGGAGCGCCGCGACCCGCCGAAGGGATACATGTCAAGCCGGAACCGGCTGCCCTCGTTGATCCAGAGCGAACCCACGTCGAGCTCGTCGGCGACCCGGAAGGCGGTGGCGAGGTCGCGGGTGAAGCAGGCGCCCTGCAAGCCGAACTCCGAATCGTTGGCGATGGCGAGCGCGTCCTCGACCCCGTCCGCGGGAATCACCACGGCGACGGGGCCGAACGCCTCTTCCGACATCAGACGCGCCTCGCGGGGCGGGTCCACGACGATCGCGGGGCCCAGGATCGCGTCCTCGCGCGTGGGCGCGAGCGCGAGCGTTCCGCCGCGTTCCACCGCGTCGTCGATCATCCCCTGCACCCGGTCCGCCGCGGCCATGCTGACCATCGGCCCGACCGCGGTGGCTTCGTCGGCCGCTTCGCCCACCTTGAGCGCCTTCGCGGCCGCGACGAATTTGCCGAGGAAATCGTCGAGAACGGCCCGGTCGACGATGACCCGCTGGGCGGAAATGCACTGCTGCCCCGACGCCTCGAACGCCGAGCCCGCGATCCGGGTCGCGGCGTCGTCCAGATCGGCGTCGGCGCAGACGATGTTGGCCGCGTTGGAGCCGAGCTCGGCCACGAACTTCTTGGCGCCAGCCGCGCGCGCGAGCGCATCCCCGGCCGCGGTGCCGCCGGTGAAGGTGACGACCGCGACGTCCGGATGGGCGGCCAGCGCCCGCGCGGTTTCCCGGTTGCCGGGAACGATGTTGAACAGCCCGTCGGGAAGCCCGGCGCGCTGGAAGGCCCGGGCGACGATCAGCGCGGTGTCGACGCCCTGCGGCGCCGGCTTGACGACCACCGCGTTGCCCATCGCGAGCGCCGGGGCGACCTTCTGCACCAGCAGGTTGGCGGGCGCGTTGAACGGCGTGATCGCGCCGACCACGCCGTAGGGCACGCGTTTGGTGAAGCCGTGGCGGCCCGCCCCCTGGGCGGCGATGTCGAGCGGCAGGGTCTCGCCCCTGAGCGCGCCGATCTCGGCCGCGACGAGCCGCACGAACGCGGCCGACCGCCCCGCCTCGAAGGTCGCCGGACGGACCGGCTTGCCGATGTCGCGGATCAGCGCGGCGACGATCGCCTCCTTCTCCGCGTCGATCTCGTCCGCCGCCTTGATCAGCCACGCGTTGCGCGTCGCCGCGGGCGTGGTGCGGTGCGCGCGAAACGCGGCGAGCGCGTTCGCGACCGCCTCGTCGACGAGGTCGGCATTGGAATCGACGATCCTGGACGCCACGCTGCCATCGACCGGCGATACGAGCTCGTAACGCGCCTGGTCGTCGCGGCATTCTTCCCTTCCGTCGATCCACGAATCCAGCAGGGCCGCTTCCGCCATCGCCGTTCTCCCGTTGTCGTCCGGTTTCGATTATCGGTTCCGGCGCGCGGCGTGCAACGGCTCCGCCGGAGCGATATGCTTGAAAGCGACCGGAGAGGGCAGGCGATGGCGGGGCGTCCGAATACCGAGACCGCGGCGGAAGCGATCGTCGACGCCCTGGTCGAAGAGGGTATCGAGCACGTGTTCGGCGTCACGGGCGACACGGTGCTGCCGATTCTCGACGCCATCTATCACCGCGAGAACGAGATCAAATACATCACCGCCCGCTTCGAGACCGGCGCGACGGCGATGGCCGACGGCTACTCCCGGGTGACGGGGAAGATCGGCTGCTGCCTGTTCCATGTCGGTCCCAGCATTTCCAACACCGTCCTCGGCGTGTGGTCGGCGCAGAAGGACGCGGTGCCGCTCCTGGTCATGTCGGCCAATCTCGACACCTTCCGCCTCAACCGGAACCTGTGGCACGAGTTCGACGTGATGGGGGTGATGGGCAAGGTCACCAAGTGGAACGACCGGCTCATCGAGGCGAAGGACGCGCGGCGCCTGATGCGCACCGCCTTCCAGGCCGCCAAATCGGGCATGCCGGGGCCGGTTCATCTCGACTTCCCCAAGGACCTGCTGCCGCGGCCGGTCGAGGTCGAGTCGTCCGATCTTTCGCTCCGGGGCGGCGCCCATTCGGGGCGTCTCGCCAACGCGCCCCGGCCGGAGGCATGGGCGGTCGAGGAAGCCGCCGAACTGCTCGCGGAAGCCCGAAACCCCCTCATCCTCGCCGGGCGCGGGGTCAAGTGGGCCGGCGCGTCGGCCCGGCTCAAGGCGCTTGCCGAGCGGCTGGCGATCCCGGTCGCCACTACCGAGATGGGGCGCGGCTCGATCCCGGAAGACCATCCGCTCTCCGGCGGACTCGCGGGCCATTTCGGCCATTCGACGGCCAACGCGCTGATGCGGGAGGCCGACCTGGTGCTGGGCCTCGGTTCCCGCTTCCTCAACGTCAACACGATCAACTGGCAGACGATTTCGGCCGACGCCAAGATCGTCCAGGTCGAGACCGACCCGATCGAGATAGGACGGCAATACGCGGTCGCGCTGGGAATCCACGCCTGTTCCGGCGCGTTCCTCGACGATCTGCTGGCGCATTGCGCGGAGCGGGACATCGAGGCGGACGGGTCGGTGAGAGAGGCGCGCGAAGCACGGGTCGCCGAGCTGAGAGCCGACCAGGACCGTCGCTACTACGACACCGACCTCGACGCCGTGCCGATCAAGCCGCAGCGGATCACCCGGGCGCTCGAGGAGGTCTGCGACCGCGACGCGATGTTCCTGATCGGCGCCGGGCTGCACACCCAGTTCGCCCACGCCGTGCCGATCCGTTACCCCGACCAGTACCAGTGGGCGGCGGGCTCGGGCACCATGGCCTGGGCGTTCCCCGCCGCGCTCGGCGCCAAGCTCGCCCGGCCCGCGCGCCAGGTGGTGGTGCCCATCGGCGACGGCGATTTCGGCATGAACGCGCAGGAGATCGAGACCTCGGTCCGCGAGAACCTGCCGGTCATCGCGGTGGTCTACAACGATTGCAGCTACGGCGCGCTCCGCGTCTTCCAGGAGAACGTCTATGGCGGCCGGCAGATCGGCTCCGACTACGGCCAGACCGACCTCGTCAAGCTCGCCGAGGCCTACGGCGCGCGCGGCGAGAAGGTCGAACGCCCGGACGACCTCGTGCCGGCGCTCCGGCGCGCGGCGGCGGCCGGGGTGACCAGCGTCATCGACGTCCGCATCGACGGCTGGGAAAACCACTACCGCTCGGCCGAATGGGCCGAGTTCCACAAGTTCTGAGGCTCCGATGCTGCGTCCGCCCGTCACCGCCACCCTTGCCGATTTCGTCGTCGAAGCCCGGTTCGAGGACCTGCCGACCGCGGTGCGCGGGGAAGCCGCGCGCACCCTCGTCAACTGGGTCGGCGGGTGCGTGGGCGGTGCGTCGCACGAGGCGCTGGGGACGATCTGGCGCGCGGTCGGCCCGTTCTCCGGCCCGGCCGAGGCCACCGTTCTCGGAAGCGGGCGCAAGACCGACCCGTTGACCGCCGCGCTGCTCAACGGGGCGAGCGGCGCGGTGCTCGATTTCGACGACACGCATCTCCGCACGGTGATCCATCCGGCGAGCCCGATCGCGCCCGCGGTTCTCGCGCTTTCGCAGCACATGCCGGTGACCGGCGCGGCCTTCCTGCACGCGCTGGTGATCGGGATCGAGGTCGCGTGCAAGATCGGCAACGGCATCTCGCCCGACCATTACCGCCACGGCTGGCACATCACCGGCACCTGCGGCGTGATCGGCGCGGCGGCGGCGTGCTCGAAGCTGCTCGGCCTCGACGGGCAGAAGACGCGCTGGGCGTTGAGCGCGGCGGCGACCCAGGCCGCCGGGCTGCGCGAGATGTTCGGCGGAATGGCGCGGATCCTCCATGCCGGCCGCGCCGCTCAGAACGGGCTTTCGGCGGCGCTGTTCGCCCGCGAGGGGCTGGTGAGCTCCGATGCCGGCATCGAGGCCGAGACCGGCTTCGCCAAGGTGCTCTCGCGCCGGCACGACTGGGCCGAGATGACCGACGGGCTGGGGGAGCGCTGGGAGACGCTGGAGAACACCTACAAGCCGTTCGCCACCGGCATCGTCGCGCATCCGGCGATCGACGGATGTATCCGCCTCCGCCGCGCCCACGGCCTCGCGGCGGACGAGATCGCCCGCATCGAGGTCGCCGTCAATCCGATCGCGCTGATGCTGACCGACAACCCGGCGCCGACCACCGCGCTGGAAGCCAGGCTCTCGATCCAGCATGTCTGCGCGACGGGGATCGTCCACGGCGCGGCCGGCATCGCCGAGCTGACCGACGAGATGATCCAACATGCCGGGACGGTCGCGCTGCGCGGCCTCGTCGACGCGAGCCCCGACGACGGGCTGGAACGGGACCAGGCGCGGGTGCGGATCGAAAGCCGCGACGGGCGGGTGTTCGAGACCTTCGTCGAGCACGCCTATGGCAGTCTCGAAAACCCGATGACCGACCCCGATCTCGACGACAAGGTGCGCACGCTCTCCGAGCCGGTCCTCGGCGCCGACCGCACGGAACGCCTCATCACGCTCTGCCGCGGCGTCGCCGAACTCCGCTCCGCCGCCGCCATCGCGGAGGCGGGGGAGGCGGCCTGAACGCCGAAGGCCCGCTCAACCCTTCCAGAAAAGCGCCGTCGGGTTGTCGACCAGGATGGTCTTGAGCGTCTTCTCGTCGATGCCCCATTCGAGGGCCCAGTCGAGCGTGTCGGCGGTCTGCGGCATCGGGTAGTTCCGCACCATCACGTGCGGCCAGTCGGTCGCCCACAGCATGCGGTCGGGGCGCAGCTCGATCAGCGCCCGGGCGTAGGGCGTGCAATCGGCCCAGGGAACGCTTTCTTCCGAGAGCCGGTAGGCGGCCGACAGCTTGACCCAGCAGCGCCCGTCCCGGACCAGGTCGCAGAGCGCCCGGAAGCCCGGATGGTCGAGACCGTCGCCGGGGCGGGCGTGGCCGATATGATCGACCACCACGTCGATCGGCAGCCTGGCGAGGCGGGGCGCGATCTCCGCCATCTCGCTTGCGTGCGAGGTGAAGACCTGGACGTGCCAGCCGAACGGCGCGATCCGCTCGGCGATCGATTCGAGATGATCGAAGGTGAGCCCGCCGCGCAGGAAGGTCGTCAGCCGCACCGCGCGGTACCCGGCCCGGTCCATCTCCGCGATCCGGTCTTCCGTCACGCCGGCATCCACCACGCCGACGCCGCGCGCCTTGTCGCCCCAGCGCGCCAGCGCGTCGGTGGTCACGTCGAGCCGGGCGCCGTTGGCGCTGCCGTGGACCACCACGCAACGGTCGATCCCGAGCGTCCGTTGCAGGGCCTCGTAATCCTCCGCCGTCGACGGAGGGCAGGTGTAGCTGCGGTTCTCGGCGAGCGGATATTTGTCGAACGGCCCAAAGACGTGCATGTGCGTGTCGCAGGCGCCGGGCGGCGCCCGGAGCCTGGGTGCCGTCGGGGACAGCGGGCCGGGGCAGGGATCGGTCATGGCGCGGTTCCTCAGGCGTCGATCGTCAGCACGGCCTTGCCGACGACCTTGCGGTCCTCCAGCAGCCCGATCGCATCCATGTACTGCTCGAACGGGTAGCGCGCCATGATGTTGGGATCGATCCTGCCGTCGAGCAGCAGGTCGAACAGGGCCGACTGCGCCTCCGCGAGCTTGGGCGAGCGCCGGTGGATGTAGCTGTTGATGGTCATGCCCAGCACGCCGATGTTCTTGAGCAGAAGGTAGTTGGTCCGGACCTGCGGGATCGTGCCGGAGGTGAAGCCGGCGACCACCGCGCGCCCCTCGTCGCCGATCGCGCGGATCGCCGCATCGAACACCTCGCCGCCGACGAGATCGAAGACGAGGCCGGCCGGTCGCCCGCCGGTCGCCTCGCGAACCTGGGCGCGAAGCGATTCGCGGAGGTTTTCCGCGGTCAGGTCGATCGCCGCGTCGGCGCCCGCCGCGCGGACCGCATCCGCCTTGCCGAGAGACGAAAGGCCGGCCAGCACCATCGCGGCGCCGAGCGGTTTGGCCAGGTTGACGGCGGCCATCCCGACACCGCCGGACGCGCCGTTGATCAGCACGATCTCGCCCTCTTGCAGGCCGCCCCGGGTGGTCAGCGCGTGATAGGCGGTCTGGTAGGCGAGCCCCATCGCCGCCGCGGCATCGAAGGTGACGCCGTCCGGAAGCGGAAAGCACAGCGCCTCCGGGCACGCGACCTTCTCGGCGAGCCCGCCATGCACGACATGCGCGATCACCCGGTCGCCGACCTTGAGGCCGCCGACGCCGGCGCCGACCGCCGAGACCACGCCGGCGGCGTCCTTGCCGGGCGTGAACGGGACCGGCGGGTTGTTCTGGTACTTGCCGTCGAGCGAGAGAAGGTCGGTGAAGTTGATCCCGCACACCTTGACGTCGACGACCACCTCGTCGTCCTTCGCCGAGGGGTCCGGGACTTCCTCGATCCCCACCGTGCGGTTGGACGTGTCCCTGATGACGACGGCGCGCATGTCTTCTCCTTCGCTCGCTCAAGCGGATTGAGCGGTGGTATAGCGGCTGGCGGGCGGCGAGAGAAGTCTGCCCCCCGGTGCGCCCTGTGGTAAAACCGCGCGATGCTGAGCGCCGAACAGAACGCGCTGGTGACGCGGACGGGGGCGGAAACGGCGGGCGGCGCGCTGATGCGCCGCTACTGGCAGCCGGCCGCGCTCGTGGAAGAGCTCCCGGAAGGGCGTCCGCTGGTGCCGGTCAGGCTGATGGGCGAGGACCTCGTCCTGTTCCGCGCCGACGATGGCGGGCTGCGGCTGACCGCCCGGCGCTGCCCCCATCGCGGCGCGGACCTGCGCTTCGGACGGCTGGAGGACGGCGGGATACGCTGCCCGTTCCACGGCTGGCTGTTCGACGGCAGGGGAAACTGCCTCGAACAGCCGGCGGAGCCGCCGGGGAGCAACTTCCACGCCAAGATCCGGATGCCGGGATACCCCTGCGTCGAGCGCAACGGCGTCGTGTTCGCCTGGCTCGGTCCGGGCGACCCGCCGCCGCTCCCCGATTTCGACTGCTTCGCCGCGCCCGACGCCTACACCTTCGCGTTCAAGGGCTATCTCGAATGCAACTGGCTGCAGGCGCTGGAGGTCGGGATCGACCCGGCGCACGGCTCTTTCCTGCACCGCTTCTTCGAGGACGAGGACCCCGAGGAGGGGTACGGGCTCCAGTTCCGCGATCGGGTGGAAGGCGCGTCCTATCCGCTCACCTGGATCATGCGCGAGTTCCCGTGCCCGGAGATCCGGATCGAGGACACCGGCTACGGCATGCGGCTGACCGCGCTCCGCGACCTCGACGAGGCCAGCAGGCACGTCCGGATCACCAACCTGCTGTTCCCCAACGCCATCGTCATCCCGCTCGGCAACGACATGATCATCAGCCAGTGGCACGTGCCGATCGACGACACCCATTGCTGGTGGTACGCGATGTTCACGAGCTATGGCGACACGCTCGACAAGAAGGCGATGCGCGACCAGCGGCTCAAGCTCTACACGCTGCCCGACTACAGGCCGCGGCTGAACAAGGAAAACGACTACGGGTTCGACGCGTCCGAACAGGAGCGGTCGACCTTTACCGGCATGGGCGAGGACATCAACGTGCACGACCAGTGGGCCGTCGAGTCGCCCGGCCCGGTCCACGACCGCACCGCCGAGCATCTCGGGGTGTCGGACCGGGCGATCATCCACTACCGCAGGCGGCTGATCGAAGCCATCGACGCGGTCGCCGGCGGCGCGGCGGCGCCGATGCCGCCCAACGGGTCGAGCGATGCGCCGCTCGCCGTCGATACCGTCGCGCCGCGCGAGGAGTGGGACGAGACCTGGCGCCGCTGCGACGCCGAGCGCCGCGCGCGGTCGGGCTGGGCGGCGCCGTGACCGGTTCGAGCGGCCGGGCGGACTTCGTCGAACGCCACGGGCTCTGGGACGACACCGCCCGCGAGGCCGCGGCCGAAATGCTGCGGCTGATCGAGGCCGACGGGATCGAGCTCGTCCGCTTCTCCTTCCCCGACCAGCACGGAATCCTGCGCGGCAAGGCGGTGATGGCGGGCGAGGTCGCGGGCGCGCTCGCCGGCGGCGTCTCGATGACCTCGACGCTGCTGGTCAAGGACACCGCGCACAAGACGGTGCCGCCGGTTTTCCGGTCCGGCGCCGGGATCGGCATGCCGGAGCTGACCGGGGCGGCGGACTTCCTCATGGTCGCCGATCCGACGACCTTTCGCGTCCTGCCCTGGGCGCCGGGAACGGGCTGGGTGCTGTGCGACATCCGCTGGCCGGACGGAGGCGCGATCCCGTACGCGACCCGCGATTTGTGCCGGGCCTGGCTGGCCCGGCTTGCCGAGCGCGGCTACGACTATGTCACTGGCGTCGAGGTTGAGTTCCACATCTTCCGGCTGGAAGATCCCCGCATGGACGCCGCCGGCGCGGGCCAGCCCGCCGCGCCGCCGGAGGTATCGCTGCTCACCCACGGCTACCAGTACCTGACCGAGATCCGGTTGGACGAGCTCGATCCGATCTTCGCGGTGCTGCGGCGCGAGCTGACGGCGCTGGGCCTGCCGTTGCGTTCGCTCGAGGTGGAGTTCGGGCCGAGCCAGGTCGAGGTCACCTTCCAGCCGGGGAGCGGGCTCGAGTCGGCCGACACGATGATCCTGTTCCGCAACGCGGTGAAGCAGATCTGCGCCAGGCACGGCTACCACGCGACCTTCATGTGCCGGCCGCAGATCGAGAACGTGTTCGCGAGCGGCTGGCATCTCCACCAGTCGCTGCGCGACCGCGAGACCGGCCGCCCGCTGTTCGTGCCGGAAGACGGGGACGGCGAAGACGCGCTGTTGTCGACGCTCGGCCGCGGCTTCGCCGGCGGTATCCTCGACCACGCGGGCGCGGCGTCGGTCTTCACCACGCCGACGATCAACGGCTACAAGCGTTTCAAGGCGTTCTCGCTCGCGCCCGACCGCGCCGCCTGGGCGCGCGACAACCGGGGCGCGATGCTGCGCATCGTCGGCGGCGCGGGGGAGCCCGGCACGCGGATCGAGAACCGCGCCGGCGATCCCGCCGCCAACCCCTATCTCTATCTCGTTTCGCAGATCGTCTCCGGCCTCGACGGGATCGACCGGCGGACCGATCCGGGCGAGCCGACCGAAACGCCCTACGACGCCGACGCGCCGCCCCTGCCGACGAGCCTGATCGAGGCGGTCGCGGCGCTGCGCGCCGACGAGGTCTTCGCCGACGCGCTGGGCAAGCCCTTCGTCGACTACATCTGCATGATCAAGGAAGCGGAAATCGCCCGCTATCTGTCGGATGTCACCGACTGGGAGCAGCGCGAGTATTTCCGGATTTTCTGAGCGGTCCGGCCCGGACGTCGCGGGCGGAGGATAACAAGCGGCGTTGTTGCGCGGCCTCGCTCAGAACCGCCGCACCACGCTTTCGACGGCGAGGCCGACGCGGATCAGGTGGGCGTCCGCCCCGGTGCGGTCGACGACCATCAGCCCCACCGGAGCCTCGCCCGGCTCGTGGATCGGGATGGAGAGCGCGCAGCGGTCGAGGAAGTTGCCGAACGTCGTGTTGCGCAGGATGAACGGGTTCATCTCGGCGTAGAGCTCATCGCTCGCGACGATATCGTCGATCGGGGGCGCGACGATGGCGACCGTCGGCATCAGGAGCGCGTCGTAATCGGCGCCGATGGCGTCCGCGCGGGACCGGATGCCGGCGCGGGCCTCGATGACGTCCAGCAAATCCGCGCCCGAGATCTTCGCACCCCGCTCGATCCGCGTCCGCACCCGGGGATCCACCATGTTGCCCTTGGCGGCCAGACGGTCGCGGTGGAGCGCGTAGGCCTCGGCGCCCAGAATGCCGCCCGCCGCGCTGACCTCCGCGATCTCGGCGAACGGCTCGAAGGCAATGTCCTGGAGCAGGGCGCCAGCTTGCGAGAGCCGGTCCAGCGCCGCTTGGAAGGCCGCGGCCACGGTGTCGTCCATCCCGTCCTGGACGATCGTCGTCGGGACGCCGAAGCGCGCCCCCCGGATCGGCATCGGGATACTCGAAGCCCGCATGTCGCCGCCCGCCATCGCCGCGTCCAGCAGCGCGCAGCACGCCACGGTGGGTGCCAGAGGGCCCGCCGAATCGAGTGTTCCGGACAGCGGGAACACGCCGTCGAGCGGAATACGCCCGACGGTCGTCTTCAAACCCGTCACGCCACAGAAAGCCGCCGGGATCCGGACCGAGCCGCCGGTGTCGCTGCCGATGGCGGCGGCGGCCATGCCGTCGGTCACCGAGACGGCGGCGCCGGAGGACGATCCGCCCGGAATGCGCCCGCGCGCGCGGTCCCACGGGTTCCTGGGCGTGCCGAAATGCGGGTTGATGCCGATACCCGAATAGGCGAACTCGGTGAGGTTGGTCCGGCCCAGCACGATCGCGCCGGCCGCGCGCAGCCTCGCGACGACCGTGGAGTCGCGGCCGGCGGTCGGTCGGTCGGCGAGCGTGGGCGAGGCGGCGGTGGTGACTTCGCCGGCGACATCGAACAGGTCCTTCATCGAAACCGGCAGCCCGGCGAGCGGCGAGGGGACCACGCCGGCCTTTCTGAGCGAATCGCTCGCGTCGGCCTCGGCCCGCGCGCGATCAGCGTTGCAGGACAGGAACGTCCGCGCGCCTTCGCCCTCGGGCGCCTCGATGGCCGCAAGCGCCCGCTCTACCAGATCGCGACTCGTCGTCGCGCCCGAGGCTAGGTCCCGGGCGAGTTTCGACAGGGGCGTGAAACCGAGCGGCACGGCGTTTCTCCCGAGGTGCGGCGGCCGCGATCTGAGCACATCGCTTCGCGGCGGCCAAGCGCGGGTGGCGGCAAGCGCCGCGAGTGGTAAGTTCCGCCGTCCATCGGCGGGGTGCGGGCCATGAAATCCGAGAAGGCGACCTTCACGGGCGCGGGCGGGGACGCCCTTGCCGCCAGGCTCGAGAGCCCGGCGGGCGAGATCCGCGCCTACGCGCTGTTCGCGCATTGCTTCACCTGCTCGAAGGACGTCTTCGCGGCGTCGCGCATCGCGGCGGCTCTGGCGTCGAACGGCATCGCGACGCTCCGCTTCGATTTCACAGGCCTCGGGGCGAGCGGCGGAGATTTCGCCAATACCGATTTCAGCTCGAATGTCGGGGATCTGGTCGCCGCCGCCGACTGGCTGCGCGCCGAGCACGCCGCCCCCTCGATCCTGATCGGGCACAGCCTGGGCGGGGCCGCCGTGCTCGCCGCCGCGGACTCGGTCGGGGAGGCGGCGGGCGTGGCGACCATCGGCGCGCCGAGCGACCCCGCCCATGTCTCCCACCTGTTCGGCGAGGACATCGAAACCATCGAGCGCGACGGCGAAGCCGACGTGAGGATCGCCGGACGGCCCTTCCGCATCCGCAAGCAGTTCCTCGACGACATCGCGGGGCAGCGCCTGAGGGACCGGGTATCCGCGCTCGACAAGGCGCTGCTGGTCATGCACGCGCCGCTCGACCGCACGGTCGGAATCGACAACGCGGCCGAGATTTTCCAGGCCGCCAAACACCCCAAGAGCTTTGTTTCGCTCGACAGCGCGGATCATCTGCTGACGAAGCGCGAGGACGCCGTATACGCCGCCGATGTCGTGGCGGCCTGGGCGAGCCGGTTCCTTCCGCCCGCCCGAGAGCCCGCCGCCTCCCCGGAGGCGGACGCGGTGGTGGTCGCGGAGAACGGCATCGGGCCGTTCGGCCAGGACATCGCGGCGGGCGATCACCGCCTTTCCGCCGACGAACCCGCTTCGATCGGCGGTCTGGACCGGGGTCTCACGCCCTACCAGCTCCTGTCCTCGGCGCTCGGGACCTGCACGACGATGACGCTTCGGATGTATGCCGAGCGCAAGAAATGGCCGCTGGAACGCGCCTCGGTAACGGTGCGCCAGAAGAAGATCCACGCCTCCGATTGCGCCGAGTGCGAGACCCGGGAGGGCAGGATCGACTCCTTCGAGCGCGAGATCGAACTCGCCGGACCGTTGGATGAAGAACAGCGCCATAAACTATTGGAAATAGCCGATAAATGTCCTGTTCACAGAACCCTGCACGGAGAAGTGCGGGTGACCACGAAGATCCGTGCGGTATCCTAAAGTAAATGCCTAATAATATATGTTAACTCATTGAATTAAAGATATAATCCTTGTTGTTTACCTCCCGACAGGACGGTGCCGCGGCGGATTCGCGCTACGCCATGTTTCGTCTCGCCGTCACCGTGGTTATGGCGACGATCGGGAGCATCGGGCTCTGGTCCTACGTGATCGTGATGCCGGCGGTGCAGGCCGAGTTCGACGTCGACCGGGCAACGGCCTCCATCCCCTACACGATGTCGATGGTCTTCTTTGCGCTGGGGAACGTCGTGGTCGGGCGTCTGATCGATCGGATCGGAATGATGCTCCCCGGCCTCGCTGCGGGCGTTTCTCTCGGGATCGGCTTTGTCGCCTCCTCCTTCGTCGACTCGATGTGGCAGCTCTCGATCGTTCACGGCGTTCTGATCGGCATCGGGACCGGCTCCATGTTCGGGCCGCTGATGGCCAATATCTCGCACTGGTTCGTGCGCCGCCGGGGGATGGCCGTCGCGACCGTCGCCTGCGGCAACTATTTCGCCGGCATGCTGCTGCCGCTGGTCCTGCAGGATTCGGTGACGACCGACGGCTGGCGGCCGATCTACCTCGCCATCGGCCTGTTCAGCGTAGCGACGATCCTGCCGCTTTCGCTGCTTCTGCGGCGCGAGGGGCCGAAGCAGGACCACGTCGACCGGATCACCGGCATCGCGGGTACCGAGCAGCTGCGCATGGCCGCCTTCACGCCGCGGACGATGCAGACCCTGCTCGCCATCGCCGGCTTCGGCTGCTGCGTCGCGATGTCGATGCCGCAGGTGCATATCGTCGCCTACTGCGTGGATCTGGGGTACGGGATCGCGCGCGGCGCCGAAATGCTGTCGCTCATGCTGGCGGCAGGGGTGATCAGCAGGCTGGCGTCGGGCGTGCTGGCCGATTACATCGGCGGGGTCCGCACGCTCCTGCTGGGATCGGTGCTGCAATGCGTGGCGCTGGCCCTCTATCTGCCGTTCGACGGGCTGGCGTCGCTCTACGCGATCTCGTTCGTATTCGGGCTCTTCCAGGGCGGGATCGTGCCGTCATACGCCATCATCATCCGGGAATACCTGCCGGCGCGGGAGGCGGGGCGGCGCATCGGCGTGGTGATATTCGCAACAATCGGCGGCATGGCCTTCGGCGGCTGGGTGTCCGGCTGGATCTACGACCTGACGGCGTCCTACCAGGTCGCGCTGCTGAACGGGATGGCGTTCAACTTCCTCAACATGGGGATCATGGCGCTGATCCTGTGGCGGACGGTGCGCGCCCGGCCCGCGCCCGCATAGGCCGACGCCGCGCGGCCCCCGTCAGAGGGTCCAGTAACGCCCGGAAGCCCCGATCGCGGCGTTGATCAGCCCGATCGCGAGGTTGGTCTTGACGATCAGCCTGATCCGGTCGAGCGCGGCCGCGGCCGTGGGCGGATCGCCGGCGGCCAGCGCGGCCTTGAAGCGGCGATAGGGGACGAACCAGAGATAAAGGAAGAAAGCGATCATCACCCAGCCGAGGCCCTGCATCAGATGGGCGTGGAGCGGCATCGATCCCAGCCCGCCCCACTGGTCCCAGACCATGACATAGCCGGTGACGGGCAGGACGATCACCGAGATCCACACCCAGACGAAGAACCGGGCGAAGACCCGCTGCCAGAGGCCGAGCCGGACCGGACCGTCGAGCGGGCCCGCCGCCGGGCGGAGATACCAGTATGCGAATCCCATCCCGCCGACCCATACGATCGCCGCGAGCACATGCAGAGCGACTGAAATAGCGAGCACTTTCACCTCCCGCGGTTTGCGGCCGCCGCGCCCGGGCGAGGCTTGATCGGCCCATGGCCTTCAACTACCGTGCGCCGGCCTCTCGCCCGGCCTCTCGTTACATACCGAAAACAGCGACTCTGGCGTCCATGAAGTTTACCGGCACCGACAGCTATATCGCGACCGAAGATCTCATGACGGCGGTCAACGCCGCCATCACGCTGGAACGCCCGCTGCTCGTCAAGGGAGAGCCCGGCACCGGCAAGACGCTGCTGGCGCAGGAGGTCGCCGACGCGCTCGGACGGCCGTTCTTCGAGTGGCACATCAAGTCGACCACCAAGGCGCAGCACGGGCTCTACGAGTACGACGCCGTCTCGCGCCTGCGCGATTCCCAGCTGGGCGACGAGCGGGTCAAGGACATCCGCAACTACATCAAGCAGGGGATGCTGTGGGAGGCCTTCGCCTCGGACGACCGGGCGGTCCTGCTGATCGACGAGATCGACAAGGCGGACATCGAGTTCCCCAACGACCTCCTGCGCGAGCTCGACCGAATGGAGTTCTACGTCTACGAGACCCAGGAGACGATCGCCGCGAAGCACCGGCCGGCGGTGATCATCACGTCGAACAACGAGAAGGAGCTCCCGGACGCGTTCCTCCGGCGCTGCTTCTTCCACTACATCCGGTTCCCCGAGGCGGACACGATGGAACGGATCGTCGAGGTCCACTTCCCGGGGATCAAGAAGGCGCTCCTCAAGGAGGCGCTGGAGTGTTTCTTCTCGATCCGGTCGGTCAACGGGCTGAAGAAGAAGCCCTCGACCTCCGAGCTGCTCGACTGGATCAAGCTACTGCTGGCGGAAGACCTGTCGCCCGAGGATCTGCGGGAGGATTCCACCAAGGCGCTGCCCAAGCTCTACGGCGCGCTGCTCAAGAACGAGCAGGACGTCCAGATGTTCGAGCGTCTCGCCTTCCTGTCGCGCCGCCAGAACTGACGCGGCCCTGCCGTGTTTGTCGACTTCTTCTTCCAGCTGCGCCGGGCGAGCGTCCCGGTCACCATCCGGGAATATCTGATGATGCTGGAAGCGCTGTCGAGGGGCGCCGGGGACCATGACGTGGACGGGTTCTATCACCTCGCCCGCGCGGCGATGGTCAAGGACGAGAAGTATTACGACGCCTACGACAAGGTGTTCGACAACTTCTTCTCCGGCGCGATGCACGACACCGACGACCTGTTTTCCAGGGTCATCCCGGAAGACTGGCTGCGCGCGCTCGCCGAGCGCACGTTCGATCCCGAGGAGCTCTCGAAGCTCGAGAAGATGAGCTTCGAGGAGCTGATGGAAGAGCTCGCCAAGCGGCTCCAGGAACAGCGCGGCCGCCACCAGGGCGGCAACCGCTGGATCGGCACCGGCGGCACCTCGCCGTTCGGCAATAGCGGGCAGAACCCGGCGGGCGTGCGCATCGGCGGGGAAGGGGGCGGCAAGAGCGCGACCAAGGTATGGGAGAAGCGCGAGTTCCGCGGCCTCGCCGACGATGTCGAGATCGGCACCCGGAACATCAAGCTGGCGCTGCGCCGCTTGCGGAAATTCGTCCGCGACGGCGCCGAGGACGAGTTCGACCTCGACGGCACGATCCGCGCGACGGCGGAGAACGCCGGCTATCTCGACATCAAGATGGTTCCCGAGCGCAAGAACCGGGTGAAGGTGCTGCTGTTCCTCGATATCGGCGGCTCGATGGACAGCCATATCAGGGTCTCGGAGGAGCTGTTCTCGGCGGCGCGGAGCGAGCTCAAGCACCTCGAATACTTCTATTTCCACAACTTCCTCTATGAGCGCGTCTGGCGCCAGAACCGGCGCGGCTACAACGAGTGGACCTCGACCTGGGACGTGCTCAACACCTACGCGCCCGACTACAAGACGATCTTCGTGGGCGACGCGACCATGAGCCCCTACGAGATCAGCGAAGTCGGCGGCTCGATCGAGCACTGGAACGAGGAACCGGGCGAGACTTGGCTGCGCCGGATGCTGTCCTTCTACCCCGATGCGATCTGGATCAACCCGGTGCCGCAGGACCGCTGGATGTCGACGCCATCGCTCCGGATGACCTACCAGATCATGTCCGGGCGGATGTACCCGTTGACCCTCGAAGGGCTCGACGAGGCGATGGGCGTCCTGCGCAAGGGCGGCCCCGCGCTGGCGAAGCACTAGAACTTGCCCAGGCACGCCCGTTCGACAGGCTCAGCGCCGTATCGAGGGACGCGTAACGGTCCGGCTAGCCTGCGGAGGTATCGATCCCGCGCACCGCGTGGACCAGCCAATGCGCGTTCGCGACGATCCGGTGGTCCTCGCGGAAAAAGCCCATCAGCTGAACACCGAGCGGCATGCCCTGGACGGAGAGCAGCGGCAGGTTGAGTGCCGGACAGCCGGCGACCGAGGAGGGCTCTCCGTAGACCGCGTCGCCTACCGGCATCCCGACCGGCGCCGGATCGATCTGGTTGAGGGTGATGAACCCGTCGGCCCTGCCGGCGAAGGCCTCATGCCGCGCCCGAAAGGCGGCGCACCATTCCAGGGCCTCCGCATAGTCCTCCGGCGTCAGCTCCCGGCCGGCCGCCACGCGTTCCCGCACGCGCGGACTCAACAGCTCCGGACTGCGGTCGTCGTACATCGCCAGCGGCCAGCGTCCCTCGTAGGTCAGGATCAGTGCGATGACGTCGCGGAGCGCCACCAGATCCCGCTCGTAGGCCTCGATCTCCGGGTCGTCGGCGCGGCCGACGATCTCGATTCCGGCGTCCGCCAGCGTGCCGAGATAGTCCTCGAACGCGGCCTTGACGTTCGCCTCGGTGGCGGCCCAGCCGGCGGTCTCCAGCCGGATCAGGCGCTCCGGCTTGTCGGGCCTGGGCAGCGTGGCCGGCCCTGCGAGGCTCGGATGGCCGGGATCGCCGTCGGCGATGCGCGAGACGCAATGCGACGCGATCCACATGTCGGCCAGCGTTCCCGCGATGAAGCCGACATGGACCAGGCTGGGCGCCGACGGAAATCCGCCGAGCGAATTGATCGCGCCGTACGAGGCCTTCAGCGTGTAGGCGCCGCAATAGGCGGCGGGTCTGAGAATGGACCCGCGCACCTGAGAGCCGGTGGCGGCCGGGATCATCCGGGCGCCGACCGCCGCGCCGCTGCCGCTCGACGAGCCGCCGGGCGTGCGGCCATGGTCCCAGGGGTTGCGCGTGGGACCGGGCGTGGCGAAGGCGAACTCGGTGGTGACGGTCTTGCCGATGATCGCGGCGCCGGCCTTGCGCAGCGCATAGACGATGGCGCCGTCCCAGCCGGACGACCGGCCTTCGAAGACGGGGCTGCCCACCCGCATGGGCATGTCCTCGGTTTCGTGGACGTCCTTGATGCCGACCGGCATGCCGTCGAGCGTCGAGAGCGGCCGCCCGGCCCGGTAGCGCTCGGTCGAGGCGTCGGCGGCATTGCGGGCGCCGTCGAGATTGAGGGTGACGAACGCGCGGATATCGGGCTCAAGCGCTTCGATGGTCTCGATACAGCGCTCGAGATAGGCGCGCGGCGTGTCGCTGCCGTCGACGAATGCGGGCACGGCTTTGCTAAACGACAGCAGCGCGACCGTTTTCGGATCGTACGCTTCCGTCGCCACGCGATCGTTCATCGCCCTCTCCCGAATCGTTCCCTTGCGGCCGGGAATGCGATCCCTGCCGCTCAGCCCCAGTCCGCCAGCGCCGCCGCTCCGGTGCCGGCGATGCGGCCGGACACGAAGCACTCGGCGATGTTGCCGCCCGACATGTAGAGATGGCCGAAGGCGCTGCCGAGCTCGCCCGCCGCGTAGAGCCTCGGGATCGGCGCGCCGAACACGTCGACGACCCTCTGGCGGCTGTCGTGGACCGGCCCGCCTTGGGTATTCGACACCACCGGCCAAATGGGGGCGCCGTAGAACGGCGGCTCGGCGATCGGCATCATGGTGCCGGGCGGCCGCCCGAAATCGTCGTCGCGGCCCGCCGCGCAGGCCGCGTTCCAGCGCGCGACGCTCTCCTCGACGGAAGCGGGGTCCAAGCCCAGCGCGGCGGCGAGTTCCGCCAGTGTTTCCGCGCGGGTCAGGATGCCGGACTCGACTTCCGCCAGGTTGTCCGCGCTCCACTCGAGGCGGAGGCCCTTGTCGTTCGATGTCGGCCGTCCCAGCGGGTAGAGCTTGCGCCCCTGCTCGTCGCAGATCAGGTAACTCGGGATACGCGGATAATCCTGCCGCACGGTGTCGAAGAGCTGCATCTGGCGGTGCCCGGTGTCGTGTGTGTAGGGCGGGTATTCGTTCATGTAGCGGCGCCCGTCGCGATCCAGCAGGATCCAGGTCATCTTGACCTGGGCCTCGGTGATCTCTCCGGTCTCGTCGCGCCGCGCCATGAAGCCGCCGCCGCCCGGCCGCCAGTCCGGCAGCCGCTTGACCCGGATGGCGTACGGGTAGTCCGGGTCGGCGCTCCTGAAGCCGTAGGCGCCGTGGAAGTGCCACATGTGCCAGAGCTCCGCGCCGACGTCCTGGGCCATGACGATCCCGTCGCCCGTGTTGTGCCGCGCGGCGGCGGGGAGGATCGGCCGGCCCTCCCAGTACTGGTCCTGGCGCTCGGGGCTGCCTTCGAATCCGCCGGAAGCGAGGATGACGCCGCGCCGCGCCGCAATCCGACTCACCCCGTCCGGCCCCTCGACCGTGATGCCGCGGACCTCCGACCCGTCCTCCGAGACGAGCAGCCGTACTCCCCGCGTATTCAGCCGGATCTCGACGTTCTCGTTCGCGAGGTTGTCGTCGACGATCTTGAACAGCATCGGCCCGCCCGGCGCGCCGTTGGCCCAAGGGTAGACCGCGCGGGCGTCGAAGTTCGGCACCGAGACGACGACCGTCTGGTAGAAGGCGTCGAACCCGGGCAGCGGGTAGTTCGCCCCCGTCTTGCCGGTCTCGATGGTGGTCATGAGCTCCGCGTCGTTGACCCGGGCGAGATCTCGCACATAGGGCTCGAGATTCGACATTCCCTCGGCGAGGGTGCGAACGACGTCACCGGACGTCCGCCCCGCGTTGGTGGCGGTCAGGTACTCGCAGGCGCGCTCCGCATCCATCGCGCAGCGCACCGCGCCGTAGGAGCAGATCGAGATGCCGCCCGGCACGCCTGTCTTCTCGATCAGCAGCACCCGCGCGCCGGCGCGGGACGCTTCCAGCGCCGAGATCGATCCGGCGAAGCCGTAGCCGACGACGACGACATCGAACGTCTCGTCATAGCTGCGCACCGAGCGGGGAATGCCGTCCATGTTCGTTCCTTACCGCGACAGGGTCCAGGAGGCGCGCGGCGATGCCCGCAGGGTCATCGCCACCTCGATGGCGAGTCAACGCCCACGACCGATAACGCATCGACAATAGCACCGCAGCGCTCCCGGTCGCGGAGCACGTCGCAAGCGTGCATCAATCCGGCGCGACCGTGTCGCCCGTGTAAAAGGCCGCCGTACGCTGCGCCGCTGCGCGCGCAACGTCGGCGTCCGTTCCCGCTGCCTCGGCCGCTCGGCCCCACGCCGCACTGCTTCCGACGATGAGCGCCCTTCCGTCACGAGTCGTGTGGAACGTTGCCCCGTCCAACTTGGGTTCGTTCGGCCGCGTAAGATGCAGTTCCATCCCCAGCAAGCCCATCTCCCAACCTACGCCGACGGCACCGGGACCGAACTTGTGCCAGTGGTCGGACACCAGCGCGGTATGCGTAATCGCAAGGCGCGAGCGGCCGGTACCATCGTTGTGCAAACGCGCCTCCACCCAGCTCACGTCACCGCCGAACTCCCACGTCAGCCCGAGATGCGAGGGACGCTCGCAGTGCCCGATCGTGCCGCCTGCGTTTCCCTCCAGTTGGAAGCGACCGCCGGGTTCGAGGCGACCGCTGACCGGCAGGAACCAGCGTGGGATTCGTTCCGCGCTCGTCACGGCATCCCAGAGGTCCTCCACTGTCGTCGTGTAGCTGCGGGCCAAGGTGACCGCGCGAGCGGCCTGTCCGTCGCGCTCCAGGGACGACACTGTGCGCTCCACGGCGCCGAGGAGGCGTTCGACATCCAGGTCCATGGCGTCTCCGATTCGTCAAGCTGGCGATTATCCAATTATCCAAGTGCATGCCACTGCGTACAGCAAATCATGCCGCGTGGACGATGGCTCGGACCGTCCACAAGGTCGCAGACCGTCCGACAACAGCAAGTCGGAAGCCCGGCCAATGCGCACGGTGTCAAGCCTGCCTTACCGGTCGGAAGGTCGCAACTGCCCTCGGGACTGCATCATTCCGGTGGTGACCGCGCGTGTTCCGTCCCCCGGGACCCGAACGGATACTTCGGGCCGGCGGGGCGGACGGGTGGGTAACCGGATAGTCGCCGGCAGTGCTGGCCCCGTCCGTCGCGCCGTAAACGCAATGGTCGCCCTTGCGCCCCTTGGCGTGGCGGTCGATGTCCACCCGCCCGTCCGGGCGTTTGACCGTCGCCGGCCCATGCCAGCGGCCACGGCCGAGCGTCGTCGCCGTCGTCTCGGTCCCGTCGCTCGCGCCAGAGCCGCTCCCGCCGCATTGCGTCCGGCGTCAATGCTCGGTCCCGTGCAGCACATCGACGGTCCGCACGATCTCCGCCGCCAGGCTCGAAGCTTCGCCGGAGCGGAGGGCAAGGTTGACCGGCGCCACGGGCAGACCGCCGGCATCGACGCAACTCAACCGCAGCAGCACGATCCGCTCGCCTTCCGCGTTCCTCGCGCCCAGCACGGTCGCTCCGACAACCGACAGATGGTCCTCGACCCGTTCGCCTTCGCTCATGATCCCGCTCCCTGCCGGTTCCATCAACGCCGCGGGGTCTGGTCCCCGTAGGTCTCGCTCGGCGCCACGAAGGCGCCGAAGAACACCCCGTCACTGTCGTCGCCCTCCACAAAGCGGGTTTGCACGAACCCGGCCGCGAGACGCGGATTGCCGTCTTCATCCGGCCGGTTCGACAGGCTGCCGCCCCAATGCCCCTGCGAGGCCGTGATGTCCCGCGTCGGATGGCGAACCGTGACTTCGGGATGCGAGATATTCCCTTCCGGACTGATCGGCGCCGTGCCGAGATGCAGTTCGTAATCGGCGATGCTCGTGCGGGTGTCGTGCAGCTCGTCCCCGAGGAAGAAGCCGAAATGCGCGCGCCGCGAGACCAGATCGCCCTCGCACCCGACACATCCGCCGATCGTGCCGTTCGAGAAGTCGGCAGTCAGCGCAATGCGCCCCTCCCACTCCTCGACGAAGCCCTTCCCCTGCTCCTCGCCCCAATCGGTGCCCGGCAAGTATGTGTAGAGCCCGCCCGCCTGTCCGACGTAAGATGCCTGCCCCGAGACCGGCAGTTCTGGCGGCGCTTCCAGTTCGGGGCCGTCCACGATGGCGTACTGGATCGAGTCCTCGAACGAGAGGTCCGGGTAGTGCTGATCGGGAAACTGCGCCCACCAGCCGGCCATTAGTATAGTCGGGCGTGTCGAGCGGGTCCCAGCTCACCAGGGCATAGACGATGGACGTGCCGTTCTCGTCGTCCCTGACCAACACCCAGTCCCGCGCCTGGTGTCCGGGAAGGGGCGTGGAGCCGGGGCTCGTCTCCACGGCATCGTCCGCTGTGTCGACGGACAGGGGCGTGCCGTCCTCCAGGGTAAGGAACACCCGCAGGTTGGGGCCGGTGAAGGCCGAATTCCGTTCGAAGTTGATAGGCTCGCTATCTTCGGGCCGTTCGTTCCGACCTCCACAGGCGCTTACGGACATGATCAGGACAGCAGCGAAAAGGGCGGTGGAGAGTCTCATCGGGTGTTCTCGAGGCGTGTGCGTTGTTCGGAGTTCCTTGCTGAGCAAGGTCTTCCGGACGGGTTGAGATTTTTCTTACCCCAGCGGCGTGGCTGATTTCCGCGGGGTCCGGCGCGACGAACGATCCGGATTGTCGATTTTCACCCCATGG
>JAJDVM010000244.1 GCA_022826125.1 Defluviicoccus sp.
AACCGCTTTCGTCGCCAAGGCGGAGCTGGCGCCGCAACTCTTTGCCGGAACCTTGCTGCGCCGGATCGGCGCGATTTTCGTGGAGCGGTTCGACGACGCAAGCGGCCTGGGCGATCTGGACGCCGTCATCGAGGCGGCGCGAGCGGGCCGCCGGCTCGCGGTCTATCCGGAAGGGACCCTGACCCGCCGGCCCGGCCTGCTCGACTTCAAGCTGGGCGCCTTCGCCGCCGCCGCTGCCGCCGCGCGGCATCGAGGCGGTACGCGAGGAAGTTGCCGGGAGCATCGCGGAGGGCGCGGTGATGATGATGATCCCGTATGTGCGGGACCGGAAGCGGGTCGTGCGGGTGAACTTGAGCCTGGAGAAGGGGTTCGTCGATACTCTCGACGAGGCGGCGCGCATGCGTGGCATGACACGCTCCGCGTTCGCTCAGAAAGCAGCCACGCGGGAGATTCTCGACCCTGCCTGAAACGGGCACATTCGTCAGCTTGCGCGCCTCAGCAGGGCGACTCGGTTGCAGTCAGGCGCCATGAAGCGGCCATGCCATGGCGACCATTCTGGGCCTCCACCGGGCCTACATTGGAAGGCCGGTCGGTGAACAACGCGATCGCCACGATCGAGGGTAACCTCCCCAATCTCACCAATCAGAAGCGCGCAACCGGGTATGACTTGGTGACGGAGGACAAGGCGGGCCTCAAGGAACAGCTCGAAGCGCTTTCCGGCGAGCAGATCGCGGCGCTCTGGGGGCGCGTGGCTGAGGACAGGGCAGGGCGTTGGAGGCCGAGGCTGCGACACAGGCTGGACGATCCGTGGAGCGGTCGCACCCGGACATGGGACGTAAGCGTCTGGCGTGACCGCCCTTGTGGCGAGGCGGTTTGGAGTCGCGGTCTCTGGCGAGGTTCCGGAGGTCGATAGTGTCCATTATCCGCTAATGAACACTATCGTTAGACGGGTTCGAGGGAGCCGCAGGAGAGTTGCAAGGCTTGCTGTTGACATGCCGGGCCGAGATTGGCTGTTGCAACGCGAAACGTTACACGCGACAATCGAGCGATGCGGATCAGGCACAAGGGACTTCGCGCCCTGGCCGAGCAGGACCGTCGGCAGCTACTGCCGGGTGACCTTGTGCCGAAGTTGAGGCGCGTTTTGACTTCGTTGGACGAAGCGCACAGCCCTGACGATCTCGCTTCCCAACCCGGTTACCGTCTGCATCCGCTGAAGGGCGACATGGCCGGTTTGTGGAGCATCCGCGTGTCGGGGAACTGGCGCGTCGTCTTCCGGTTCGAGGACAACGAGGCCGTGGATGTGGACCTGGTGGACTACCATTGAACGAAGAGGAACGGCGATCATGGCGATGTTGAATCCATGCCATCCGGGCGAAATTCTGCGCGACAATCTGGAGGCCGCCGAGCTGTCGGTGACGGAGGGAGCGTCGCGGCTGGGATGCACTCGGCAGGCGCTCTCCCGGCTGTTGAACGGGAAGGCCGGTATTTCGCCGGCGATGGCACTGGCTCTGGAGCGGATCGGTTGGAGCAACGCGAGCTTCTGGATGCGGCTGCAGGCGAGCTACGAGCTCGCGCAAGCGCGCCGCCAACAGGCTCGCGCCGAACAGCACCGGGGCGCACTGCACGCATGATCGGGTCTCGCGGTTCCATCCCCCGCGTGAGCGGGCCAAGGCGAAGCCGTGCGAACGAAGCGAACGCGAAGTACCGTCGAGGCTTCAAGGGCTAGACCCGAAGGACGACCGAAGGACAGGTCGCGGCCGAGCTGCGCTACCTCGGCCGCACCTTCAGGGGACAGTTCACCAGCCGGCCGGAACCCGCGGCCTGCCGCATGCATTTCGCCACGTCGATCCCGTGTCTTTCCCAAACAAGGCTCTTCTACCCGTTCGTCCCGTCGGGCACCGCCTCCAGATGGTGTCAATTCCGACGGAAAATTTCACACCTTGAGCTTTCGATCGTCCCCCAGGCACCGAGGCTGGGGGCACCAGCTCACGCCAAAACTGTCGGATTTCCGTTTGCCAAAACTGTCGGGTTTTCGTTTGCCATCGACAGCACGGTCCGAGACCTACGCGCACGCCTTCCAGATGCTGGCCTGCTTCGCTGCCGACCGCCTCGGCGTTCGACCGTGCAACAGGCGAAGTTATCCGAAGAGCAGGTGGTGCGAATGTCGGGCCTGAACCTCGCGGGCCGCAGCGTCCATAGGGCGAAAGGCTCCGACGGGCGGAACAGGCGCGCCAGCTCCCCGAGCTCCCGCCCGCGTTCCCGCTCGACTGTTCGCGGGACCTCGCGGTGGGCGACCGGTTGTGGCGCATCGAGGACGGCGAACCGGGAACCGGACACGGCGGCATTGCGCCGGGCCAGCACTCGATATCGGAATACGCACGCAACTCAGACGACATCAAGCCTCCGCTGATTCCGCAGCGAGGCGTGTGCGTTGTTCGGAGTTCCTTGCTGAGCAAGGTCTTCCGGACGGGTTGAGATTTTTCTTACCCCAGCGGCGTGGCTGATTTCCGCGGGGTCCGGCGCGACGAACGATCCGGATTGTCGATTTTCACCCCATGG
>JAJDVM010000083.1 GCA_022826125.1 Defluviicoccus sp.
GTCAGCGTCTCGAGCTCGTGCGCCTTCACCTCCGATCCGTCCTGCGCCTTCTCGAGGTCGCGCATCTCGGGCGCGATGCGGTCGACGGCGCGGTCGAGGCGGGTGACCTGGGAGTGCAGCATGTTGGTCAGGCCCCACATCAGGGGCTCGCGCTCGTCGGCCATCTGTGTGCCGTCTACGGTGACGCCGTTCACGATGACGCGGATGGCTTCGTTGAGCGCATCGATGGCGTCGTCCTCGTCCCAGACGACCCTGCTGTCGAGCTCGCCGCGCTCAGGGGCAGCGCCGTAGAGGGCCATGCTCTCGCAGACGGTGGCAGTGGAAGAAGCTGATGCGGTGGTGTCGATCATGACGATCTCCTGTTGGTTCAACCTCCGGGACCCTGTGCCCCGTCGTGATGTCCTTCTTGATTCACGCGCGCGCAGTGGCAGCACCTTCCCCTAGAGCTCCTTGGACCGGTCTTGGTGCGGAAGATGCCCGATGGTGCGGAAGTCGGCGCTCGTTGATCCTGGGAGGCCCGGCGCGCCGCCTTGGTGACTGGCCGCGTTTCGTGTTGGCCTTCTCAAGAACTTCTAGCGCCGGGCCGACGCGCCGGCCCCGCGAGAGGGGCCGGTGCGCCTCAGGCGAGGCGTTGGAGAGTTCAGGCGAGCCGACTTCACGGTCGGGCATCTTCACGGCCGGTCTTAGGAGGTCTTGGGGAAGGCCGGAAGGAGCGGAGCGACTGGAGGACCCGCAGGGTTGCTGCCGCGAGCACACGTGACATCATCGAAGGACACGACGGACGGACCCCTTGTTTTGTTTCCTGTAGAGCGGCGTGGCAGCGGCGCAGCGATGAAGGGCGCGATGCCGGCCGCGGGCCGGGCAACGGGATCGAGAGCGAGCCGCTCCCGTTGACGCCGATGACACCGCCGGTGACGCTCGTCACCGCTCACAGCATCGGGTGGGTGTCGAGGAGGTGGCGGGCGACCTCGCGGACGCGATGGCGCTCGTGCACCCTGACGGGGCCGCGGGGGTCCTCGCTGAGATGCACCACGTAGAACACCTCGCCGGGGTTGAGGATGTCGTCGTGGCGATAGACGTCACCAACGTGATCGCCGTCGGCGTCGAGGATACGAGCCTCGTCGTCGCCGACGCGCGTGAAGGTGATGGTGCTGCTCATGCTGCGCTCCTGGCGTGATGGCGGCGGGGAGAGACCTCTCTCCCTCTCTGCGCCGCTCGCCCGTTGCCCGCTCTTCCCGGTCTCTCGCCGGGCGATCGTCACCACCGGTGCCCGGCGCAGACCGGGCGGCGGAAGATCGGCGCGAGCCGGGCGCGAAGCGCCGGCGCGCCGAGGGCGACGAGATCGCTGTTGAAGTCATCGCCCGCGGGTATGATGACGGTTGCGGCGACGCCCGCCCGCGCGCAGCGCCGGGCGAGGCGGAGAGCCGCGCGCTCGCCTTCATCGTCGTTGTCCCTGGCGATGACGAGGCGGGCTGTGCCGGCGGGCGGCGCGAATGCGCCGAGGCTGCCGGCGGACAGCGCGGCGGCGGCGGTGATCTCGGGTGAGGCGGTCACCAGCGACAGCACCGTCTCTATGCCCTCGCCGACGAGGAGCGAAGCGCCGTCGGCGGGGCGGCCGAAGCGGACGGCATGTCCGTAGATCCGCCCGAGGGCCTTGCGCGGCGATGAGAGATTCGCCTTGGCGGGACGCCGAGGGTCCAACCATGTGCGATGGACGCCGGTGATGACGTCGCCATCGTGGGCGGTGACGGCGGCGACCAGGGCCGGCAGGCGGCGCACGCCGCCGCCATCTCTGTAGAGCAACGCCGGGTGGTAGCGCAGCGCGGGGAAGCGGCAGCGCGCGAGACCCCTGGCGTGGAGGTAGGCTTCCGCGTGGGTGCCGTCGATGGCGCGGCAACGGCGCCATAGGCGCCGCGCCGCCTCGGTGGCGTCGTAGGCGTCGCCCGAGCCCGCAGCCGGCGCAGCCGGCCGGGCGAGGAAGGCACGGGCCTCGGCGAGCGCCGCGCGAAGCGTCGGCGCGTTGATGCGGTGGCGGATGATGTCGAGCAGATCGCCATGCTCGGCCGTGGCCGAATCGGTGAATTTCCCCGGCGTGCCCGGAGGCGCGAGGCGGACGAAGAGGGATCGGCCGCGCCCGCCGTCGAGGTCGCCCGCGACCCAGTACCTGCCCCGGCGGCGTCCGTAGGGCAGGTATCGGCGGCAGACCTCCTCGGCGCGCTCGGCGAGCGCGGCGGAGACGGCGGCCGCGTTCATGGCGCATACTTCTGGATCAGGCGGGAACCGGCGAAGCCGGGACCGTCGACGGTCATGGGGAGCATGAGAGACCTCGCTGGACGCAGCATGGGACGCGCCCGGTCCCGGCCTCACACTTTCTCCTGGCGGCGCCGGGACGGCGGGCGGCGCGCGAAGCGCGGGCCCCGCCGTCCGGCCCGTGAGGGCCTCGGATCACGCTTCACAAAAAATGGCCGGACCCGCGCGGGAGGAACGCGGGTCCGGCCAAGGCCAGCGGGAGGGAGAAGCCCGCTAAACCCTTCGCTCAGAAGGGTATGGTGCTGTCAGCGGGATCGGCGTCGGCGGCCGGCGCCGCCTCGCCGTTCGTCGGCTGGGCGCCGTTGCCGTTGGTGCCGGCAGGCTTGTCCAAAAGCTGTACGCGCCCACCGGGAACGAGCAGGATCTCGGTCGAAAACCGATCCGAGTCCTCGCCGTCCTTGCGCCACTTCCTGGTCTGCATCTTGCCCGAGACGTAGATCAGCCGGCCCTTCTTCGCGTGCTTCGCCAGCATGTCGATCAGGCCGTCCTGGAAGGTGACGACGCGGTGCCACTCTGTCTTGTCGATCCGCTCGCCGCCGGCACGCTTGTCGATGTACGACTCATCGGTCGCGATGCTCATGTTGGCGACGCGCCCGCCGGAGGCGAGGCTGTTGATGGTGACGTCCGCACCCAGGCGGCCGATGACTTCTGCGCGGTTCAGTCCGAAACTCATGATCGTGCTCCTTCACGTGCGAGTTCTGACGATGGGTGGCGAACGGGGCGATCTCTCTCGATCCACCTCACGTTCACTTCTCCAAAGCCACTCTCCTCCTCCCGGCCGA
>JAJDVM010000287.1 GCA_022826125.1 Defluviicoccus sp.
ACCACCGGGATGCTGCTGTTCATCATCACCGGCGCGTGGATCTTCGCCTATTTCGTGGTCCAGACCCGGCTTCCCGTGGCGCTGGTCGAGCTCATCGAGTTCTTCGAGCTCGCGCCCTGGGCGGTCATCATGATCATCCTGGTGTTCTACATCATCCTCGGCTGCGTCCTCGATGCGGTGGCGATCATCCTGGTGACCGTGCCCGTCTTCCTGCCGGTCGTCACGGCGCTCGGCTACGACCCGGTCTGGTACGGGATCCTGATGGTCGTGGTCGTCGAGGTCGGGCTGATCACGCCGCCGGTCGGGCTCAACATCTTCGTCATCCGGGCGCAGCTGCCGGACATCGCGCTGGGCACGGTGTTCCGCGGAATCGTCCCGTTCCTGGCGGCGGACGCGGTGCTGATCGCGCTGCTGCTGCTATTTCCGCAACTCGCGCTCTGGCTGCCCGGCATACTGTACAATTGACAAGGATGCGCCATGAAGCTCGAAGGATCCTGCCATTGCGGCGCCGTGACGTTCGCTGTGAATTCGCGGACGCCCTACCCGTTCAACCGCTGCTACTGCTCGAAATGCCGCAAGACGGGCGGGGGCGGGTACTCGATCAACATCATGGGCGAATACCCGACGCTGGAGGTGACCGGCGCCGACGCCATCACCGTCTACCGCTCGGCAAACAACCACCGCGGCGCCTACGAGGCCGACGGGCTCGGGTTCTCGCGGCGGCATTTCTGCAAGATCTGCGGCACGACGCTATGGATCTACAACCCCAACTACCCGGAGTTCGTCTATCCCTGCGCGACCGCGATCGACACGCCGCTGCCCCGGACCGACGAGATCAGCCACAACATGCTGGGATATAAGCCCGACTGGATCCCGGTTCCCGACGGTCCGGAGCATGCCCACAATACCTACTACCCCGAAGGCGGGATCGAGCAGTGGCATCGGGACCGCGGGCTCTACGAGGAGGATTGACGCCGCGATGCTGAAGACCAGGGGGGTGGCCCATTTCACGATCCCCGTCACCGACACGCGCCGGGCAGAGGCGTTCTACACGGAGAAGCTCGGCCTCGCCGTCGTGCAAAGCAACCACGAGCGTGGCATGGTGTTCCTCGATTCGGGCGGGGATTGCATCATCCTCGCACGCGTCGACAAGCCGATCTCGACCGCGCGCGAAGACGACATCCACCACGCCTTCATCGTCGACCACGAAGACTACGACTCCTCGGTGGCGGCTCTGCGGGAGAGCGGCGTCGACATCCTGTTCGAGGAGGACCGCCAGGGCGGCGCGGTCAACGGCCCCCGCGCCTATTTCCACGACCCGGACGGCAACGTGCTCGAGATCATCGACCTGACGAGCTACAAGGGCGCGACCGACGCCTGACGCGGCCGTCTGACCGGCCGCCAATACACCCCCGTCATTTCGACCGGGGCGTCGCTTCCGAGAACGACGACCTACCCCGCCTTGAACTCGTCGAAGATGTCGACCCACGCCTTCTCGTCCTGACGCACGGGAAGTTCGCGGCCGACGCTGCGGTCGATCAGCGTCTCGACCCGCATCCGGCCACCGTTGTTGGGATCGGGGTAATAGCCCATGAGCCGGCGCTGCTCCTCGGTCCAGTGCTCCGCGATCCCGAGATTGGGGCCGCGCGCCTTGAACGCCTTGGCGAGGGCGAGCCGGGCCTGGACATGGGCCTGGCTCATGTACTTGATCCACTCCAGCGCGAGATCCTTGTTCCTGCTCTGCTTGCAGACCGTGGCCACTTCCTGCCAGCGGATACCGCCCTGCTTCGGAATCGTCGATTCCATGTTCGCGTGGCCGGCGAGCTTCAGGTCGATGTCGAGGTCTCCGACCATGGCGGCGGCGATGTCCCCGTCGATCATCGCCCGCGCGATCTGCCGGGCGCCGGAACCGAACATGGCGACCTGGGGCCTGAGCTTGAGCAGCCAGGCCCTTACGGCGTCGAGCTGCCGGTCGGTCAGATCGTAGGGGCGCTCCCTGTTCGGATGGACCGCGAGGCTCGCGATGCCCATGTTGGGCAGATACCAGTCGAAAACGCCGATCCTGCCCGCGAAGCCGGGCAGGAACAGAGAGTTCCAGTCTTCGCTCTCCTCGAAGGTCATGCGGTCCGAGTTGTAGGTGATGCCGTAGAAGCCGAACCGGGTCGGCGTGCCCCAGATCCTGCCGCCATCCGCCCTGACCTGACGCATATCGATGAACTTCGGGTGATACCTGGCGAGCTCCGGGATACCCCTCGGATCGTAGGCCTCGATTGCGTCCATGGCGATCAGCTTGTGCACGGACTCGGCATCGACGACGACATTGTCGTAGGTTCCGCGGGGCGCCTGGTTGAAGACCCCGAGCATCCGATCGCCGCCGGTATACGTTTCGAACTCGACCTTGACGCCGTACGTGTCCTCGAATTCCCGGTTCATGCCCTCTTCTTCGTAGCCGGGCCAGGTCAGGATCCGCAGCCGGTCGGCGGCACGCGCAGTGCGCGCGAAGACGGTCAACGAGCCAGCCGCCACGACCCCGGCCGCCGCGAGCCCCGACCGCAGCAGGGTCCGCCGATCGACCCCGGGGCCGCCGCGGCCGGCTTTCTTACGCTCGTCGCTGCCTTTCACCGCACCTCCCCAGCCAAGACGATCCGCCCATCCTGCTCCGCGAGCAGCCGGTCGAGGATGCGCCGTGCTTCGAGCCCGCCGGCATCGGCGTTGATGTCCACGAGGGGGCGTCCGCGATCCCGGTCGAAGGCGCGCTGCTGCGCTTCGAGGAACGCCTTGTCCTCCATGAACGCCTCATGGACCTGGTCGAAGAGGAGTTGAGTGACTTCCGGCTTGTCGATGTCGAAATTATGCGCGTCGGCCCAGAAATAGTGGATCGAGGTCTCGGTCTCCGGGGTAAGCGCGTTGAGGCTCTTGCGCTCGAAGCCCCTGGAACGGTCGCCCTGGCGCGCCCCGGTTCCGGTCGGCGCGCCGCCGAGATCGAGCTTGACGAAACAGGGCGGCGAGAATTCGATGATCTGCCAGCGGTCGATGTTGGTGCCGAAATCGACCAGCCGGCGGTACATGGGCGGCGCCGGCACGTCGATCATCCAGCGGGTGACGCGGACGCCGGGACCGTAACGCTCGGTCTTCACCTCCGCGGCCTCGACCACCGCCGCGTTGCCGAGCGTGGTCCGGTGCACGTAGGTGAGATGGCTGAGATCGAGCAGGTTGTCGATGCCGAGCCGGTAATCGCATGCCATCGGGATCCGGCAGCCCGCGGCGCGCCAGCCGGGATCGTCGAGCCAGTGGAAGTCCTCGATATCGGCCTCGTCCGCCTCGTTCGCCTCGCCCATCCAGATCCAGACCCAGCCCCAGCGCTCGACGACCGGGTAGGACCGTATCCGCGCTCCGGGAGGGACCGCGGTCTGGCCCGGCACCCGGACGCACGCGCCGTCGGCATCGTATTCCAGGCCGTGATAGCCGCATTGCAGCCGGTCCCCGATCACCTTGCCGAGGGACAGAGGCAAATGGCGGTGGCAGCAACGGTCCTCCAGCGCGCAGACGGCGCCGGCGCCCGTCCGGTAGAGGACCACCGGCTCGTTCAGCAGGGTTCGCGCGAGCGGTTCGCCGCCGATCTCGTCGGAGGTCGCCGCGACATACCAGTAATCTTTCAAGAACATCGCCGCCTCCTCAGGAAATATCCATCACCGTAACCCAGACCGACCGCTGGTGCCCCCGGTTTACCACCGTGAGCTCGACCTGAGCGCCGATTCCCGCCTGCGAGAGCTCGGCCGCGAACTCGGAGACCGAGCGGACCGGCACCCCGTTCACCCGGACGATCACGTCGCCGAGCAGCTGACGCTCCAGGTCGGCGGCCTTGAGACCCGCCTTCTCCGCCTCCGATCCCGGCAGCACCCGCGAGACCACGAGCCCCGCCACGCCGAGCCGCGCGGCGGAATCCTCGCGCATCACCACGATGCCGATGCCGGGCCTCGGCACCGCGCCGTCGCGGATCAGGCGCGGCACGATGCGGTTGACGATGTCGACCGGGACCGCGAAGCCGATACCCGACGACGCGCCCGTATCCGACAGGATCGCCGTGTTCACCCCGATCAGCCGGCCAGCGGAATCGAGCAGCGGGCCGCCCGAATTGCCGGGATTGATCGCCGCGTCGGTCTGGATCACCCCGCGCACCTCGCGGTCGTTGGAGGTCGGCAAACGGCGGTTGAGCGCGCTGATCACGCCGGTCGTGAGCGTGCGCGAGAGCCCGAACGGGTTGCCGATAGCAAACACCGACTGCCCGACCTTGAGATCGCCCGAGGTGCCGATCGGGATCGGCCGGATCCGCCCCCGCGTCTCGCGCAGCCGGACCACGGCGAGGTCGTAGTCCGGTGCGGTGCCGATCGTCGCCGCCTGCACCGCCTCGCCGTCGTCCAGCCTCACCCGCACGGAATCCGCGCCCCGGACGACGTGGAAATTGGTGACGACGTGGCCGGCGCGGTCCCAGACCAGGCCGGACCCGGCGCCGCTGCCCCGGCTCCCCCGGTTCTCGGTGAAGATGTAGACGACCGAGGGCGAGGCCTCCTCGAACAGCGTCACGGTGGACTGCTCGAACCGGGCGAGGTCGCCGCGCGGGGTCACCGCGCGGGGCGCGTCGTCGGTCAGCAAAATGTCGCGGATGAACCGGTCGCCGATATAGATGGTCGCCAGGATCAGCAGCCAGATGACCGCGAACAGGCCCCAACGCCTGTTCATCGCCGCCTCTAGCCCCTTTCGGCGCGTGTCGCGCCGACGATCTCTTCGGCCATCGCAATCGCCGAGACGTTCGTAACGGTGCAGGGCAGGGGGGGCATGATCGATGCGTCACGAACCTTCGAACCGCCGACACCATACACCAGCCCCGAGGGATCGGTCACCGTGCCCGGCCGGGTCGGGCTGCGCGAAGCGCGGCAATCCTTCGGTTTCAGGCGGCCAGCAGTTCCGTGACGCAATCGTCCAGAAATTGCATGAAATCGCCGCTCTCCCGGCTGGGTGACGCCACGCAATGACCCCAGGGCGAAGGGTATGGGCGAAGCTCGGCGTTGGGCATCCGATCGGCCTCGAAGCGGTTGTCCTCGGGCGGGAAGTAGAGATCTGTCGTGCAGGAAACGAGGATCGCCCGGGCCCGGATGGCGCCCAGCGCGCGTTCGAAATCTCCCCGATAGAGTTCGTTGGCGCCGATGTCGCCGTCCTGCCAGGTCCGGATCTTGGCCAGAAGGTCGTTGGCGTCCCAGCAGAGGTGATGGCGCTCCCAATCGAGCAGTAATTCTTCCCAGGTCTCGAATCCGAGCTCGCGGTGGAGCCGTTCGCGATAGAAGGTCTGCGAGTATGCCCAGCCCGCGTAGACCCGCCCGAAGGCCCTCAGCCCCGCCTCGGGCGGAGAGGCGTATTCGCCGCCCGCGAACGCCTCGTCGGCCATGAGCGCCGCCTTCGGCCCTTCGAGAAAGACCTTGTTGTGGGGCGATGTCCGGGCCGATGCGCAGAACGGGAGGATGGCATCGACCATGTCGGGAAACTGTGCCGCCCACTGATACGCTTGGCAGCCGGCCATGGACCATCCGAGTGCAAGCGCGATGCGCGACACGCCGAGCCTCTCGGTGAGCAGGCGGTGCTGGCAGGCGACGTTGTCGTAGAGGGTGACGGCGGGGAACCGCGGGCCGTCGAAGGGCGGGGCGGTGTTGCTCGGCGACGAGGAGAGACCGTTGCCGAACAGGTCGATCGAAACGATGAAGTAGCGCGAGGGATCGAGCGACGGCACCCGGCGGAGGTAGCCCTCGTTGCGGACATGCGTGCCGGTATAGAAGGTCGGCATGACGATCGCGTTGTCGCCGCGCGCGTTGAGCGACCCGTATGTCTTGTAGGCGATCCTCGCGTCCGGCAGCGTCGCGCCGGATTGCAACCTCACCGCGCCGAGTCCGAAGACCTCATGGTTCCGCGCCAAGTCGAACGGTCCTCAATAGAGCCGCAGATACTCCCGCACCTCCCAGTCGGTAACCGCCTGGTGGTAGCGCTCCCATTCGTCGAACTTGTACTCCGACCATGACTTCAGCAGCGCGGGGCCGAGGACTTCGGCCGCCAGCGGGTCTTCGTTGAGCTTCTCGGTCGCCTCCAGCAGGTTCCGCGGCAGGCGCTGGCCGCCATGGGCGAGGATTTCCTCGTCCGAGAGCAGGTAGAGGTCCTCGTTCAGGGGCGGTCCGGGATCGATGACCCCGGTCACGCCATCGACGGCCGCCGCGGTCGTCATGGCAAGCGCGAGATAGGGGTTCAGGCACAGATCGGACGCCCTGTTCTCGATGCAGAACCGGTTCTGCGGCAGGCGCAGCATGGCCGAGCGGTTGTTGTTGCCGTAGGTCATGTGGGTCGGGGCCCAAGTGTAGATCCCGCCCTCGAAGCCGGGGACGCAGGCCACCAGGCCGTTATAGGAGTTGACCGTCGTCGCGGTGAGCGCGGTAAGCGCCGAGCCGTGCCGCAGCAGCCCGCCGACCGCATGGTAGGCGGCATCCGCCCAACCGACGTCCGGATCCCCGAACAGGTTCGTTCCCGGCGCGTCGAGCCGCTGCATCGAATAGTTGATATGCGCGCCCGACCTCCAGTCGCCGGTGGTCGGCTTGGGCATGTAGGTGACGAACAGGCCCTGCTTCTTGGCGACCTCCTTTAACAGCACGCGCAGGAACACCAGCCTGTCGGCCATCCCCACCAGATCGGTATATCCGAAATCGAGCTCGAACTGGGAGTAACTGCCCTCGCAGACCACATCCTTCAGCCCCCAGCCGAGCTCTTCGAGAATGTCCATGACTGCGCCGAGGAAGCTCATGGAATCGATGCTGTACTCGATATCGTAGCCGAATGCCTGGCGCCTCGGACGCAGCCCTTCGCCGGGCAACGGGTCGTCGTCGAACGCCTTGACCGGCCGGCCGTCGCGCCAGCGCATCACGATGAACTCCGGCTCGATGCCCGCGAACCCGGCAAATCCCTTCGCCGCGGTATCCCGCACCACCCGCTTGAGCGCCTGGCGGGGACACAGATTGTAGGGCGCATCCTCCCACCACAGATCCGCGAAAATCCACGCGCAACTCCGATCCCAAGGGCAGACGATCAGCGAGTCCAGGTCGGGAATCGGGATTTGATCGGGGTCGGCGGCCCCGAGCTCGGGCACGAAAGAGACCGAGTGCACCGCGAATTGCGGACCCTTTCCCATGCACAGCTCTTCGAATTCGCCGACCGGAACCGGCTTGGTCTTGGGCAGGCCGTGCATGTCGATCCAGCAGGAGAAGACGTAGCGGACACCCGCTTCGGTGAGCCTCGCGTGCGCTTCCCGAACACGCTCGATGTGGGGGAGCGCCCCGGCCATGGTCGATAGAGTGTCATTCATCGCGCGCTTCCCGTCGCCTCCCGCCATCGAATCGATAGTGAAATCCGTATCCTACATCCCGTATCATAAGAAAATTACAAATTTTGTTGACAAATATTGACGATTCCAAAAATCATAAACAATAGAGTGCGGATATGACAATACCGAACCGGCATGAGAGGTCCGTGCATTGCGTGCCGTGATCGCCCAGGGCCCGGGGGAGACCGCCGACAACGTCTCGCCTCTGTCGTCCCCCTTCGACGATCTCAACCGGAAGATCATCCGGCGTCTGAGGGAAGACGGGCGGGCGGCCTACGATGTCATCGGGCAGGAGCTCGGCGTATCGGGCGGAACGATCCGCAACCGGGTCGCCCGAATGCGCGAGGCCGGCATGCTCAGCATCGTGGCCCTCGTGGACCCGGTGGCCGTCGACTACGACACGAACGCGATGCTTGGCATCAAGACGGCGCCGGGGATCGCCCCGGCGGCGGTGGCCGAGCGGCTCGATCCCTATCCCGCCGTCGTCTACGCCATGTGGGTGAGCGGTCGCTTCGACCTGCTGGTCGAAATCGTGTGCGACGAGGAAGCCGAATTCGCCTCCTTCCTCAACGATCACATCCACGGCAAGGCCGATATCGCGCATGTCGAGGTGATGACCCGCCTCGGCATGTTCAAGAACCAGTTCCTCCTCAAGCGCCACGTGCCGTAACCCGCGGACCGCTCTCGGGAGACCGTGATGAGCCTGTCGCTGCAATCGATCCTGGGGGCGGAAGCGCTGGACGCTTTCGAGGCCCCCGGACCGGTCGCGCGGGGGCTGCCGGCGGCGGCCTATACGAGCGAGGCGTTCTTCGCACTGGAGAAGGAACGGCTGTTCTCCGACTCCTGGGTGTTCGCGGGCTTTGCGCACGATCTGCCGCGGGCCGGAGACGTCATGCCGGTTACCGTCGCGGGCAGGCCGGTGCTGCTGGTCCGAAACGCCGAACAAGAGATCCGCGCCTTCCAAAACGTGTGCCGGCACCGCTGCCTCAAGCTGGTCGACGAGCCGGGCAACGCGGGGGCGAAGATCCGGTGCCCGTACCACTCCTGGACCTACGACCTGGACGGCGCGCTCGAGCTTGCGCCCTATTTCGGGGGCCGCGAGCTGCGCGCGATGCCGGACGGGTTCGACCGCGGGCGATACGGGCTGATCCCGGTAAGATCGGCCATCTGGCACGACTGGATCTTCGTCAATCCGGGTGGCGGCGCGCCGCCGTTCGAGGACTTCGTCGCCCCGCTGGTCAAGCGGCTCGACGGGCTCGATCTTTCGGAGCTCCGTCATCTGGTCACCATCGACCTCGGGGAGATCGCCGCGAACTGGAAGCTCCTGATCGAGAACTTCATCGAGCCCTACCACGTCCAGTTCGTCCACCCGACGACCACCGAGCAGCCGCTCGCCGACCATTACACGGTGAACGATCCGGGCTGCCTGGGGTGCGCCGTGGACGTCTCCCGCGAGGCCAAGCGGCCAGACACGCTGTCGGCGGATTCGCGCTATCTCACCCTGTTCCCCAACTTCGTGTTCGGGCTCTACCTCCCCGACCAGGTGGGCGTGCACCTCGATATCCCGCTGGCGCCGGACCGCACCGCCCAGCGCCGCGCGATCTACAGCCTGGGCCGGGAACCGCCGGCGGCGGGACTCGCCGAGCGGCTCGCGCGGCTCTGGCGCGAAGTGCATCGCGAGGACCGCGAAATCTGCGAACGGCTCCAGAGCGGGCGCGCTTCGGACGCGGCGGGCGGCGGGGTACTCTCTCCGGTGTGGGAGGACTCGGTGCGCAGCTTCCAGGAACTCGTGCTGCGCAGCCTGAAGTGACCGCTGGGTCGGCAGCGCCCCGATATCGTACGATCCCCGACGACCTGAGGAGAACGACCATGCACCTGTTACACACGATGCTCCGGGTAGGCGACCTGCAGCGTTCCATCGGCTTCTACACCGAGATGCTGGGCATGGAGCTCCTGCGCACCACCGAGCGGCCCGAGCAGAAATACACGCTCGCCTTCGTCGGCTTCGGCGGCGGCAACAGGAACGGCGAGGCGGAGCTGGAACTGACCTACAATCACGGGGTTTCGGACTACGATCTCGGCAGCGCCTACGGGCACATCGCGGTGGGGGTGGACGACGTCGCCGCGACCTGCGAGCGGATCCGCGCCGCCGGCGGCAAGATCACGCGCGAGCCGGGACCGGTGAAGGGCGGGTCCACGTTTATCGCGTTCGTGGAGGATCCCGACGGCTACAAGGTCGAGCTGATCGAGACCGCGTCGCGCCAAATCTGAACCGGGCCGGGGTCCCTGTCCGGCGTTGATCGGCCATCCGCCCTCGCTATGATCGGCGCCGGCCAATCTCAGGGAAGGAGACCGACATGGGCAGGCTCGACGGACGGGTCGCGATCGTCACCGGCGCGGGGCGCGGGATCGGGGTGCATTACGCCAAGGCGCTGGCCGAGGAAGGCGCGAAGGTGTGCTGCAGCGACATCCTCGATACCGAGAACACGGTCAACATCATCAAGCAGGCCGGCGGCGAGGCGATCGGCAACCGCTGCGACGTAACCGACCCGGACCAGGTCCGGGCGATGGTGGCGGAGACCGTCGAGGCGTTCGGCAAGGTCGACATCATGGTGACCAACGCCGCGATCTTCGCCGACCTCCAGCAGCGCTCCTTCATGGAGATCCCGGAGGAGGAGTGGGACCGGGTGATGGCGGTCAACACGCGCGGCGTCTTCTCTTGCGTCAAGGCGGTCGTGCCGGAGATGCGGAAGAACGGCTACGGCAAGATCGTCAACATCGCGTCGGGGACCGTCTTCAAGGGTACGCCGATGATGCTCCACTATGTGAGCTCGAAGGGCGCGATGGTGGCCTTCACCCGCTCGCTGTCGCGCGAGCTGGGCGAGCACAACATCTCGGTCAACGCGATCGCCCCCGGCCTGACGATGAGCGAGAAGGTGGTCGGCGACGCGCAGTGGACCGACATCAAGGACGCCAACGCCCAGACCCGCGCGATCAAGCGCGACGAGGTGCCCGAGGACCTGCTCGGCACGTTGGTCTATCTCAGCTCGTCCGACAGCGATTTCGTGACCGGCCAGACCATCGTGGTCGACGGCGGTTCGGCGATGCACTAGGGCAGCAGGACCGCGAGCAGGAGCGGCAGGGTCGCGAAGGAGAGGATCGTCGAGACCAGCACCATGCCGGCGACCTCCTCCGGCTCACGGTTGTACATCTGCGCGAACAGGTAGCTCGAGACCGCGACCGGCATCGCGCTCTGCAGGATGACGACGGCCGAGGCGACCGGCCCGAGCGAGAACGCCTCGGCCACCGCCCAGCCGACCGCCGCGCCCGCCGCCAGGCGCAGCATCGCGAGCGCCACGCTCCGCCCGAGGCTGGTCACCCGCAGCCTGGAGAGGGCGAGGCCGAGCGCCACCAGCTGCGCCGGGATCACGATGCCGCCCAGCAGGTCGCAGGTGTTGAACGCCCAGCGCGGCAGGTCGATGCGGGCGATCTCCAGCACCACCGCGAGCACCACCGCGTAGAACACGGGCGACCGGGCGATCCGTCCAAACGACACCGACCCGGCGGCGATGGTGGCGCCGATCGTGAAGGTGCCGATCGCCCCGAAGGCGAAGAACACCAGCGCGAAGGCGAGCCCCTCGTTGCCCAGCGCGAACAGGCAGACGGGGAGCCCCATGCTGCCGGTCAGCGGGAAGATCACGGCGGGCAGATAGGAGGTCAGGCGGAGCCGCGCGGCGCGCAGCACCAGGACGCCGACCGCCGCGAATCCCAGATAGGCGGCGAGCGAGGCGGCCGCGATCTCGGCCAGCGCCGCGGCGCTCAGCTCGACCTTGGCGAAGGTCGCCAGGATCAGGCAGGGCCCACCCAAGTTGTAGACCAGCGAGGTGATCACCGCGTTGTCGAACGGGAGCCCGCGCTTGGCCCACAGGAAGCCGATCGCGGCGCAGATGAAGACCGGGGCTACGATGGAGGCGAGCTCGGCGACCAGCGTCATCGCAGCACGAACCAGAGGACCGCGGGAAGGGTGAAGCAGGCGAGCAGGGTCGAGACGACGACCATGCCGGCGACCGTCTCCGGCGAGCGGCGGTAGAACTGGGCGAAGACGTAGTTGTGCACCGCGACCGGCATCGCGCATTGCAGGATCAGCACGCCGCGCGCGACGCCGGTCAGCCCGAACAGGTCCGCGAGCCCGACGCCAACGCCGAACCCGACCGCGAGCTCCAGCGCCGACAGCGCCGCCGCGCGCCCGATCCCGACCACCCGGATCTTCGAGATCGCCACGCCGAGCGAAACCACCATCAGCGGGATCGCCATGCCGGACACGATGTCGACCGTGTTGGCGACCCAGGTCGGCGGCGCTATATCGCCCAGCATGAAGACCAGCGAGATCGCGATGGCGTAGACGATCGGGTTGCGGAACAGCGCCTCGGACGCGGTGCTGCCGGCGTAGATCCCGCGCCCGACGGTCAGCCCGGCGAGCGAGGCGATGACGAAGCAGCCGATGCCGTAGGCGAGCCCCGCCTCGCCGAACGCGAACAGGCAGACCGGCAGGCCGAGATTGCCCGAGTTGCGGAAGGTGAGCGCCGGGATGAAGGCGCGCGCCTCCAGCCTGAGGAACCGGGTCAGCGCCGCCGCGAGGACGATGAACAGAACCAGCGCCAGCGTGTAGGCGCCCGCCATCTTGCCGAACGCGACGGGCGAGATCTCGAGCTTCGTAAGGGTCGAGAAGACCAGGCAGGGAACGCCCAGATGAAGCGCGAGCCCGGTCATCATCTCGGCGTCGAAAGGCTTGTCGAGCTTGCCCCAGACGAAGCCGATGCCGGCGCAGATGAAAAGCGGCGCGACGACGGAGAGGATTTCGGTCAGCAATTCGGCCTGGCTTCGCTGTGCGGCGCGGCGGGACTAAGCCATCGGCGCGCGGCCGACACAAGTCGCGGCGGCGAAGGGCGGCGGCCAACGCTCAAATCGTCCCCCGGCACAACCCGTTGACAGCCCTCGCCCGCCCGGCTACCGTCCGCCGCCGCGTTGCCGGCTGCACGACTTGGAACCGTTGCGATGAAAGTGCTCAACTCGCTGAAATCGGCAAAGAAGCGCGACCGCGCCTGCCGCATCATTCGGCGCCGCGGCCGGGTTTACGTCATCAACAAGAAGAACCCGCGCTTCAAGGCGCGCCAGGGCTGACCGGCCGAGGGGCCCCGATCCCCTCGTTGCGCCGGGCGGGCCTGGCCGAAACGGGGATAGCTCAATGAAGATGCCCGAGCCCGATGCGGACGTCATCGCGCGTCGGGCCGAAATCGCGCGCGCCCTCGCCAGGATCGTCCCCGGCGACGGGACGATCGACGACCGCGACGCGCTCCGGGCCTATGAGTCCGACGGTCTCACCGCCTATCGCCAGCCGCCGATGATCGCCGTCCTGCCGGAGACGGTGGCCCAGGTCTCGGCGGTCCTCAGATACTGCCACGAGAACGGGATCAAGGTGGTGCCGCGCGGCGCCGGCACCTCGCTTTCGGGCGGCGCGCTGCCGCTCGCCGACGGGGTCCTGCTCGGTCTCGGCAAGTTCAACCGGATTCTCGACATCGACTACGCCAACCGCTGCGCGACGGTCCAGCCGGGCGTGGCGAACCTCGCCATCAGCCAGGCGGTCGACGCGGCGGGCTTCTACTACGCGCCCGACCCGTCGAGCCAGATCGCGTGCTCGATCGGCGGCAACGTCGCCGAGAACGCGGGCGGCGTCCATTGCCTCAAATACGGGCTCACCGCCAACAACCTGCTCGGCGTCGAGCTGGTCCTGATGGACGGCGAGGTGGTGCGCATCGGCGGCCGGCACCTGGATTCGGCGGGCTACGACCTGCTCGGCGTCATCACCGGATCGGAAGGGCTGCTCGGCGTGATCACCGAGGTCACGGTCCGCATCCTGCCCAAGCCGCCCTCGGCCCGCGCGGTGCTGATCGGCTTCCCGTCGGCGGAAGCGGCGGGCGACTGCGTGGCGGGGGTCATCGGAGCGGGAATCATCCCCGGCGGGATGGAGATGATGGACAACCCGGCGATCAACGCGGCGGAGGATTTCGTCGCCGCCGGCTATCCCCGCGACGCCGCGGCGCTGCTGATCGTCGAGCTCGACGGCCCGGAGGTCGAGGTCGACCATCTGGTCGAGCGGGTCGCGGGCATCGCGCGGGGGCTCGGCGCGACCTCGATCCGGGTCAGCGAGAACGAGAACGAGCGGATGAATTTCTGGGCGGGGCGGAAATCGGCCTTCCCGGCGGTGGGCCGGATCTCGCCCGATTATTACTGCATGGACGGCACCATCCCGCGCCGCCGCCTGCCCGAGGTGCTGGGCCGCATGGCCGACATGTCCGACGAGTTCGGGCTCAGGGTCGCCAACGTGTTCCACGCCGGCGACGGCAACCTCCACCCGCTGATCCTCTACGACGCCAACAATCCCGGCGAGCTCGAAAGGGCGGAGGCGTTCGGCGAGGCGATCCTGAGGCTCTGCGTCGAGGTGGGCGGCGTGCTCACCGGCGAGCACGGGGTCGGCGTGGAAAAGCGCGACCTGATGGGAACCATGTTCTCCGACGACGATCTGAAGCAGCAGCAGCGCCTCAAATGCGCCTTCGACCCGGAGCAGCTGCTCAACCCGGGGAAGGTGTTCCCGGTGCTGCACCGCTGCGCCGAGCTCGGCCGCGTCCACATCCACGGCGGCCAGACCCGGTTCCCCGACATCCCGCGTTTCTGACCGGCGCCCTCCCCCAGCCCCTCCCGCAAGCGGGAGGGGGGAAGTTAAGGACGAGCGGGAAGCGAGTCCCCTCTCCCCCAGCGGGGGAGAGGGTTAGGGGGGACCGCTGGCCGCCACGGGGCGGGGAATGCGGCGTGGACGCTTTCATCCAAACCTGATACGCCCTGAGCGCATGGAGACCCTGCGCCCGACGACCGAGGACGAGGCGATCGAGGCGGTCGGCTGGGCATGCGCGGGCGAACATGCGCTCGAGATCGTCTCCGGCGGGTCGAGGCGCGGCGTCGGCCGCCCCGCCGACGCCGAGGCCGCGCTCGACCTGTCGGGCCTCGCCGGGATCGCGCTCTACGAGCCGGAAGAGCTGGTCCTGACCGCGAGACCCGGGACCGCGCTCGCCGAGATCGACGCGAGGCTCACGCAGCACGGCCAGACGCTCGCCTTCGAGCCGCCCGATCTCGGCCCCCTTCTCGGCACCGCGCCGGACCTCGCGACGCTCGGCGGCTGCATGGCGGCCAACCTGTCCGGCCCGCGCCGCATCAAGGCGGGCGCCGCGCGCGACCATTTCCTCGGCGTGCGCGCCGTCAGCGGCCGCGGCGAGCTGTTCAAGTCGGGCGGGCGGGTGGTCAAGAACGTCACCGGCTACGATCTCTGCAAGCTGCTCGCCGGTTCCTGGGGCACGCTCGCCGCGATGACCGAGATCACCGTCAAGGTCCTGCCGGCGGCGGAGAAGCTCAGGACGGTGCTGGTCTGCGGGCTCGACGACCGGGCGGCGATGGAGGCGATGGCCCGCGCGCTGGGCGGGTCGTTCGAGGTCTCGGGCGCGGCGCATCTGCCGGCCGGGATCGCGGCGCTCTCCGGCGTCGGGCGGGTGCGGGATCCGGGAACGCCGGTCACCGCGCTCCGCATCGAGGGGCCGGAGCCTTCCGTGCTGGCCCGCACCGAGTCGCTCCGGCGGCTGTTCGAGGACGAGTACGGGATCGACGAGCTGCACGGGCACAACTCCGCCGCGTTCTGGCGCGAGGTGGGCGAGGTCCGGTTCCATGCCGAGCCCGGCGAGGCGGTCGTGTGGCGTCTCTCCGTGCCGCCCGCCGAGGGCGCCGAGGTGGCGGGGCGCATCGCGGGCGAGCTGGACGCCCGGGTCTTCTACGACTGGGGCGGCGGTCTGATCTGGCTCGCCCTGCCGCCGGGGACGGAGGACGCGGGCGCGGAACCGGTGCGCCGCGCGGTGGGGCCGACCGGCGGGCACGCGACCCTGGTCCGCGCGCCGGAGGCGGTCAGGCGCCGGATCCCCGCCTTCCACCCCCAGCCGGCCGGACTCGCGGCGCTGAGCGCGCGGGTGAAGCAGGCGTTCGACCCGGTGGGAATCCTCAACCCGGGCCGCATGGACGGTGGGAGTTAGGGGGGTGTTCGTCTTAGCTGGAAGCGCCCTTCGATACGGCGCTGGCGCGCCTACTCAGGGTGAGGGAGAATCGGTGTGGAAGAAATAATTCCCTCATCCCGAGTAGGCGCGAAGCGCCGTATCGAGGGACGCCGCGCCGCAACGCTTCCGCCGCGGCCGGGCACACGCTAGCCCCATGCAGACCCGGTTCACCGAGGCTCAGCGCGCCGACCCGGACATCGCCACCGCCGAGGGAATCCTGCGGGGCTGCGTCCATTGCGG
>JAJDVM010000112.1 GCA_022826125.1 Defluviicoccus sp.
CTTCATGCCCAACCACTCGGGCCGGCGCTGGACCATGGGCCGAACCGACCGGGACGGCGTTTCGCTCGCCTACGCCCTGGTGAGCTGGGACAATGACGACCCGACCGACTACCTGTCGGCCGGGTTCTGGATGCGCTTCGAAGGCGCGCGGACGACGCGGCGCCTCGACCCGGCGGACGCCGAGATCGTGCCCTTCATCGACGGTCCGGAGCTCGATACGCGCGTCCCGCCCGAGCTCCCGGTCGCGGGCACGGCGAGCTATGCACAGGCAGCGCCGGCGGGGTCTACCGCTACCGCCGGCCCGGCGTGGAGCCGTTGGCGGAGGAGTTCACGGCGACGATGACGCTGCAAGCGGATTTCGCCGCCGGCACCGTCGCCGGCTGCATCGGCTGCGTCGGCGACATCGCGCTCGAGCGCGAGCATCTATCCGCGATCCTTGGCTGGCGGCGCAGCGAGGCAGCGGTCGAGCACCCGCCCACCGGCTACGAGATCCGCTTCGCGCCGGCCGCGATCGGCGGGACAGGAGGGTTCGCGGGCGCCTCCGTCGCGGTGACCCACCCGGACCGCGCCATCGTCCGGTCTGGCGGGTCCTGGTCCGGCCGGTTTTCCAGCCGCGCCGCCGGGGACGGAACCCCGCGCCTGGCCGCCGGCCATGCCAGCGCCGCCTTCGCCGAGGCCGACGGCGGCGAGGGCAGCTTCGATTCGATCTTCACCACCCTGCACCCGACCCTGCAGCCACCCCCTCCAGAAGAACCCCGCCCCGGATCCTGAGCCCGGCGATTGCCGCGCTCTAGACTGCACGATCTGGAAGTTCGGTGATCGTCGATCGCAGGCCTGTCCACCCGGATCTTGTCCCTGTCTCGCAGGAAGGCGAAGCTCAGAAATGTTAGCGTAGCGCAACACCGGGTTTTCTGATGTAGTCGAAATTGCCGTGGGTGTGCCTGCCGAAGGAGCAGAATATCCTGACCGATAACCCGCCGCCCGCATGAATTTGCCTATCGATCTTGAGCATGGTCTCCGAGTCGGAGATCTCTCCACCAGTGCGGCGGATATTTGCCGGGTTGCCGATACGCGAGATCCGGCCTTCAAGCTCCACCTTCTCCCGATCCAGTGGCGCATGCGGAAGGCGGCGCTGAAGCCGTTGCCCTCGATGACGAACCCCGTTGTCGCCACGATTGGCGGCCCGAGCGGTATATGCGGAGCACGTTCCGCCAGATACCGTCGATCCTGTCGCCGGAACGGCTGCCGGGAGCGAGTTCGAGCGTCACCTCATGCCGTACCGCGCCATACTCGGAATACGGCCTTGGATCGGCAGCCGGATCACGTATCCGTCGGCGCCAGCTCAGGGTCCGAACGCCGCGAGCGCTTCCTCCCCGGTCGGGTGGATCGCAACGATCGAGTCGAACCCGCTGATCCGGAAAACCTCCCGGATCGGTTCGGACATGGAGCACAGCGCGAACCCGGCGTTCCGGCCCATCAGCGTCTTCGCGGTCAACAGCACCACGCGAAGCCCGGCGCTGCTGATGAAGCTCAGATCCGCGCAGTCGATCAGCACCGCGCGGTCGCTCTCCTCCATCGCCGTCCTGACCGCCTCCTCGAACCGGACGGCGTTCGATCCGTCGATCCGCCCCGAGACACGGGCCGTCAGCACGCCATCCCGCCGTTCCGTGGTTACTTCCATCGTTTCCGACTCCCCAGTTGCGGTTCGCGTCGTGGAGACCTATTGATGATCGTGCAGGACTTCCGAATAGGTCGGCATCGGCCACGCGCGGGCATCCACCAGAACCTCCAGCCGGTCGACCACATCGCGCGCCGACTGCATGCAGGGCTTGAGGGTCTCGTGCGCGTATGACGCCGATTGCCCGGGGTCGTCGTGCGGGAAGGCCTCGAATACGTCGGCCAGGCCGTCTTGACATGCGCTTCGAGCTGCTCGCCCAGATGGAGCGTGATGATCGCGGGGGGGGGCGCCTCCTGGGCGCCCAGCCGGTGGTCGTTGCCGGTGGTCGACACCCCGCAGCGCAGCAGGTCTCCGTGCTTGTTGACCCCGCGCAACAGGGCCGCGACGAAGGCGATGAAGCGCCGGTCCTCCTCCTCCGTCTCACCCCGCACGAACAGATTGACGCCGCTGTCGGTGTTGAGGCCCCAATTGTTGTGCTTGCCCGTCCCGTTGATGCCGGCGAACGGCTTTTCGTGGAACAGGACGACGAGGTCGTGGTCGAAGGCGAGATCACGAAGCACGTCCATGGCGAGAACGTTCGTGTCGGCCACGAGGTTCGCCAGACCGAAGATCGGCGAGATTTCGTGCTGGGCCGGGGCCACCTCGTTGTGGGTGCAGTGGATGGAGATCCCGAGCTCCCACATCTTGTCCCGGGCCTCGGCGATGTAGCGGTGCACCCTGGGCGACAGCTTGGAGAAATAGTTGCTGTCCATCTCCTGGCCGCGCAACGGCGCCGCGCCCAGCAACGTGCGCCCCGCGGCGACGAGGTCGGGCCGCGCGAGGTACTTCTCCCTGTCGATCAGGAAGAACTCCTGTTCCCAGCCCACGTTGCACACGACTTCGCGGGTGACGTTGTCGCCAAGCAGGGACAGGAGTTGGACGCTCAGCTCGTTGACCGCCATGTCGGCGCGCAGCAGCGGGGTCTTCTGGTCGAGGGCCTCCCCGTTCCAGGTCACGAAGGCGGACGGGATATAGAGCGTCTGGCGGTAGACGAATGGCGGCGATCCGGTGTCCCAGCCGATATAGGCGGCGGCCTGATGGGTCTGGCGCAGCCCCCCGTTGGGGAACGAGGAACCGTCCGTTTCCGTCTGGAAGAGCTGCGAGCCGGACAGGTCGATGATCAGCCGGTCGGTGGCGAAATCGACTCCGACGAACGTCTCCAGCTTCTCTCCATGGATCGCGCCCCGCATCGGCGAGAACCAGTGGGAATATCCGATGCAGCCCTTGGATTGCGCCCACTCCCGGATGGATTTCGCCAGAGCGTTGGCGAATTCCCGGTCCATCGGCACGCCCGTCGCGCGGCACTGCGCCAAGGCGTAGTAGACATCGGGATCCACCAGCTTCTTCAGGACCGAGTCGTCCAGCACATTGCTGTTGATCCCGGCCAGGGCGGAGGGCAGGGCGGCTTCCTGCGTCGGTGCTTCGTGCGTGGAGTGCGTGATCGCGATGTTCAGTCCCTCTGGGACAATTCGTGAAGTTCGCGAGTGCCAGTATAGGGCGGGATCGGCAGCGAGGGGCGACGGGTTCGCAATCTCCGACTCTTCTGGAACGGATGCCGACCGGCCGCTCATGCACCGCGCGGCGTATTCTGGATATCGTCACGGATAGCGGCTAGCCTTTCGGCTTGAAGAACACCGCCGCGCGCGCAGGCAGCATGGAAACTACGCCGGTCGGGCGGTCGGCGTACTGGAACGAAGGGAGATAGTGGCGATGGACCGGTTGAACGCAATCATCGATTCGGTAAACGCGTTCGCGTGGGGTCCCCCCATGCTCGGCATCCTGGGCGTGACGGGCGTGCTGCTCACCCTCGGCCTCGTATTCATGCCGTGGCGCAAGGTGGGGTACGGCTTCCGCCTTCTGTTCGACAAGGACGGGGCCACGGGGGACGGCGAGGTCAAGCCGTTCAACGCGCTGATGACCGCTCTGTCGGCGACCGTCGGCACCGGAAACATCGCCGGCGTCGCCACCGCCATCGCGCTCGGCGGGCCGGGCGCGATCTTCTATATGTGGCTGATCGCGCTGTTCGGCATGGCGACGAAATACGCCGAGGCGGTGTGCGCGGTGACCTACCGCGAGCAGGACGCCACCGGCAGGTATGTCGGCGGGCCGATGTATTACCTGCGCAACGGGGTCGGGGAGTTCGCGCCCGAGCTCGGCAAGTGGCTGGGGCTCGCCTTCGCGATCTTCGGGGCCGTGGCGGCGTTCGGCATCGGCAACGCGGTCCAGGTCAACTCCATGGCCGCCGCGCTCGACAACAGCTTCGGGGTGCCGGAATGGATCACCGGCGTGGTGGTGGCGGCGCTGGTCGGCATCGTCGTCATCGGCGGCATAAGGCGCATCGGCGACGTGGCGGGCAAGCTGGTGCCGGCGATGATCGTCCTCTATCTCGGCGCCGCGCTGCTGATCCTCGCGATCAACGTCACGGCGATACCGGAAGCCATCGGCCTGATCTTCACCCACGCCTTCACGCCCGCCGCGGCGACCGGCGGGTTCGCGGGCGCGGCGGTGGCGGCGGCCGTCCGCTTCGGCATCGCGCGCGGCGTGTTCTCCAACGAATCGGGGCTCGGCTCGGCCGCCATCGCGCACGCGGCGGCGCAGACCAACAGCCCGGTGCGGCAGGGCATCATCGCCATGCTGGGGACGTTCATCGACACGCTCGTGGTGTGCACGATGACGGCGCTGGTCATCCTGACCTCCGGGGCGTGGACGATGAC
>JAJDVM010000215.1 GCA_022826125.1 Defluviicoccus sp.
GATGTCGGACTGGGTGAAGAAGCGGAAGATCTGGGTCAGCGTGTGGCGCTCTTCCGCGCTCAGCTTGTTGTGCCAGTCCTTGACGTCGTCGGCGAGCGGGACCTCTTCGGGCAGCCAGTGGATGCGCTGCTGGGTGAGCCAGGCGTCATAGGCCCAAGGGTAGCGAAACGGCTTGTAGACCCCTCTGGAATCGAGCAGCGACATCGGCGTTTCCGCCGGGAAAGAATCTGTTTTCGATCCCGCGCGTTCGGTTTCGTTTGTCGTCACTTTTCCGCTCCTCCTGCAACCGTGATCGAATCTCGTGAGGAAACCGGCTCCGTTCGGCTGAAGTCAGGGTACCCCGCCGGGCAACCCAAAGGGGATCGAATGTGTCGCGCCGATTCGGCCTGGGAAGCGGGTTGCCGCCTCGATTGACATCTTCCGCAGCTCAAATGCTGCGCAACGAACGACATGCCGTCCGCGAGGCCCGGTGGATTGCGGAAAGCGTAAGTCGCGGGTGTCTGCGGCCGGCCCGTTGCAGACACGGAGCGCGCGAAGGTGCTGGTCAGGCACCGACCGAGGCCGAGCATGGCCGAATTCCGACTGCCGGCAACGACGTGCGCCTTGGCATTTGCCAAAACCGACGATATAGGGATCGACAAGGCGGCGGATCGCCGCACGGTCGAACGGAGGAACGAGGGATGTACCCGGGGAAAACAGCGATTGTCACGGCCGCGGCGCTGGCCTTGGCCGCCTGCAGCGGCGGCGAGAAGGAGAAGGCCGGCACGGTGATCGGCGCGGGGCTGGGCGCGCTCGCGGGCGCGCATGTTGGAAAGGGCACGGGCAGGACGATCGCGGTCGCCGTCGGAACGCTGGCGGGCGCGGCGCTTGGCGGCGAGGTCGGCAAGTCGCTTGACCGGGCCGACCGGCTGGCGATGCAGCGCTCGACCCAGACCGCGCTGGAGAAGAACCGGACCGGCGCCGCGAGCGCATGGCGCAATCCGGATTCGGGGAACGCGGGAACGGTCACCCCGACCAGGACCTACCGGACCGACGCCGGGCAATATTGCCGCGAGTACCAGCAGACGATCACCGTCGGCGGGAAGACCGAGCAGGGTTACGGACGCGCCTGCCGACAGCCGGATGGGTCCTGGCGGATCGTCGGCTGAGGTGGGCGCAGTATCCCGCGCCCGGAAGGGTACTCCGCGCGGAACCGGTATCCGCCAAGATCCGGACAAAGTCCGCATGAAGCGACTCTTGCCCATTCTCGCCGCCGCGTTGGCGGCCTGTACCGCGCCGCTCTCGGCCGAGGAGCCTCCCCGGCCGGTCAAGCTGATCGCGGTCGAAGCTGCCGCGACGAGCGTTACACGGCAGTTCTTTGGCAAGGTCGTCGCCAAGCAGACGGTCGACCTCGCCTTCAAGACGGCGGGGCAAATCGTGCGGTTTCCCGCGGTGGAGGGACGGATCCTTCCCGCCGGCGGAGTGATCGCCCAGCTCGATCTCGAGCCGTTCAAGCTGTCCCTGGAGCAGGCACGCCTGCAATGGAACCGGGCCCGGAGGCGCGCCGAGCGTCTGAAGAAGCTGCAGGGGAGAGCGGCCAGCCGGGTCAGCGTCGAGGACGCAACGACCGAAGCCGGTCTGGCCCGGATCGCGCTGCGCAACGCGGAATACGCCCTCAGGCACGCCACCCTTCACGTGCCCTTCGATGCGCTGGTGGCGCGCCGCAGTGTCGCCAGGTTCGCCACCGTCAATGCCGGGACGCCGGTGGTGCGACTGCACGACATGTCGGAAATCCGCATCGAGATCGACGTGCCGGAAGTGCTGTTCCAGGGCGTCGGCCGCGATCCCGACGTCACCGCCGTCGCGCGCTTCCCGGCCAGCGAGACGCTGTTCCCGGTGGAGGCGCGTGAGTTCAACGCCGAAACGTCCCGGGTCGGCCAGACCTTTCGGGTCACCTTCGGCATGGCCCCTCCCGAGGGTCTCAACATCCTGCCCGGCTCGTCGGTGACGATCCTGGCGACCGGGCGCATCCCCGGTTCGGGGATCGTCGTCCCGGCCTCCGCCGTGGCGATCGCCCCCGACGGCTCGACCTCGGTGATGGTGTTTCGGGCGGTCGAGGGCGACGAAGGCGTGGTCGAGGCGAAGCGGGTGAAGCTCGCGGTCGGCGGCGCCGGCGAGTTCCGGGCGATCGAGGGGCTGGCCGTCGGCGAGGAGATCGTCGCTGCCGGGGCGAACGCGCTCAAGGACGGCGACAGGGTGCGCCGGTTCCACGGGTTGCCGCGCTGAGGGCCGTGTCGTGAGGATTGCGCGCGGCAGCATCGACAGGCCCCTGCCGACGTGGATCGTCATCCTGGTCTGCCTGGCCGGGGGACTGTGGGCGTTCCTTTCCCTCGGACGGCTGGAGGATCCCGCCTTCACCATCAAGCAGGCGGTGGTCGAGACCCGCTACCCCGGGGCGTCGGCCGGGCAGGTCGCCGACGAAGTCTCCGAACCGCTGGAATCGGCCATCCAGAAAATGAGCGAGGTCGACCGGATCGATTCGATCAACCGGCCCGGCGTGTCCCGGATCGAGGTGCACATAGAGTCCGGGTTCGATGGCTCGGAGCTTCCGGCGATCTGGACCGAGCTTCGGGCGAGGCTCGGGGACGCCGCGCGGCGATTGCCGCCGGGGGTGGAGGCTCCACTGGTGAACGACCGGTTCGGCGACGTGTTCGGCATCTACTACGCCGTCACCGCCGAGGGCTTCAGCGACGCGGAGAAACACGGTCTGGCCACCTTCCTGCGGCGGGAGCTGCTCGCGGTCGAAGGCGTCGCCGACGTGAGCGTGAGTGGGCTCCCGGGAGAGGCGATCTTCGTCGAGCCAAAGCTCGTCCTTGCAGTCAACCTGAACGTCCCGCCGCAGGTCATCGCCCGGGCGATCGCCAACGCCAACTCCGTGGTCGACGCCGGGTCGACCGAGGCCGCGCGCATCGCCGCGCCGGCCGGCTCCGGCACGGTCTCGGAAATCGCCGGCCTCGCGGTCGGCGTCGGCGGCGAGACGATCAACCTGGCGGACCTCGCCACGGTCAACCGGGGCCGGCTACCCGATCCCGGGTCTATCGTGCGCTTCGACGGCGTCGAAGCCTTCACGCTCGGGGTCGCGGGCCTCGCGACCGAGAACATCGTTGCCGTCGGCAAGCGGGTGGAGCGGCGCCTGGCCGAACTCGAGCGCGCCATCCCGGTCGGCGTCGAGCTGAACCCGATCTACCGGCAGCACCGGGTCGTCGAGGAGGCGTCGAACGACTTTATCCGCAATCTGGCGATGTCGGTCGCGATCGTCACCGTCGTGCTCGCCCTGTTCATGGGGTGGCGCGCCGGCGCGGTCGTCGGAACGACGCTTCTGCTGACAGTCCTCGGTACGCTCCTGTTCATGATGATCTTTTCCATCGAGATGGAACGGATTTCGCTAGGCGGGCTGATAATTGCGATGGGAATGCTGGTCGACAACGCCATCGTGGTCGCCGAGGGCATGCAGATCGCCATGCTTCGCGGCCGATCTTCCCGCGACGCGGCGGACGAGGCGGCAGCCCGAACGCAGATCCCGCTGCTCGGGGCCACCGTGATCGGCATCATGGCGTTCGCCGGGATCGGCCTCAGCCCGGATGCGACCGGCGAGTTTCTGTTCTCCCTGTTCGCGGTGATCGGTATCTCGCTGCTGCTGTCCTGGATGCTCGCGGTGACCGTCACGCCGCTGCTGGGCCACTATTTCTTCAGGCGCGGCGGCGACACTGGAGAACCCCCCTACGGCAGCCTCCCGTTCCGGGTATACGGCGCGGTGCTGCGGGGAGCGCTGAAGTTGCGCTGGCCCGTGGTCGCCGCGCTGATCGCGCTGACCGCCGCCTCGATGTTCGGCTTCACCCAGCTCAGGCAGCAGTTCTTTCCGGATTCCAACACGCCGATCTTCTTCGTTCATTACAAGCTGCCGCAAGGAACCTCGATCCATCGCGTGGCCGAGGATCTCGCAAGCGTCGAGGCGTGGCTGGCCGCGCGCGCGGACGTGGACTCCGTCGCCACGTTCGTCGGTCGGGGCGCCTCGCGCTTCGTTCTGACGTATGCGGCCCAGAAGCCCAACCCGAGCTACGGCCATCTCATCGTCCGCGCCCGGAGCGTCGAGCGGATTCCGGCGCTGCGGGCGGAGCTGGAAGCGTTCGGCCGCGGCAGTTTTCCGGAGGGCGAGTTCCGCACCCGGCGCTTGGTCTTCGGTCCAGGCGGCGGCGATCCGATCGCGGTCCGCTTCTCCGGCGCCGATCCGAAGGTGCTGCGCAGCCTCGGGCGCGAGGCGATGGCGCGGATGGCGGCGGCCTCGACCGAACTGAAGTCTCTGCGCACCGACTGGGGCGAACAGGAGCTCGTCATTAGGCCAGTATACGCCAGGGCCCGGGCCCAGGCTGCGGGGATTGCACGCGAGGACATCGCGGCGACGCTCAAGTTCGCCACCGACGGCATCGGCGCGGGGGTGTATCGCGAGGGCGAACGGCTGATCCCGATCATGGTGCGCCTGCCGCGGGATTCCGGCCTCAGGCTGGACGACCAGATGGTCTATTCCGCCACGGCCGGCGCCTTCATCCCCATCGAGCAGGCGATCGAGGGTTTTACGTTTGAGGCGCGGAACACGCTGGTTCACCGGCGCGACCGATTGCCGACCCTAACCGTGGCGGCCGATATCCCGCCCGGCAGGACGGCCGCCGAACTTCATGCCGCGATCCGCGGGACGGTGGAGGACATGCCGCTTCCCCCGGGCTACCGGATGGCCTGGGGTGGCGAATACGAGACCTCGGGTGATGCGCAGTCCGGCCTCGCGGCACAATTGCCCCTGAGCTTCGTCGTCATGGTCGTGATCTCGATCCTCCTGTTCAACGCCTTGCGGCAGCCGCTCATTATTTGGCTGCTGGTTCCGATGGCGGTGACCGGGGTCTTGATCGGGCTGCTGGGCACCGGCCTCCCCTTCACATTCACCGCCCTGCTCGGGCTGCTCAGCCTGTCGGGCATGCTGATCAAGAACGGCATCGTTCTGGTCGAGGAGATCGATCTCGTCCGCCGCGGGGGCGAAGCGTTGACGGAGGCGATCATCGGCGCCTGCACCTCGCGCCTGCGCCCGGTGTTCCTCTCGGCGGCGACGACGATCCTCGGCATGACTCCGCTGTTGACCGACGCATTCTTCGTCTCCATGGCGGTGACGATCATGAGCGGGCTGGCGTTCGCGTCCCTGCTGACGCTCGTGGCGGCTCCTGTCCTCTATTGTCTGCTGTTCGCGGGCGACGAGCGCCGCGCAGCCGGACGCTGACCTTTGTCGCGCCGGCCTGCGTCTCGACCGACAATGGCATGACCGGATTTATTGACACTCCCGACAACGCGGCGTTGCACGGGGCCCGGCGGCGCGGCATGGTCGGGTCATGAAGCGATCGGCGCTGCGCGCGACCTGTCTTCTCTCCACGCTGCCCGACGGCAGCGGCCGGCAGATACTGACCGCGCCGCTGGCGGGAGACGAGACGCCGCGCACGGTGAGGGTTCGGATCGAGTTGGGCAAAGGCATCGCGGAGGCCGTCATCGCCGGCGGCGCGCTGGCCGGAGAGGCGATAACGCGGCAGAACGACGAGCTCGATGCGATCGCCGTCTCGATGGATGCCTTCCGTCTTTCGCTGTCGGCGGCGCTGGCCGAAAGCCTCGCGGCCGGGTTGCCGCCGCCGTCGGAGCTGACCGAGATTTCCTTCGCCTGCGGGTTCGGCATATTGCGTCCCCGGTCGATGACTGCCGCCGACTGGCTGGTTGAGATCGACCCGGGGGGAGACATCGCCGGCCTTTCCGACACGAGGCTGGAAGCCCTGCTTGCGCGCGGCAGGCATTGGCCGAGGAAGCATCCGATGACCGGAACCTGGTCGGAGGGAACATCGGTTTACGCCGATGTCGTGGGCGGCGTTTCGGAGGCGGAGGACGTTTGGCGGGGGTTCTGGTCCCTGGTCGAGGCGCGTCGTGACCGCTGGACGATGCTGATGCTGGGCGCGGCGCATGTCCTGAAGGCGGGTGAAAGCGGCGACTGGCGGGAGTTTGCGGCGACCGGGGCCGCGCTGCTGCGCGGCCGGGCACTGTCCAGCGTACCGTTCATGGGCCATGTGTTCGACGCCACAAGCGCGGCATGGCGGGCTGAGCGGTCCTGGCGTCGAACGAACGCGCATGAAAGCGCCGGCGGATAGCCCGACGTCCGCCGCCACGGCTTATTCAGGGCGGCGGCGCATGCCGCGCTTTTTGAGCATCCGGTCTTCCGAGCCTACCAGGACGTACATCTCCAGTCCTCCAGCAAAACCTTAGTGTCGACGGACCGGCGCAGGTCCAGGGTATCGTTCTCGCGACACGCGGTCCGCTCGGCGGCGTCCATCGCCATCGCGTTTGCTACTTCGGAATATGCAAGCGTGGTCTGGGGGCTGCGGTAGGCGACGATGCCGGGTCCGTACTGCAAGGGCCCCGGCATGGTGTCGGGTAACGGGCCCCTGTTGCGGGCGTGGCAGCGCGGACAGTCCTTGATCTCGGCCTCGACCCGACGCTCGACGGTCTCGAAGACGATGTCCACCTCGATGCGTCGCTCGTGTCCGGAGCACGCGGTGTCGCTCAGGTCGTGGCCGCATTGCCGGCACGCGGTGACCGGGCTGGCGTCGGTGAGGATGACCGTGCGCAGGGTGTCGGAGTTCGCCTCCCTGACCTTCGGCCGCCTGGCTCCGGAGCCGGCCCTGGCCGCCGAGCGGGCCCCGTCGTCATCGTCACGCGAGCTCGGCGGGCTGGAGTTGCGCGAGGTCTTCGGCGTCGTCTTCTCGAGGAACACGGCCACCGGGATGTCGAGCAGCAGGAACAAGGCGTTGATCAGCGTGAGCGTGTCCGCGCCCGCCTCGCCGCGCCCGCCTCGCCCTTGCGCTTGATGGCATCGAACTGGGCCCGGCAGTCGTCCAGCTGCGCGCGCAGAGAGGCCGTGTTCACCGTCGCCATCACCCGGCCTCGACCGCCATCATCGCGGCGAGAACCGCGAGGCGTTCGGCGGGCGGCATCGCCTCGTAGCGCCGGCCCCAGCTCTCCGCCCGGCGCTTGATGCGCTGGCGGTCGGTGAAGTTGCGCCCGGCGAAGCGCGCCCAGTGCAGCCGGTCGGGGGCGAAGTTGAACCACAGCTTCTCGGTCACCACCCCGGCCCGGTTCATCACCTGGAGCGACAGGCTGCGCCAGCCGGCGAGACGCTCGTCATAGAGCGCCGAGGGGTAGCCCGAGACCATCGCCCGACAGGGCAGGCCCTTGAGCAGCTCCAGCAGCGC
>JAJDVM010000054.1 GCA_022826125.1 Defluviicoccus sp.
ACGAGCCGCTGCCGATCTCGATCAATATCGGCACCCACCCGATCGAGGTCATCGCCGCCACCTACAAGGCGCCCATCGGGACCAGCGAGGTCGCCATCGCCGGCGGGATGCGGGGCGAGGGGCTCGCGCTCACCCCCTGCAAGACGGTCGACATCGAGTGCATCGCCGATGCCGAGATCGTGCTGGAGGCGGAGATCCTGCCGACCGGCTGGACCCGGCCCGAGGGGCGGTTCGGCGAGTTCACCCGGCTGATGGGCGGGCTCCACTGGAACCCGCTGGTCCGCGTCAAGGCCATCGCGATGCGGAAGGAGGCGGTCTACTACGCGCTTCACATGCCGTGGGAGAACATCTGGCCGTCGGGGCCGATCTACGAGGCCGCGGTCCGCCGGGTGTGCCACGAGGCCGGCGTGCAGGTCACGGCGGTCAACATCACGCCCGGCGGGTGCTGCCACTGGCACGCGGTGATCGCGATCAGGCCGCACCCGGGCGACGGCAAGAACGCGATTACCGCCGCTCTCTCGGTCGCCGACATGAAGCACGTCACCGTGGTCGAGGACGATATCGACGCGTTCGATCCGGTCGACGTCGAATGGGCGGTGGCGACAAGGGTGCAGGCCGACCGCGACGTGCTGATTATCTCCAACGCGCGGTCGAAGCCGCTCGACCCCAGCCTCAGGATCGAGCCCGGCAAGGTGCCGACCACCGCCAAGATGGGCATCGACGCCACCATTGCCGACGACGTGCCGCGCGCCCGCTTCCACCGGATCGCCTACGCCTATGCCGACAGCGTGCGGCTTGAGGACTATCTCGGACCCGCCAACGGGGCCGGCGCGGCGGCGGCGTCGGAAGCCGATATCGACGCTCTCGCCCAACGCATCCGCGCCGACATCGAGGACGCGCCCGCCTATTTCGCCGAGCTCGCCGAGCGCTACGCGGAGAAAGGGTTCCAGGCGGTCGCCCGCGCGCTCGGCAGGCTGCACGAGGACGAAATCCTGTGGCAGGACGCCGAGGGAAGGCACTGCCTGAAGGACTCGCGCTTCGCCGCCCAGCCGCCCGCCGCCAGGAGGGGCGGGTCGTGAAGCTGCTGACGTTCGAGCACGGCGACGCGGCAAGCTGGGGTGCGCTGGCGGGCGGCGAGGTCGCCGACCTCGGCGCGGCGACCGGCTATCCCGGCATCGTCGAAGCCCTGCGCGCCGACGCGCTCGCCGAGGTCGCGGCGGCGGTCGACGGCGCGTCGCGGGTGAAGCTGTCGGAGATCGGCTGGCTGCCGGTGCTGGGCCACCCGGCCAAGCTGGTCTGCATCGGCCTCAACTACATGGTCCATGTGCGCGAGATGAGCCGCGCGGTGCCGACGGTGCCGAGCCTGTTCCTCAAGTATCACGACGCGCTGGTCGGCCACGAACGTGAGATCGTGCGGCCGCGCGTCTCGGACGCGTTCGATTTCGAGGGGGAGCTCGCCGTCGTCATCGGCCGCGCGGGGCGCTACATCGAGGAGGAAGACGCGCTTTCCCACGTCGCCGGCTACACCATCCTCAACGACGGCTCGATCCGCGACTGGCAGGAGGAGAACCTGTCGGCCGGCAAGAACTTCCCGCGGACCGGCGGGTTCGGCCCCTGCTTCGTGACCGCCGACGAGATCCCCGACCCGCACGCGCTCGGCGTCCGCACGCGGCTCAACGGCGAGACGGTGCAGGACGGCAACACGGCCGACTTCATCTTCGATATCCCGAAGCTGATCGCCTACGTGTCGGGCTTCGCCCCGCTCGCGCCCGGCGACACGATCTCCACCGGAACCCCGCACGGGGTCGGCCACGGGCGGACGCCGAAGCTCTACATGAAGCCGGGCGATACGATCGAGGTCGAGATCGACCGCATCGGGACCCTCGCCAACCGGGTGGTTCAGGAGTCGTAGGAGACCAGCGTGTCGACCGGCACGTCGAGCCGTTCCCGCCCGTCGAGGAAGGCGAGCTCGATGATGCAGGCTGCGCCCCTGACATCCGCGCCCACCTGCCGCAACAGCTGGATCGAGGCCTTCATCGTGCCGCCGGTCGCCAGCAGATCGTCGAGCACCACGACCCGCTGACCGGGCGTAATCGCGTCGGCCTGGATCTCGACCGTGTCGGTGCCGTATTCGAGCGCGTATTCGTGGCCGATCGTGGCGCCCGGCAGCTTGTCCTTCTTGCGCACCATGGTGAAGCCGAGCCCGAGCTTGAGCGCGAGCGGCGCGGCGACCAGGAAGCCCCGCGACTCGATGCCGATCAGCCGGTCCGGCTCGTGACGCGCGACCGCCTCGGCCATCGCGTCGACCGTCTTGCGCCACGCTTCCGCGTGCTGCAAGAGCGTCGAGATGTCGTAGAACAGGATCCCCGGCTTGGGAAAATCGGGGATCTGGCGGATATGATGCCTGAGCTCGGGCAGGCCGTTGGTCAGCGTCATCGTCCCGGGCGCCTCCCGCCCCTCGGTTACCGGGCCGATTCTAGAGGGTCTCCCGCCCCGACGGAACCGCCGCGCTTATCCCGCCACCCTCTCCCGGCCCCTCCCGCAAGCGGGAGGGGGGAAAGTGAGCGGGACCCGCCGATCGGGTCCCCCTCTCCCCGCTGGGGAGAGGGTTGGGGAGAGGGGCTGAAACCGCCGCCGCCCTCACTCCGCCGTCTTCCCGTACCCGTCGGCGAACGCCCGCAGCGCGGCGAAGAGGTCCGGGTCGTTGACGATGCGGGGGACCTTGTTCTGGCCGCCGAGCCTGCCGCGGCTCTTCATCCAGGCCGCGAAGGCGCCCGGGGGGAGGAACCGCACGCGGGCCGCGTCCATGCCGTAGCCGCCCGCGCGGTGGGCGGCGTAGTCGTCGTTAAGCCGGCAAAGCGCCGCGTCGAGCCGTTCGGCGAAGCGCGCTTCTCGAGCGGCATCGAGCCCGGCCCCGCCGGCTTCCGGCCCCGGCTCGACGATGTAGAGATGCCCGCCGCGCGCGCCGCCCTCGTCCGGGAACAGGCTTCCCGCGGCGAAGTCGGTGACCGTCGCGCCGATCGCGCGCGCCGCCTCGGCCACGGCTTGCTCGACCTCGGCGCCGATCACGTGCTCGCCGAAGGCGGACAGCATGTAGCTCGTCCGCCCGGTCACCAGGACGCGCGGCGGGTCGCGCTCGACCAGCGTCACCGTGTCGCCGACCAGGTAGCGCCAGAGGCCGGCGCAGGTGGTCACCGCCAGCGCATAGTTCACGCCGGGCTCCGCGTCGCCGATCCAGCGGCAGTCCGGGTTTGCGTCGCCGAGCGCGTCGAGGGGCACGAACTCGTAGAAGATCCCGGTGTCGAGCAGCAACCTGAGCCCCTCGCCGTCGGCGCGGTCGGCGACGCCGAAGAACCCCTCGCTCGCGGGATAGACCTCGCGCGTCTCCGCCCGGCCGCCTTCCAGCAGGGCGGCGAAGCGGTCGCGATAGGGCGCCCAGGCGACGCCGCCGTGCGACAGCAGCTCGAGGCCGGGCCAGATGTCGGCGATCCGCCTCGTCCTGGCTCCGGCGATCTCGGCCAGCCGTTCGAGGAAGATCAGCAGCCAGCTCGGCGTGCCCGCGACCGCCGTAATCTCGGTCTCCAGCGCGCGTTCGGCGAAGCGCCCGATCTTGGTCTCCCAGTCGGCGATGCTCTCCAGGTCGCGCGGCGGGAAGTAGCGCAGCCTCGCCCAGGAGGGCATCTCTTTCGCCGCGATGCCGCTCAGATCGCCGCTCCAGACCCCCGGGGCGCGGCGCGCCAGCCCGGTGGAGCCGCCCAACATGAAGACCCGCCCGGCGAGCAGCCGGCTGTCCGGCCGGTTGGCGAGATGGTGGACCAGCAGCTCGGCGCCCGCGCGCACGTTCGACCGGCGCATTTCCCGGCTCACGGGGATGTATTTCGTGGTGCCGGTCGACGTTCCCGACGACACGGCGAACCAGGGAATCGGGCCGGGCCACGTGCAGTTGACGAGCCGGGGGAAGGGCGCGCGCCAGTAGGCTTCCCAGAACGCATCGTAATCCCTGAGCGGAACCCGCGAGCGGTAGTCGTCGAGCGACCGGACGGCGGAGAAGCCGTGGTCCCGCCCGAACCTGGTGCCGCGCGCGCGGCGGACGAGGGACGACAGCACGCCGCGCTGGACCGCGAGCGGGTCCATCCGCGCCAGATGCCGGAGCCGCCTTCGGGCGTAGAGCCTCAGAAGCCAGGTCGCGTCGTACATGTCCGGCCGCCCGTCAGTTCCCCAGCGAAAGCGCGTGCGGGAAGCTCTCGCGCACCGCGGAAAGCGTCAGCGGCACGCGAACGTACTCGCCCCGGCGCCACAAGTCCCACTGATCGAGCAGGGTCGAGGAGTTGAACCGCCCGTCCTGCCCGCCGAGCAGGACGAACCAGTTCGCGTCCGGATCCGACATGTCCGAGATATGGCGCGCGTTGGACCCGTAGGTCACGGCATGGCGCCCGGCCGCGGTCCTGTGCGCGGTCTTCATCAGCGTCTCCGAGCTGCCGCCCACGCCCTCGTCGGCGAACCGGTAGCGGCGGCCGACGAGCGGAAGCCGGGACAGCGGGTGCGCGAGCCTGAGACGGTGCATGTCTCCCCAATCGGCGAACGCGTCGAGCCCGTCCACGGCCGCGCCGAGCCCGGCGTCGAGCGCCCGGCGCAGGAGCTCCTCGTCCGCCGCGGCGATGTCCTCTTCCAGCATCGCCGCGCCCCGGCGCATCGCCGCGAGGGACGCGGCACGGTCCTCGCCGTCGCGAAGGGCGTAGAAGCGCGACGCGAAGCCGTGGCGAAACCGCTCGAACGCGGCCGCGCCGGAGGAGTCTCGCCCGTACGCGCCGTCCCAGTCGCGCAGCCGGCGGATCGCCTCCGCGCCCTTCGCGTCCGCCGCCGCGCTCGATCCCGGACTGTCGAGCAGGGCGACGAAGAGGTCGCGCAGCCGCGCCGAGGACGACATGTGGACGTCGCGCTGGAGCGCTTTCAGGGTCTCGACGCCCACCGTCCCCTCGTTCCCGATCAGCGCGGCCATGCGGTCGACGCGGTCGTCGGGCGAGAAGAAGAACCCGACCTGCGTCCCGGTCTCCGGCGGGCGGTTGTTGGCCGAGGCCAGGAAGCCCGCCTCCGGGTTGTAGCCGTAGGGAAGATCGGCGCCGCCCAGCATGGTTCCCCAGGAGGCGTCGTGCGCTTCCCTGTCGAGGAAAATGTCGGCGGGCGCGCCGGCGCGCGCGGGGAGCCGTGCCGCCATGACCCGGCCGATATTCCCGCCCGTGTCGGCATAGAGCATGTTCTGTCCCGGCACGGCGAAACGGTCGAACGCGGCGCGGAACTCCTCGAAGTCGCGCGCCCGGCTCACCGCGAGCATGGCGCCGATCTCGTCGCTCGCTTCGTGGCCGGCCCATTTCAGCGCCAGCGGCGGCAGGTCGAGCCGCGCCAGAGGCGGCGCGTCGGTCACGATCGGTCCCCAGCGCGTCTCGCGGACCGTCGCCTCGCCGTCGAACCACCAGCGCGCGCGGACGCGCTCGCGCCTCTCCGCGATCTCCGAGTCCGGTAGCTCGCCCACGTCGACGAGATCGCTGGAGGCCGCGCGCAGATTCGTGCCGCCCCAGGCGATGTGCGGGTTGCGGCCGATGGCGAAGACCGGCAAACCCGGCCCCATCAGCCCCACCGCGTGGTAGGAGGGCGACTTGACGCCGGCGATCAGCCAGACGCCCGGAACGAGAATGCCGAGATGGGGGTCGTTGGCCATCAGCGCGCCGCCGCCGGCGCGATGCCCCGCCACGGCGAGGCTGTTGCTGCCCGACCGGGAGAGCCCGCCGAGCCAGCGTTGCACCGCGGCGGTCCGGTCTCCGCCGTCGACGCCGGGCGGCGGCGCCGTCTCCCCCCGCGTCAGGCGGGCCCAGAGCTCGGGCCAGTCCGGCCGCGCGCGCAGCGGGAGCAGGTCGGCCCAGACCAGCCAGGTCACGTCGGTGCCGGCCAGGCGCCCGATGGCGAGAACGTCGGCGACCGTCCAGGGCTCGGGCCGGAGGCCGAGAACGGCGAAATCGTGCGGCAGCTCGGCCGCGCCCTCCTGGTAGCGGTTGAGTCCGTCCACGAAGCGGCGGACCCAGAGCAAGGTCGCCTCGTCCATGCCGCGCTCGATCTCCGGCGCGGCGCGGGCGAGGGAGAGGGTGCGGAGGCCGCGGTCGATATCGACGCCCGCCGGGCCGATCATCTCGGAAACGCGCCCCCGCGCGATCATCCGCGCCGTCGCCATCTGTCCGAGCCGCAGATGCGCGTGCACGAGGCCGAGCGCGAACGCCGCGTCGCCGTCGCTGTCGGCCTCGACGAAGGGAATCTGCCGGTCGCTCCAATGGACCGTCACCCGCCCCTCCACCGGCAGGTCCCGCGTGGGGAAGGCCGCGAGGCGCCGGGCGACGTCCTCCCGCCCCGGCCACCGCGCCAGCAGCGCGCGGGCCGAGAGCGCGAGCGCCGCGGCGGCGGCGGCGATTCCGGCGGCGGCGCGTGAATGGGCGGGCATGCGAACCTCCGGTCGGTCTCCCCGCCCCATTATCTCACCGTTCGGCCCGCGGTATCCGGTGCCCGGGCGCGTCGTGCGGGCCTACGAGGAGTTCTTCGCCGGATACGACGAGAACCCGGTCGCCCTGCTGGCCACGACCTTTCCGCCTTCTCGTCATTTCGACCGGAGCCGGCCCGAAGGGTCGGCGGAGCGGAGAAATCTTGCCGCGCAGGCGGTCCGGCGGCGAAGCGGGAAGATTTCTCCGCTCCGCGCTTTGCGCTCCGGTCGAAATGACGAGGGGGGCGAGAGCGGGCAACGACGACAGGCAGTGCGAGTGTCCCGAAATCCGAGCCTCGATGCGGCCGATGCGGCGATAACTCGCTCATACCTGAGCCCCGCGCGCCGATGCGCCTGCTCCATAAAACCATGCACGGGCGGCCCTGAACCGCGGCCGTCCGCCGCCCGATGACGCACGCCGGTCCCGGCGCCTTTCCGTCCGATGCTTGGTGGGCATGAATTTCGCACGCATCGGTATTTTCATTTTCCGCGCCGGCCCGTTAACCACGGAAGCCGGATGACGCGGTTCGCAACCATTGTCGCGGGCGGTCAAGCATTAACTCCGAAGGGAGACGTGCGATGAAAGCAGTTTCGAGACACCTCGTCCGCCTGTCCGGAGCGGCAGCCATAGCGCTCGCATGCCTGCTCGCGGCGGCAGCTCCGGACCCCGCTTCGGCCGGCAAGTGCAAGTATGCCCACATGGAATCCGACGACGGGCCCTGCGTCGAAGTGAAAAACGAAAAGTTCTGGTCCTTCGGAAGCCACGAAATGAACCTGTGGTGCATGCACGGCTCGAAGAGGGACAAGGTCATTCTCCGACCGTCCGACTCGTTCACCTGCCCGGGCGACGGTCCACAGGACAGATACGACGCCATGATTCAACGAACGCAAGCCGGTTGCGACAAGTGCTTTTTTGACGGTTGGTGCAAGAGCGGCAAGACTAAATTGACGCTGAAGAAGAAGGCGAGAGGAGGACCGCCTTGGGAATTTATTGAACAGACTTGCGAATAATGCCGTCCCCGATCTGTCCCGATAAACCGGTATATCGAGGCGAAGAAACGCTCATCGGTCCAATTCTTCACCGGCTTTGAGGAGGCGTGCCATGCGCGAATGGATGGAAAGCGCCGGAAACGGTCGCATCGGTTCGTTTCCGCGCGTCGCCGCGGCGCGGGCACGAATCCGGAGGCTGCTCATGCCCATGCCCCGGCGGCATAAAATTCCCCGAAAACGGAATTATCTTTTCCGGCCCCGCGCCGTTAATTGATGCGGTCATGCACATGGCGCAGGCGGCGCGCCGACGCCGCCATCCGGGGCGGCTTCCGTTCCCGCAACGACCAGGGAGAAACCGATGCGAAAGACCCTCTCCATTTCCTCCCTTCCCCGCGCGGCGGCCGGCGTTCTGGCGCTGCTGCTCCTGCCCGCGCCGGCGCTCGCCAACCAGTGCGTTTACAGCGACGGCAAAAACGACAACGGACCGTGCGTGGAGGTGCGAAACGAGCTCAGCTGGTTCCATACGATGAACCTGTGGTGCCATAACGGGCCGACGACGCGGAACCATAAGATCATCCTTCGGGGCAATCCCGATTCGTTCACCTGCCGGGGGGTCTCCGGCCGAGGCACGAAGATCACGATCCAGCGGGTTCAGATAGGCTGCGACACCTGCGACCTGACCTATTCCTGCGAGGGGAAGCTCGTGGTGGCGCTGATCGACAGAGACACGGGACCGCAGCGGCTCGACGTAGGGAATTGCGTAGCCGTCGATTGACCGGGCCGGGGCGCCATGGAATGGCAGGGCGCCGGACCCGCGGATCCCGCCGTCGCGGCCCGAAAGGGGAGCCGCGCCCTCCGGCGGCTCCCGGCCCCCGGATCGGCCGCGCCGGGCGGATTCGGGCCATGATTTATGAAATAAACACCGAATAACGGATATCGATGCGGACTTGTTATATTAGATCCGTTACTCTGGCGATCCTGTCCAAGCTGGGAGATCACGACGCGATGGCAACGAAACCGCGTTTTCCGGTCGTTTTCCTCATTTTCGCCGGCTTCGCTGTGTTCCTCGCTCCCGCGCTTCCCATGAGCGAAGCGCGGGGCGACACCCCGACTACGGTCACGGACCGGGATTGCCGTAGGCAATGGAACAGCAGTTCCGCGCGCGATTCCTGTTCAGCCCGCACCCTGGCGACCGCCACCGCCAACAGCCAATGCCGTATAGAAACGGTCTGCGAAAGGGCTTCGTGGCCTTCGAGCGAACCATGGAAACGGTGGCAAAGCAACGACATCCAGGTAGACCTCAACCAGGTGGCGAGTCTGTCTAATTGCAATGGCCACTTGAGAGTCGGTTCGTGCTGACGAAGACCGCGCCGCGACCGACCCGTGGGGCCGCTTCCAAAATCCCGACCGAGGTGCCTGTCTCGAATTCGACTGCGAGAAGGCCGGTATCGAGGTGCACTACCGCGCCGAGGGGCCAGCCGATGACGAGAGCGATCGGTCCGCCATCGCCGAGAAGCTGAAACGCTTCAGGGCAAG
>JAJDVM010000290.1 GCA_022826125.1 Defluviicoccus sp.
GATGTCGGACTGGGTGAAGAAGCGGAAGATCTGGGTCAGCGTGTGGCGCTCTTCCGCGCTCAGCTTGTTGTGCCAGTCCTTGACGTCGTCGGCGAGCGGGACCTCTTCGGGCAGCCAGTGGATGCGCTGCTGGGTGAGCCAAGCGTCATAGGCCCAAGGGTAGCGGAAGGGCTTGTAGACCCCTCTGGAATCGAGCAGCGACATCGGCGTTCCTACTAGGCCCTACTGGCAGGCGAGACACTCTTCGTAATCGTTGGCCGGACTCTCCGCGGCGGCCCCGTCGGCGGCGTGAAGCGGAATCGGAGCCTCGGCGGCGGCCACGACCGTCGCGCCATTGCCGACCACCGCGACGTCGACCTTGTTCGCCACCTTGTCGGCGCGCTGGATCGAGCGCGAGCGGCAATAGTAGAGCGACTTCACGCCCTTCTTCCACGCTTGGAAGTGGATCTCGTGCAGCGTCTTCTTGTGCACGTCGGCCGGCAGGAACACGTTGAGGGACTGCGATTGGCAGACGAACGGCGCGCGGTCGGCCGCGAAATCGACCAGCCAGCGCTGGTCGACCTCGAACGCGGTCTTGAAGATGTCCTTCTCGTCGTCGCTGAGGAAGTCGAGATGGGCGACCGAGCCCTCGTTGACGGTGATCGAGGTCCAGACGTCGTCGGTGTCCCGCCCCTTCTCGGCGAGCAGCGCCTTCAGGTACTTGTTGCGCACGCTGAACGAGCCCGACAGGGTCTTGTGGGTGAAGGCGTTGGCGACGTTGGGCTCGATACCCGGCGAGGAGCCGCCGCAGATGATCGAGATCGAGGCGGTCGGCGCGATCGCCAGCTTGTTGGAGAACCGCTCGTCGAACCCGTAATCGGCCGCGTCCGGGCACGGCCCGCGCTCGGCGGCAAGCGCCCGCGACGCCGCGTCGGCATGGCCCCTGACATGGCGGAATATGTTGCGGTTCCACGCCTTCGCCGAGGCCGATTCGATCGGCACGCCCTGGCTCTGCAGGAAGGAGTGGAAGCCCATCACGCCGAGGCCGACCGAACGCTCGCGCCAGGCGGCGTATTTGGCCCGCGCCATGCTGTCGGGCGCCTTCTCGATGAAATCCTCGAGCACGTTGTCGAGGAAGCGCATCACGTCCTCGATGAAGAGCGGATCGCCGCGCCATTCGAGATAGGTCTCGAGGTTGAGCGAGGACAGGCAGCAGACCGCGGTCCGCTCCTCGCCGTGATGGTCGGGCCCGGTCGGCAGGGTGATCTCGCTGCACAGGTTCGACATCCGGACCTGGAGCCCGGCGAGCTTGTGATGCTCGGGCGCCGCGCGGTTCACGTGGTCGATGAAGATGAAATAGGGCTCGCCGGTCTCCACCCGGCTGGTCAGCAGCCGGATCCACAGCGAACGCGCCTTGATGCGGCGGACCACCGTCTTGTCCTTGGGGCTGATGAGCGCCCATTCCTCGTCGTTCTCGACCGCGCGCATGAAGGCGTCGGTGACGACCACGCCGTGATGCAAATTCAGCGCCTTGCGGTTGGGGTCGCCGCCGGTCGGGCGGCGGATCTCGATGAACTCCTCGATCTCTGGGTGGTCGACGCCGATATAGACCGCCGCGGAGCCGCGCCGGAGCGAGCCCTGCGAGATCGCCAGCGTGAGCGAGTCCATCACCCGGATGAAGGGGATGATGCCCGAGGTCTTGCCGTTGGCGCTGACCTTCTCGCCGATCGAGCGGAGGTTGCCCCAGTAGCTGCCGATGCCGCCGCCGCGCGCGGCGAGCCACACGTTCTCGTTCCACAGGTCGACGATGCCGTCGAGGCTGTCCGACGCCTCGTTGAGGAAGCACGAGATCGGCAGGCCGCGATCGGTGCCGCCGTTCGACAGCACCGGCGTCGACGGCATGAACCAGAGCCGGGACATGTAGTTGTAGAGCCGCTGCGCGTGCGCGGAATCGTCGCCGTAATAGGAGCTGACCCGGGCGAAAAGATCCTGGTACCCCTCGTCCGGCAACAGATAGCGGTCGTCGAGAACCGCCTTGCCGAACTCGGTCAGCAAGGCATCCCGGTCGCGGTCGATCTCGACCGCGCCCTTGCGCTTGGACTGAAGCAAGTCATGCTTGGAAGAAACCAGATCTAGCACCCGTCACCCCCCGCGTTAATCCGGTCTACCGCCGAATCCCTGAAACGGCCCAGACAGCGAATCGGTTGCCGAAGCACCACGAACCTCCACCTTGCACAACAAATTGTGGTCTAGCAAGAACAAACCTACCAAAGATGGTGGTGGGGCCGAGGAAAAATCTGCCCACGCCAATATAATGTTCCTGTTCCGTTTGATAATTGTATCAGCTACGTTCGGGGGTTCAAAGGCCTGTTCCCCGTCCGTTCGCGATTCGAATTGTGTGAATCACGGGGATAGACACCAGATATGGTGGGCTCCCGCCCTGCGTTCCCGTCGTCAGTCGGACGCAGCCAGGGCCAGCCGATCGGGGCGCAAGGGAACTTCGTCCACTTCGACCGCGAACGGCGCGAGCGCATCCTCGACCGCCGCGGCCACCGCGGCCGCGGCCGGCACCGTGCCGCTTTCCCCCACCCCCTTCACGCCGAGCGGGTTGTGATCCGTCGGCGAGTCGAGATGAACGATCCCGATGGACGGCAGGTCGCACGCGCCGGGGATCGTGTAGTCCGCGAGCGTGGTCGTGAGCGGCTGGGCTTCGCGGTCGAACTCGATTCGCTCGAGGATCGCGTTGCCGAGGCCGTGTGCGACGCCGCCCTGGACCTGGCCGTCCACGATCGGCGGGTTGATCATGCGCCCGCTGTCATGCACGACGACATAGCGGAGGATTGTCACGCAGCCCGTCTCCGGATCGGCCTCGACCTCGGCGACATGGCAGCCGTTGGCGTAGCTCAGCGCGTCGAACGGCACCGCCGCCGTCGCTTCCAGCCCGGGCACGGCGCCCGCCGGCAGGGCGTAGCCCGGCGTGCCGTAGACCGCATTGGCGAGCTCCGCGAAAGCGACGGAGAGCTCGGCGACCCCCCGGACCTGGGCGCGGCCATCCACCAGCTCGATATCGTCGGGCGCCGCTTCCAGCCGGCCGGCGGCAAGAGTCCTCAGCTTGTCGGCGACCTCGCGCGCGGCCAGCAGCGCGGACGACCCGGCATTGACCGCCTGACGGCTCGCCGAGGCGCCGATACCCATGGCGATGGCACCGGTATCGCCCATGACGACCCCGATCGATCCCGGCTCGACGCCGAGACTGTCGGCGCAGATCTGGGCCAGCATCGTGTGCGTCCCCTGCCCGATCGCGGTGGCGCCGGTGATCAGGCTCACCTGTCCCGACGGCGCGACGCGCACCGTCACCGCCTCGAACGGGCCGCGCCCGGTCCCCTTGACGTAGTTGGCGAGCCCGATGCCGAGATGGCGCCCTTCCGCGCGCGCCGCCGCTTGCCTGGCGCGGAAATCCGCCATGCCGGCGGCCTCGAGCGCGGCTTCCAGACAGGCCGGGTAGTCGCCGCTGTCGAGCACGATCCCGGTTCCGCTGCGCGCCTTGAGAGGGCGGGCATAGGGCATCTCTTCCGCCGCGACGAAATTCCGCCGCCGCACCTCTTCGCGGGGCAAGCCGAGAGTCGCCGCGATACGGTCGACGATTCGCTCCATCGCGAACGTGCCCTGCGGGTGGCCCGCGCCGCGGACCGGCGTGGTCGGCACCTTGTTGGTCACCGCCACCTGGACCTGCAGGCGGTAGGCCGGCAGGCGATACGGTCCGGGAACCACGGTGGCGGCGTTGTAGGAAAGGTTGAGACCGCGCGCGGTATAGGCGCCGTGGTCGTGGATCATCGTCCCCCTGACCGCGAGCAGCCGCCCGTTCTCGTCGACCGCCGCCTCCATGTCCCAGTACTGGTCGCGCTCCTGGGTGGTGGCGGTGAAGTGCTCGCGCCGGTCCTCGATCCACTTGACCGGCCGGCCCAGCCGGCGCGCGGCGTGCGCGATGACGATGTCCTCGGGATAGACGACGAGCTTGGGCCCGAAACCGCCGCCGAGATCGGCCGCGCGGACGGCGATCCGGCTCTCGTCGAGCCCGAGCGCCGCCACCAGGGCGCGGAGCGCACCGTGCGGCGCCTGGCAGGACAGCCAGACCGTCAGCCGGTCGTCGAGCGGGTCGGGCACGGCGACGACGCCGCGGCACTCGATCGCCAGCCCGAGCCCCTTGTGCTGGCGGAGCGACACGGAGACCCGGTGCGGGGCGGCGGCGAAAGCGGCGTCCACGTCGCCGTAGCCGATCTCGTATTCCGCCAGCAGATTGTCGTCGAGACGGCGATGCGCGCCCGGGGCGCCGGGCGCCAGCGCATCGCGGCAGTCCGACGCGGCGGGAAGGGCGTCGTAATCGATCTCGACCAGGGCGGCGGCGTCCTCGGCCGCGTAGCGGGACTCGGCGACGACCGCGGCGACCGGCTCGCCGACATGGCACACCTCGTCCTCCGCGAGAATCTGCCGGTCGAGAATATGACGATAGGCATCGCTCGGCAGCGCGGTGACGAGCCGTTTGGCGGCGAGATGCGGGGCGAGGTCGGCATGGGCCAGCACCGCCGCCACGCCGGGCGCCGCCTTCGCCGCCGAAATGTCGATGCCGCCGATCGCGGCGTGGGCGAACGGGCTCCGGACGAAGCAGGCGTGCAGCATCCCGGGGAGGTGGATGTCGTCGACGAAACGCCCGGCGCCGCGCAGCAGCGCCGGGTCCTCGAGCCGCGCGATCGGCTTGCCGATCAGCGTGCCGGTCAGCTGCTCCGCCCCCGCTCGGTCACCACGCGCTCGAACGCGGCAAGGGTTTCCTCGCTGACATGGTGCTCGATCCCCTCCGCATCGGCGCGCGCGACGTCCTCGCTGACCCCGATCGCCTGGAGGAACGCGACCACGATCTGGTGGCGCCGCCGGGACTCCTCGGCGATGCGCCGGCCCTCGTCGGTCAGGAAGATCGCGCGATAGGGCTGGGTCGTGACCAACCCGCCCTGCTGCAGCCGGGCGACCATCTTGGTGACGCTCGCGTGGGTCACGCCGAGCCGGCGGGAAATGTCGGCGGACCGCGCCTCGCCGGTCGAGTCGATCAGGTCGGCGATCAGCTCGACATAGTCCTCCGCGATCTCGGTCTGGCGCGCGAGCCGGGTCTGGCGGTGATGATCCGCCTGCTCGTCGGGTTCGACGAGCACCGGCGTCACCTTCGCCGCCCGTCTGCGCGTGTCCTTTGCCACCCGGATCCCTCGCAACCCTTCGATCCGCCCCGCTTCGACTATGCCGGATGCCGGACGGCTTGACAATTCTTGGCCAAGACCAAATAAGTTAGCCAAGGTTAAATATTTCAGCGCGGGGCAAGATTGCTGTCGAGACGGTGCGGGTATCGGGAAGGGGTCGGGCGGGCCGGATGGGTCGCCGCCGTGCTTTGCCTCGCCGTCATGGCGGGGAACGCGGCGACCGCCCATGTCGCAAGCCGGGAACAGTGGCATCCGCTGGCCGCGGCTTATCTCGACGTCGTGTTCGCAAGCCGGATCGACCCGGTCGACTGGCGGGGCATCGAACGCCGCTACGCGGAGACCGATCCGGTCTACCGCCATGCCGGCACGGCTCCCGCCTTTGCGAGCCTGGCGCGGCTGTCGGATTTCGCCGGGCGCGATCCGGCCGCGGCGATCCGCCGGGCGATCGCGGGGCGCGACGCCGAGGGGCTGAGGGTAGCGGCGGCCCGCGCCAATGCCGTCGCGCTGCGCGCCCGTCTGGAGAAGGTGCGCGGCCTGCTCGACCGGCCGCGCGCCGCTCTTGCGCAGCTCGGCATCGCTCGCGGCATCTATCGCGGGTTCGAGGCCGGCCTTCTGGCAAGCGACCGGAACGAGCATCGCCGGCTGGGGCTCGCCTGGCTCTCGCTGACCACCTTGCTGTCCCGCGCGGGCGAAAGGGATGAGGCGGAACGGCTGATCGGGATGCTGGACGCCGGGATCCGCGCGCGTTTCGAACGAGGGCCGCCGCCCCTGCCGCCCCGGGATGGGCTTCCGCCGGGAGGCGCGTTGCGCGAGCAGGAACCCCTGCCCCGCCTGGTGCTGAACTTCGAGCAGCGGGGGGTCGACGAGAAGCGGCTCTTTCTCGTGGCCTACGGAGACATGCTGTTCGATTCGCCCGAGATCATGGGCCCCCGCGCCCGTGCGCTCGGCTTCGCCTGCTCGTCCTGCCACAACCGGGGGGACGTGAACCGGGCGCTGTTCGTGCCGGGGCTCAGCCACCGCGCGGGCGGCATCGACGTCGACAACGGCTTCTTCGACCCGCGCGGCAACGACGGGCGGTTCGACCCGCTGGACGTGCCGAGCCTGCGCGGCATCCGCTTCACCGCGCCCTACGGCCGGAACGGCAGGATCGCCAGCCTGCGCGAATTCGCCCGCAACGTGATCGTGGGCGAGCTGGGCGGGCCGGAACCGACCCCGTTGATGCTCGATGCGCTGGTCGCCTACATGAACGAGTTCGACTTCCTGCCGGCGCCACTGCTGGCGCGCGACGGATCCCTCAACGGCCGCACGAGCGAGGCGGCGCGGCGCGGCCAAGCGATCTTCAACCGCCCCTTCGCGGCAATGTCGGGCCGGTCCTGCGCTTCGTGCCACATCCCCGACGGCAATTTCGTCGACGGCCGGCGCCACGACATCGGCTCGGTCGCGCCCTCCTCGCCGCATGCCAGGGACGGCGCGCTCGACACGCCGACGCTGCTCGGGAGCCTCTACACCGCGCCCTATTTCCACGACGGCTCGCTGCCCACCCTTGCCGCCGTCGTCGACTGGTTCGACGGGCGGTACCGGCTCGGCCTGGATGCGGGGGAGAAAGCCGATCTCACCGCCTATCTCGAAGCGGTCGGCGCCGGCGAGGAACCCTATGAGGCGTTCGACGGGAAGAACACGCGGTTCAGGCTCGGCTTCGACGAGGCGTCCACCTTCCTGTCGACACTGGAGACGCTGATCCCCGCGCGCGACCGGCGGCACGCCCTGCTTCTCCTCAAGACGGTCGGCCGCGACCTCCGCGCCGATGCGGCGGGGATGGCCAACACCGCCGCGCTCGCCCGGGTGAGCGAGCTCGCGGGGAGGATCGACGCCGTTTCGGACGCGATCGCGGCGGAGGACTGGCTGGCCGCCGAGCGGTTGTGGGCGCAATACAAGCGGACAGAGGCGCGCCATGCGGCCGAGATTTACTGAACGCCTGGGCCGGACGCTTGCGGCCGCGCTGGTCGCGTTCGCCATCGGACCAGTGGCGGCCGCGGACAGGCCGCTCGTGCTCGCCTTCGTGCCCCAGGAAAACCCCGAGAAACTGATCGGCGACGTTCGCGCGATCGACGCCTACCTGGAAGTCGCGATGGGGCGGCGCGTCGAGACGCGGGTGACCGCGGACCACGCCGCCGCCGTCGAGAGCCTGGCGGCGGGGACTGCGGACATCGCCTTCATGGGCGCCCTGCCCTACGTCATGGCACGGGAGCGGATCGGGGCGGCGGCGTTGCTGTCGGAGGTCTACCGGGGCAAGCCGAGCTATAGCGGCGCGGTTTTCGTACGCCGGGGAAGCGGGATCGCCGGTCTCGAAGATCTCAGGGGCAAGACGATGGCGTTCGCCGATCCGATCTCGGAGTCGGGATTTCTTTACCCGCTGGACCTGTTCGCAAAGGCCGGGCTGCTGGCGCCGCGCGGCGACCCCAAGGCGTTCTTCGGCGAGGTGTATTTCGCGGGCGGCTATCAGCAGGCGATCCAGGCGGTGGCGAACGGGCTGGTGGATGCCGCGGGGGTGAGCGTCTACGCGACGCTGCTTCTGGATGCCGACAGGCGCGGCGACGTCGCGGCGATCGCGCGGACGCCGCCGATCCCGTCCCACGTCGTGGTCGCGCGGCGCGGGCTGGCACCGGAACCGCGCGCGGCCTTCGTCGCGGCCTTGCTGGCGCTCAACGCGCCGTCGAAGCGTCACCTGCTCAAGCACCTTTACGGACCCGACGGCTACGTCATGCCGGACCGCGCCGCCTATGACGGTGTCGCGGCGATGGCCAGGAAATACGGGTTGATCGAATGAAACGCGAAGCGGTCCGCATTTCCGGCCTCAGGGTCCGCTACGCTCCGGGAGAAGACCCCGCGCTCTCCATCGACGCGCTCTCGGTGGCGGGGGGCGAACGGCTGGCGGTGATCGGGCCGAGCGGATCGGGCAAGACGACCCTGCTGCGCGCGGTCCAGGGCCTGGTCGCGCCGAGCGAAGGCTCGGTGACGGTGGACGGCGCCCGGACGGTCTCGAGGGCCGCGCGCAGCCGCGCCTTCCGGCGGCGCCACGCCGCCGTATTCCAGGAATTCCAGCTGGTCGAGCGCGCGTCGGTGCTGCGCAACGTGCTCTGCGGACGGCTGGGCCACGCGCCGGTGATGTCGAGCGTGCTTGGGCGGTTCGGCGCCGACGACCGCGCGGTTGCGCTTGCCGCCATCGAGGCGACGGGGCTCTCGGAGTTCGCGCACCGGCGCGTCGATACGCTGTCGGGCGGTCAGCGCCAGCGGGTCGCGGTGGCCCGCGCGCTCGCCCAGGCGCCGGACCTCATCACAGCCGACGAGCCGGTGAGCAATCTCGACCCCGTCATCGCCGACGACATCCTGCGGACGGTGATGGGATCGGCCGGGGAACGGGAAATCGCCGTCCTGGCCGTGGTCCACCACCCGTCGCTGGCGACCGCGCACGCGGATCGGGTCGTCGGACTTTCCGAGGGACGCATCGTCTACGACAGCGCCGGCGATCCGCCTCTCGACGCCTCGGCGCTCCGGCGGATCTACGGCCGCAGCCTGCCGCCGCAGATCGTCCAGGACGTCAACGCCCGCGAACGCGGCGATGAACAGAGACGCTCCCCTCGCAACGTGGCGTAGCAGCCTCGCCCGCGCGGCGGTTCTGCTCGGCATCGTCCTCCTGATCGCCTGGGCCTGGGCGGGGACCGGGTTCGATCCGGCGAAGCTCGGCCTCGGCCTTCCGCGTCTCGGCGATTTCCTCGCCCGCATGGCGCCGCCCGACCTCTCCATCGCCGGCGTGGTTTTCCGGGCGATGCTGGAGACCGTCCAGATCGCGCTGCTCGGAACCGTGCTGGGCGCGGTGCTGGCGGTCTGGTTCGGTCTGCTGGCCGCGGCCAACCTGACGCCGGCTTACATCCACCAGCCGGTCAAGTGGATCCTGGGCGCGATCCGCGGCGTGCCCGTCATCCTGCTCGCCCTGATGTTCGTCAGCGCCTACGGGCTCGGCCCGCTGCCGGGAGTGGCGGCGATCGCGCTCCATTCCACCGGGATGCTCGGGAAATTCTACGCCGAGGCCTTCGAGGCCGCCCGGCCCGGCCCGATCGAGGCGCTCAAGACCACCGGCGCGGCCTGGCCGCAGATCGTCCGGTTCGCCGTCCTGCCGCAGATCGCGCCCGAGCTCGCCCGCGACACGTTGTTCCGCTTCGAGCTCAACCTGCGCGAGTCGCTGGTGCTGGGCCTGGTCGGGGCCGGCGGGATCGGCTTTTACATCCAGCTCTACGCGCGCTCCTTCCATTACGAGAAGGTCGCGACGCTCACCCTCGTGGTGCTGGCGATGGTGGTGCTGGTGGAGCAGGCGAGCGTGCTGACCCGCCGCCGGCTGAGCTGACCGGCCCTCACGGCCCCTCGAAACGGTCCTCGAACGCGATCACCTCGCGGAAGCCCATCAGCTCGTTGAAGTCGCCGAACGGGTGCAGCGTCGTATCGGCCGCGCCAGAGGACCCATGGTCGCGCAGCGCGCGGTAGACCCGGCTCAGCGCCTCGGTCGCGGCGAGGAAGCCGGCGGCGGGGAAGATCGCGACGCGAAACCCGATCGCGGCGAGCTCGTCGGGCGTCAGCACCGGCGTCAGCCCGCCCTCGACCATGTTGGCCATCAGCGGTCCGTCGAGCAGCCGCGCGGCCTCCTCCATCTCCTCGACCGAGGCCGGCGCCTCGTAGAACAGAATGTCGGCCCCGGCTTCCTGGAAAGCTTCCAGCCGGCGCAGCGCCTCGTCCTTGCTGTCGGCCTTGCGGGCGTCGGTGCGCGCGATGACGAGGAAATCGTCGTCGAGCCGGGAATCGAGCGCGACCTTGATCTTGCGCACCATCTCGTCGAGCGGGATCAGGCGCTGACCCTCGGTGTGGCCGCATTTCTTGGGGAAGGCCTGGTCCTCGATCTGGATCGCCGCGACTCCGGCCCGCTCGTAACCCTGAACCGTGTGCCGGACGTTGACCGTTCCCCCGTAGCCGGTATCGGCGTCGGCGATCAGCGGCGTCCTCGTGCCGGCCGCGATCTGGCCGGCGCGGGACACCATCTCGGTGTAGGTCGCGATCCCGGCGTCGGGCAGGCCGAGATGGGACGCGACCACGCCCGATCCCGTCATGTAGATCGCCGGAAACCCCATCGAGTCCGCGACCCGCGCCGAGATCATGTCGTAGACGCCGGGCGCGGCGATGAACTCGTCCGATCTCAGCCGCTCGGCGAGCGCGCGGGTCTTGGGAACGATACTGTCCTGCATGGCTTGGGGTCCTCCGCCTGGATGGCGGGACCCTACCCGGTCGGGCCTTCGTCGAGAAGGCATACGACGACGACGCGGTGGTGTTGCGATGAATTATGCGGGAAATCCGGAGAAAACCCCTTTGCACCGATCCCACCCCGACATATAGTTGTAACATTCGCATAAGACACGAGATGTAGCGTGCTCAAAGGGAAGGATCGATGACTTGGACACCGGAGAGGGTCGATAGCCTGGTGCGGCTGTGGTCGGATGGGTTGTCGGCTCGGCAGATCGCCGAAAAGCTCGGCGGGGTTACGCGGAACGCCGTCATCGGCAAGGCGCATCGTCTCAACCTCCAGCGCGGCGCGCCCACGCCAGAGCCCGCGCCCGAACCTCCGCCGCCCCGGATCGACTACCCGATCACGCCGATGCCGGAGGTGAAGAGCTGGATGTGCCGCTGGCAGACCGGCGACCCGGGCCGTTTTGGGCTCTATATCTGCGGCAAGACGGTGCAGCCGGGACGGCAGTTCTGCGCCGAGCACCTGACGGCCGCGTATCTGATGAGGAAGCAGAGCGCGGCCTGACGTTCCTTCGCCCGCGCTAACTTGCCTCAAGCGCCGTCCAGGCCCAGTTCGCGAGCTGGATCAGCCGGTCGTCGCCGCCTGTCGGACCGACCAGCTGCACGCCGACGGGGAGCCCGTTGGGGCCGGTGAAGGCGGGCAGGGTGACGCAGGGGCGGTGCATCATCGTCCATACCCGGTTGAACGAGGATTTCTGGATCCCGGTGAGGTCGTCGGACGGTTCTCCCGGCGCGCTCGCCGTCAGGATGAAGTCGAAGCGTTCGAAAAGCCCGGCCAGCGCCTCCCGGCACTTCCCGGCGGTCTCGCCGGCGGCCGCGTAGTCCTCCTCGGAGGAGTTTTCGCCAAGCGCCACCTGGTCCTGGATCCAGCGGTTGAGCCGATTGCGGCGATTGGCGATTTCCCAAGCGAGCGAGCGGCCTCCCTCCACCGCGGTGATGACGCTGAACGCGGCCTCGGCTCCGTCGAAGACCGGCGGCAGCTCCACGTCGGACACCGCCGCTCCCGCGCGTTCCAGCGCGGCCGCGGCCGAGTCGACCGCGTCCACCGTCTCCGGCAGGGCGTCTTCCCAGTTGGGGGCGCGGCAAACGCCGACGCGCGGGGCTGCCGGCATTTCGTCGAGGGGTATGACGGGGGTTTCCGTCATGGCCGCGCGGACCAGCGCGATGTCGCGGACCGAGCGGGCGAAGATGCCGATGGTGTCGAGGCTCGGGCGGACATGCCGGAGCCCGCCCCGGTCGATCCCGTCGAGGCTCGCCTTGTAGCCCACCGTGCCGCAGGAGGCCGCCGGCATGATCATCGACCCGCCGGTCTGGCTGCCGAGGGTCACGGGAACCATGCAGTCGGCGACCGCCGCGGCCGAGCCGGACGAGGAAACGCCGGGGCTCCGCGAAAAATCGCGCGGGTTCTTCACCCCGACCGGAACCGGACTGGCGAACTCGGTGGTGGTGGCCTTGCCGAGGATCACCGCGCCGGCCCGCCGCAACGCCGCGACGCAAGCAGAATCGCGCGCCGGGCGGTGCCCCTCGTGAATCGCCGAGCCGTACTCGGTCGGCAGGTCAGCGGTATCGAAGATGTCCTTGATGCCGACCGGAATCCCCTTGAGGGGTCCCTGCCCGACGGCGTCCGACATGCAGGCCTGGCCGAGGGCGTGGGCGGGCTCGAGGTGCGCCCAGGCGCCGATCTCGCCGTCGCGGAGCGCGATACGGTCGAGGCAAGATGAGACCAGATCCCGCGACCTGATGTCGCCATTGGCGAGGAGCGCGGCCGCCTCCGTGGCGTCAAGGGTGTTGAGTGCTTCGTTCATCGCGGACCCCATTTCGTAACAGGCGGGCCGTCCCTCGATACGGTGTTGGCGCGCCTACTCGGGATGAGGAACCCCTATTGGGCAACCATACCCTCACCCCGAGTAGCCGCGAAGCGGCGTATCGAAGGGCGTGAACGCCCCTAGCTGAAGCGCACGTACTCGAAGCTCGACGGGTCCTCGTGGTTGATGCCGCGGGACGGCGGCGCGACCCAGCTTGCGATCTTGCCGGGCTCGACGACGCGCTTCATCAGCGACTGGACGAAGGCGCGGTCCTCCTCGTCGGGCAGCCACTCGCCGTGCCTCCGGGTCCACTCGGCCTCGGAGAGGATCTTGCCCTTGGGCGAGACCCGGACGTCGGCGAAGTTGCCGATGCGCCGGTTGAAGGCACGGTGCGGCAGCCTGAACTGGAAGTCGATTCCGGCCCGTTTGACGTTGCGGTTCCACCGCGTCATGCCGCGCTGGCAGTCCTTGATGTACTCCTCGCGCAACCGTTCGTTGACCGTGTTCAGCGCCGGCTGCTCCTCGAGAACGATCTCGTCGCCCTTCACCACGTGGACCGGCGAGGTGCCTTCCAGCAGGCGGTGATCGTCCTCGATCATGGTCTCCTGGAAACGGCCCTTGAGGCTCTGGTTGAAGTAGTTCGCCGCGTTGGTCGAAGTCTCCTGGCCGAACAGGTCGAGCGAGACGCTGAAGTGGAAGTTCATGAACTTCTGCAGCGTCGGCATGTCGACCGCGCCGGCCGCGCGCACGCGCTCCGGATCGTCGGTCCTGAGCTCGTTCATCACCTCGCAGGTGCGCTGGATGACGCGGCCCACGCCGGTCTCGCCAATGAACATGTGGTGGCCTTCCTCGGTCAGCATGAACTGACAGGTCCGCGCCAGCGGATCGAAGCCGGATTCGGCGAGCGAGGCGAGCTGGTACTTGCCGTCGCGGTCGGTGAAGTAGGTGAACATGAAGAACGACAGCCAGTCGGGCGTCTTCTCGTTGAACGCGCCGAGGATGCGGGGCTTGTCGGGATCGCCCGAATGGCGCTCCAGCATGGCCTCGGCCTCCTCGCGCCCGTCGCGGCCGAAATAGGCGTGCAGCAGGTAGACCATCGCCCACAGATGCCGTCCCTCCTCGACATTCACCTGGAAGATGTTGCGGAGGTCGTAGAGCGAGGGGCAGGTGAGCCCCAGCATGCGCTGCTGCTCGACCGAGGCGGGCTCGGTGTCGCCCTGGGTGACGATCAGCCGGCGCAGCGTCGAGCGGTACTCGCCCGGCACCTCCTGCCAGACATCCTCGCCCTTGTGCTCGCCGAAGGAGATCTTCTTCCCGGCCTCTTCCGGGTTGACGAAGATCCCCCAGCGGTAGTCCGGCATCTTGACGAAGTCGTAATGCGCCCAGCCGTCGGGCTCGACGCTGATCGCGGTGCGAAGATAGATGTCGAAGTTCTTCGTGCCTTCGGGGCCGAGCTCGTGCCACCAGCTCAGGAATTCGGGCTGCCACGCCTCAAGCGCGCGCTGCAGCCGCCGGTTGTCGGCCAGGTCGACATTGTTGGGGATCCGCTCGTTGTAGTTGATCGCCATGGTCAAACCCTCCGTCTGTCGTATTGGCTCTTGCGGCCGGTGCCGTAGAGCTTGAGCGCGCCGTTATCGCCGGCGGCGTTTGGCCGCTGGAAGATCCAGTTCTGCCACGCGCTCAGCCGCCCGAAGATCTTGGTCTCCAGGGTCTCGGGACCGGCGAAGCGGAGGCTCGCCTCCATGCCGGTCAGCGCATCGGGGGAGAAGCTCGCGCGCTCCTCGATGGCGATGCGGATCTCGTCTTCCCAGTCGATGTCGTCCGGGATGAAGGTCACCAGCCCGAGCGCCTCGGCGTCCTCCGCCTCGAGCGGCTCGCCCTGGCGCTCCTCCGCCCCGGCGACCCTCTCCGGCGCGGCGAGGAAGCGGCTCTCGAGCCGGGTGAGCCCGCTCGACATCGTGTAGGGGCCGAAATTCATTCCCGTCAGCCGCACCGTCGCGGGCGGCTCGTTGCTGCCCTCGAAGACACCGTCCAGCATGTAGGAACGATCGCTCGCGAGGACGAGCTCCAGCAGCGTGCCAGCGAAGCAGCTGCCGGGCTCGATCAGCGCGATCAGGCTGCGCGAGCTCACGTCGACCCGCTTGAGCACGCGCTTGAGATAGAGCGCGATCTCGCGCACCAGCCAGTCGTCGGCGTTGTCGAGCAGCGCCTTGTCGGCGGCGGCGACCAGCGCGGCGTCGCCCTCGGTCCGGAATACCCAGGTGCCGATCTCCTGCTCGTTGAGGCGGAGCTCCATGATCGCGTCGTCGAGCTCGCGGGCGAGCGCGAACGGCCAGAACGACGTGCCGGCTTCGTGGATTTCGGCGGCGGTCCCGGGCGGCGCGGACTCCGGCGCGCGGATAACGATCGTCGCGGTGGAGTCGGCGCGGTCGAGCGCGACCGTCACATGGTCGTAGACGATCCGCCCGCCGCCGATCTCGCGGTTGAGCGGCGCGAGAACGACGCCCCTGGCATCCTTCGGCCGGTCGGACCGGTCGGCGAACTCGCGGGCGCGCTCGGAGACGATCTCCTGGAAGCGCGCGCCGGGAACCAGCTCGTCGATCAGGTTCCAGTCGACCGCCCGCTTGCCGCGCATGCCTTCCGAGGTGGTGCAGAAGAAATCGGCGTGGTCGTGGCGCACCTTCCGCTTGTCGACCAGCCGGGTGAGCCCGCCGGTGCCGGGGAGGACGGCGAGCAGCGGGAGCTCGGGCAGCGAGACCGTCGAGGAACCGTCGTCGATCAGCATGATGTAGTCGCAGGCGAGCGCGAGCTCGTAGCCGCCGCCGGCCGCCGTGCCGTTGATCGCGCAGATATAGGTCTGGTGCGAGTTGCCGGTGGCGTCCTCGATCCCGTTCCGCGTCTCGTTGGTGAACTTGCAGAAATTGACCTTGTGGGCGTGCGAGGACCGGCCGAGCATGTTGATGTTGGCGCCGGCGCAGAACACGCGCGGCTTGTCGGAGGTCATGACGACGCAGCCGACCTCGGGATGCTCGAACCGCAGCCGCTGGATCGCGTCGTAGAGTTCGATATCGACCCCGAGGTCATAGGAGTTGAGCTTGAGCGAATAACCCGGCACCAGGGTCGCGTTCTCGTCGACGTCCATCGCGAGCCGGGCGACGTTGCCCTCGATCGTCAGCTTCCAGTGGCGGTAGGCATCGGGATGGGTCTGGATGTCGATGCGTCCGTTGCCTTCCTCGTTACGGAGATCGCCAGCGGTTTCGGTCATTGCTCCCCCTCCTGATCGAAACTTCGCCGCTTTCGGGTCAGAACAGAAACTATTTATTTGTCAATTGTTGGGTTGTCAACAATTTTTGTCCCGGCGGGCGGTGTCGCCATGCCGGATTGTATGAGATCGCCGGAAAAACGGCATTGGCAATCCCTTCCGCCCCGCCCCACTTTCGATCCCGGCACAGGGAACGAAGGCGTTGATCGGTTCGCGCACCTCCTATTTCGTCCCGCGCGGCGGCTTGCCGGCGCAGACCGAGCTGACTACCGGCCGCGCCGTCTTCACCGAGGCGTACGCGGTCATTCCGCGCGGCGCGTTCGCGGATATCGTCGCGAGCCGCCTCCCGGGCTGGGGAGAAACCAGGGCCTGGATCGTCGCGCGCCCGTTGTCCGGCTTCGCCGAGACCTTCGCGCAGCTCGTCATGGAGGTCGGCCCGGGCGGCGGCAGCGACCGGCCCGAGCCGGATGCCCGGGCCGAGGCCGCGCTGTTCATCGCCGAGGGGACGCTCGCCGTCGCGCTCGACGGCGAGGAGCATCGGCTGAGCGGCGGCGGTTTCGCCTATCTGCCGCCGGGGGCGTCCTGGACCGTCCGCAACTCGGGCGACGGTCCGGCACGGTTCCACTGGATCCGGAAACGGTACGAGCCCGTCGACGGAATCGGCGCGCCGGACCCGGTCTTCGCCAACGAACGGTCCATCCGCCCGACCCCGATTCCGAACGCGGAGGGGCGCTGGACGACGACCCGCTTCGTCGATCCGGCGGACATGCGCCACGACATGCATGTCGACATCGTGACCTTCGAGCCGGGGGCCGTCATACCGTTCGAGGAGACCCATGTGATGGAGCATGGCCTCTACGTGCTGGAAGGAAAGGCGGTCTACAGGCTGAACCGGGACTGGGTGGAGGTGGAAGCCGGCGACTTCATGTGGCTGCGCGCGTTCTGTCCGCAGGCCGTCTATGCCGGGGGGCCGGGGCGGTTCCGGTATCTGCTCTACAAGGACGTGAACCGCCTGCCCCGGCTCGCGCTCTGCGGAGCCGGACGCTGAGCCGGGATATCCCGATCCGGCCGCTGACCGCGGAAGCCTTCGCCCCCTACGGCGAGGTGATCGAGGCGCGCGGCCTCCCGGACACGGTGGTGAACCGGGGCAGATGCGGCCGCTATCACGATCTCGCGGAGCTCGATTTCGGCGGCGGGAGGGCCTCCGTGAGCGTTTTCGTCAGCCGGTGCCGTATCCTGCCCCTGACGCTCGATACGGTGGAGCGCCACCCGCTCGGCAGCCAGGCGTTCCTGCCGCTTTCGAGCGATCCGTTCCTGGTCGTCGCGGCGCGCGACTCGAACGGCGCGCCCGGCCGGCCGGCGGCCTTCCGGACCGTGCCCGGCCAAGGCGTGAATTACCGGCGCGGCGTCTGGCACGGGGTCCTGACGCCGCTTGGCCGGGCGGCCCGCTTCGTCGTCGTCGACCGGGTGGGGGAAGGCGACAATCTGGAGGAACACCGGTTCGACGTGCCCTGGGTCGTGCGTCCCGACACCGGCTAGGCCCCGTTCCTCGCCAGTGCCCCCCGCGACAACCCGCGCTTGAGAGCGGCCCGCCCCCGGGATACCCTTGGCGGAACGGGTAACCCAAGACACGCCGCAACCATGCCGCAAACAGCATCCGGCACCGCGCACCCTCCGGCGCGGCCAAGGGAACATGCGCTTCTCGCGTGGCTGGAAGACGCCGCCGCGCGGCTTCCGGACAAGGTCTTCGTCCACAGCATCGACCAGGACCGCGCGATCTCCTTCGCGGGGATGTACGACATGGCGGGACGCGTCGGCGCTGCGCTGCGCGCGCGCGGGCTGGGCGCGAACGACCGCGTGGCGCTCCTGTCGGGCAACGCGCTGGAGCACCTGATCGTCTATCTCGGCACGATGTGCCACGGCGCCACGATCTGCACCGTGCAGGCCGACACCAACCGCGCCCATATGGAGGAAATCCTGCGCGCGCTGGACGCGGCGCTGGTGGTGCACGAGGACGGGCTCGGCCTGGGCGCGCTGGGAGAGACCTCGCCGGGCGAATGGCAACCCATGGGGCGCTGGGACGGCGGCGCGGGCGAGGGTTTCTTCGCCGAGCTCGCCGGGCGGCCGGGCGAGCCGCAAACCCCGCTCAACGCCTACGACGACGTCGCCTCCATCTTCTACACCTCGGGCACCGCCTCGAAGCCCAAGGGGGTCGTCTGCAGCTTCGCCGAGCTGCTGGAGAACGTCGCGCCGACCGCCGATGCCTTCGGCATCGAAGAGCGGGACCGGGTGCTGGACTTCCGTTCCTACAACTGGATGTCGGCCCAGGTGCTGAGCTTCCTCGGCCCGCTCAGCCGGGGCGCCACGCTCTGCATGGCCCGGAAGTTCTCGCGGAGCCGCTATTTCGACTGGATCCGGGAGTTCGGCGTAACCGTCGCCGCCGGCAACCCGACGACGATCAACATGCTGGTCAACCGGCCGGTCCCGGTCACCGGCGCCGATCTTCCCGACCTCCGCTACATCACCTCCAGCTCGGCCGCGCTGATGGCGGCCGACTGGAAGGCGTTCGAGGAGATGTACGGAATCCCGATCGCCCAGGGCTGCGGCACCAGCGAGGCCGGCTGGATCGCGGGATCCAACGAACGAACGCGGCGCATGGGATCGGTCGGCCGGCCGCACGCCTACCAGAACCTTGCCATCGTCGACGACGAGGGGAATGCCCTGCCCGCCGGCGAGATCGGCGCCATCGAGCTGGGCCGCCACCCCGACAACGAGTTCCGCTATCTCGCCGAGGACGGCAGCTACCGGGTCAATGCAACCGGCCGGACGCGGACCGGCGACCTCGGCTATCTCGACGCCGACGGCTATCTCTACATCACCGGCCGGGCCAGGGATCTGATCATAAGGGGCGGGATCAACATCGCGCCGACCGAGATCGACAATCTGGTGCTGCAGATGCCGGAGGTCGCAGAAGCCGCCACCGTCGGCGTTCCCGACCCGATCTACGGCGAGGAAGTCGTGGTCTATGTCGTCGCCAGGCCGGACGCGGCGCTCGACGAGGCCGCCGTGCTCGCTCACTGCGACTCCGCGCTGTCGCACGCCAAGCGGCCCAAGGAGGCGATCTTCCGCGAGTCGCTCCCCAAGACCGAGCGGGGCAAGATGGACCGCAAGGCCCTGGTCGCCGAATGGCGCGACAGCCGCCGGGCGGCCGCCGGCGCATGAGGAGAAACCGAATGGACGGCGCCCGCACCCGAACCCGCCCGCCGCAGACCTTCCGCTACGAGAAGCCGGAGGCGCAGACGGGGGACAAGGCGATCGTGTCGCTCTGCCAGACCGACATCGTCCGCGGCGCGGTCCAGGTGGTGCGCGAGGGCGGCGACAACAACCTTCACTCCCACCGCGGGATGGACGGGTTCTGGATGGTGCTCAAGGGACGGGTGCGCTGGCACGGCCCGGACGGCGTCATCGGCGAGTTCGGCGTGCACGAGGGAATCGTCATGCCGCGCAACGCGCAATACTGGTTCGAATCCGTGGGCGAGGACACGCTTGAGCTCCTCCAGGTGGTCGCCTTCGACCGCAGCGTGAAGAACGAACGCATCGACGTGGAGCCGCGCAAGTTCGACGTCGACGCGACCGAGAGGTTCGACGGACGGACCTCCTGAACCCCCTTCCCCGATTCCCGCACAGTCAGGACACCGAAATGGCCGATCGCCCGAACTTCCTTCTCGTCATCACCGACCAGCAGCGCGCGGACTATCTGGCCTGCGCGGGGCACCCGGTGCTCCGGACGCCCCATATCGACACCATCGCCGAGGGCGGGCGGCGCTTCGACCGGTTTTATGTCGCGACGCCGGTCTGCATGCCCAACCGCTCGACCCTGATGACCGGGCGGATGCCCTCGCTGCACGGCGTGCGCTCGAACGGAACCGCGCTCAACTTGCGCGCCAACACCTTCGTCGACCTGATGCGGGTGCACGGCTACCGGACGGCGCTCCTGGGCAAGAGCCACCTCCAGAACATGACCGGCATGCCGGCGCTCCTCGAACGGACCGACCCGCCGGAGGGCCACCTGCCGCCGCCCCCCGACTTCGCGGAGGCGATGCGGCGGACCGACGCGGACGGGCCGGTCGACGTCGAATCGCCGCATGGCTGGCACGACGATCCGGACTGGGACCTGTTCTACCCGTTCTACGGCTTCGAGCGCGTCGACCTCTGCACCGAGCACGGCGACAAGGTGGGCGGGCATTACTGGCAATGGCTCAAGGAGCGCCATGCCGACCCCGACAGCCTGCGCGGGCCGAAGAACGCGCTGCCGCACGACTACACGATGCCGCAGGCCTGGCGGACCGCGGTGCCGGAGGAGCTTTATCCCACCCGTTACGTCGCCGAGCGCACGGTGGATTTCCTCGAGGCCCATGCGAGAGAGGGCGGCGACGCGCCGTTCTTCGCGATGGCCTCGTTTCCCGACCCGCACCACCCCTTCACCCCGCCCGGCAAGTACTGGGGCATGTACGACCCGGACGACATGACGCTGGACGCCTCCTTCGCGGCCAACGCCGAGCCGCCGCCGCATGTCCGCTGGGCGCGCGAACGCCGCGAGGCGGGGGACGCGGTGACCAACAGCCAATCGCTCTTCGCGGTCTCCGAGCGCGAGGCCAGGGAGGCCTGCGCGCTCACCTGCGGGATGATCGCGATGATCGACGACGCGGTGGGCGAGATCCTGTCGACGCTGGACCGGCTGAATCTTTCCGACGACACGGTGGTCATCTTCACCGCCGACCATGGCGATTATCTCGGCGACCACCGGATCATGCTCAAGGGCCCGGTCCACTACCAGAGCCTGATCCGGGTGCCGTTCCTGTGGAAGGACACCGCCGGCCGCGGCGCCCCCGCCGGCGCGACCTCCGCCGCGCTCGCCGGCACGCTCGACATCGCCCGCACCGTCCTCGATCGCGCCGGAATCGCGCCCTATAACGGCATCCAGGGCAGGTCGCTGATGCCGCTGATCGACGGCGGCCCCGACGACCCGGACGCCGATATCCTCATCGAGGACGACCAGCAGCGCACCATCCTGGGCTTCGACGCGGCGCCCCGCGTGCGTACGCTGGTGACGCGGCGCTGGCGCATGACGCTCTACGACCGCACCGAGTGGGGCGAGCTCTACGACCTGGAGAACGACCCGTCCGAGCTGGTCAACCTCTGGGACGACCCCGCCGCCGGCGCCGCGAAGGCCGAATGCATGGAACGCCTCGCCCGCCGGCAGATGGACCTGGTCGACCGCAGCCCGTTCCCGACGAACAGGGCGTAGGGGAGGCCCGCCGCCGTCTTCCCGCCGACCATGACGGGATAACGCACGGGCGTGCCGCAACCCGAGCATCGACCGCATGGAATATGCTCCGGTATCTGTTTGTTGTCGTTTGACAACCTCTTCTGCGGTGCCTTATATGCGGCTGCGTGATGGAGGGTGACGGGCATGGCGGCTGAATCGGAGTTCGAGTTCGACCTGATGTTCGCGCTGCCGGACGGCCCGGCGGACGAGGATGCCGTTCTGGATGCCCTCTACGGGGCGGGGTGCGAGGACGCCGTCGTCGGCCTCGGCGCGGCGGGGCTCGTCGGGGTGGGCCTCACGCGTTCCGGAACGGATCCCGAGACCGTCATTGCGGATGCGGCGGAGCAGGTCCTGACGGGCCTCCCGTCGGGAACGCGGCTCCGCGAGGTCCGGCCGGACCTGGTGAGCCTCGCGGACGTGGCGGCGCGGCTCAAGGTGAGCCGGCAGGCGCTGCAAAAGAGGCCGATGCCGCCCCCGTCCCTGGGCGGACTCTACCGGGCATCCGAGATGCCCCCCTATCTGGAGGCGGTCCCGGGCAAGGTCAGCGACGGTCTGCGCGACGCCCGGGCCTGGTTCGCGGCGGCCCCGGGGGCGCAGCGTGTCAACGCCCGGATCGGCCTCGCGGCGTTCGGACGCCGGCGGAAGGCGTCCTGAGCCCGCCACCCGCTCCAGCCGTTCCGCCGGTGCGGAAAAACCCCTACACTCCGGCGACGCACCGCATCTCCGGAGACCCGCCATGAATGCCACCGCCCTTCGCGACATCGCAGGCCCCTCGCTCAGGGAGAGGGTCAGCGAGCAGGAATGGCAGACCCGGGTCGACCTCGCCGCGGCCTACCGTCTCGCGCACATGTACGGCTGGACGACGACGCTGATCTACAACCACATCTCGGCGCGCATCCCGGGGCCGGAGCGGCACTTCCTGCTCAACCCGTTCCCGCTCCGCTGGGACGAGGTGACGGCGTCGAACCTGGTCAAGATCGACCTCGACGGCAACATCCTCGACGACACCCCGTACTCGATCAACGACGCGGGCTACGTCATCCACAGCGCGATCCACGGCGCCCGCGAGGACGCGCACTGCGTGCTCCACACCCACACCGAGGCGGGCATGGCGGTCTCTTCGCTGGAGGACGGGCTGATCTTCACCAATCTCGACTCGATGATCTTCTACGGCCGGGTCGCCTATCACGAGTTCGAGGGCATCTCGCTCGACGTCTCGGAGCGCGAGCGGCTGGTCGCGGATATGGGCGACAAGAAGGTGATGATCCTCCGGAACCACGGGCTGCTGACCACCGGCGGGACGGTGGCGGAGGCCTGGGTGCTGATGTACTTCATGGAGAAGGTCTGCTCGGCCCAGCTCACGCTGCAGGCCGCGGCGGCGGGCGGCGGCCGGATCCACTACCCGACGAAGGAGGTCTGCGAGCACACCGCGCGCCAGGCCACCCAGTCCGAATGCGGCCGCAACGAATGGCCCGCCCTCCTCCGCCAGCTCGACGAGGCGGGGGTGGAGTACGCGGTTTAGGGCACACACGGCCACCGCCCTTCGATACGCCGCTGGCGCGGCTGCTCAGGGTGAGGGAACCGCATAAGCACCCTCATCCCGAGTAGGCCCGAAGGGCCGTATCGAGGGACCGGGAGAGACGCACATGACCGACCCACGCACCGAAACCGTCCCCACCGGGGCGCATTGGGGGATCTACGACGTGCTGGTCGCGGACGGGCGCGTGGTGGGTTCGCGGCCGTGGGCGGAGGACCCCGACCCGGCGCCTCTCCATGCCGCGCTGCCGGAGACGGTCGACCATCCGACGCGCATCGACCGGCCGATGGTGCGCGCGGGCTATCACAACGCGGGGCCCGAATCCGACACCGCGGGCCGGGGCGCGGAGCCCTTCGTGCCGGTCTCGTGGGATCGCGCGCTGGACCTGATCGCCGGCGAGCTCGACCGCGTCCGGGACGCGCACGGTAGCGAGGCGATCTTCGCCGGCAGCTACGGCTGGGCGAGCTCAGGCAAGATCCACCACCCGCGCACCCTGATCCGCCGCCTGCTCAACCTCCACGGCGGCGCGACCGACGCGGTCGGCAACTACAGCTGCGGCGCGGCGCTGGTCGTCGCGCCCTACATCCTGGGGACCGCCGCGCCGGTCGGCATGCAGGCGACCGAGTGGCGCAACATCGCCAGTCACACGAAGCTTATCGTGAGCTTCGGCGGCATGGCGCCCAAGAACCTCCAGGTCTCGTTCGGCGGGCCGGGACCGCACCGCACGCGCGGCTGGATGGCGCGGCTCGGCGCGGCCGGCGTGGACACGGTCTCGGTGAGCCCGCTGCGCGACGACACGGTCGACGAGCTCGGCGCGCGCTGGCTGCCGATCCGGCCCAACGCCGACACCGCGCTGATGCTGGGCCTCGCGCATTCGCTGATGGAGGAGGGGCTGCACGACCGCGCCTTTCTCGATCGCTACTGCACCGGCTTCGAGCGCTTCGCCGCCTATCTCGACGGCCGGGTGGACGGCACGGTCAAGGACGCCGGCTGGGCGGCGGAACGCTGCGACATCGCCGCGGGCGAGATCCGCGGGCTGGCGCGGCGCATGGCCGCGGCGCGGACGATGATCACGCTGAGCTACTCGCTGCAACGCGCCGACCGGGGCGAGCAGCCGATCTGGGCGGGCATCGCGCTCGCCTGCATGCTGGGCCAGATCGGCCTGCCGGGCGGCGGGTTCGGCATCGGCTACGGCGCGATGGCCTCGATCGGCAACGAGAAGATCGCGGCCGGGCCGCGCGGGCTGCCCGTCGGCAAGGACCCGACGAAGAGCTTCATCCCGGTCGCGCGCATCGCCGACATGCTGCTGAATCCGGGCGGCGAATACGATTTCGACGGCGAGCGGCGGACCTATCCCGACATCCGCATGGTCTGGTGGGCGGGCGGCAACCCGTTCCACCACCACCAAGACCTCAACCGGCTGCTGCGCGCCTGGCGCAAGCCGGAGACGATCGTCGTGCAGGACCCGTTCTGGACATCGGCGGCGCGCCACGCCGACATCGTGCTGCCGGCGGCGACGGCGCTGGAGAGGAACGATCTCGGCGCCGGCAGCCGCGATTCCACGATCTACGCCATGCGCCGCGCGGTCGAGCCGGTGGGCGAGGCGCGGAGCGACTACGACATCGTGGCCGCGCTCGCCGGACGGATGGGGCTCGAAAGCGCGTTCACGGACGGCAAGAGCGAGCTCGACTGGATCCGCGAGTCCTACGAGGCCTTCGCCGCCCGCATGGCGCGGGAGGGCGCGGCGCTGCCGGGCTTCGAGGAGTTCTGGCAAGACGGCCGCGTCCGGGTGCCGGAGCCGGAGGAGGATTTCGTGCTGTTCGCCGATTTCCGCGCCGATCCCGACGCGAACCCGCTCAACACCCCGTCTGGCAGGATCGAGCTCTACTCCGCGACCGTCGCGAACTTGGGCTACGACGACTGCCCGGGCCACCCGGTCTGGATCGAGCCGCGCGAATGGCTGGGCGCGCCGCTCGCCCAACGCTTCCCGCTCCACCTGGTCTCCAACCAGCCGGCGACGCGCCTTCACAGCCAGCTCGACCCGTCCCCGGTCAGCGCGCGCGGCAAGGTGGCGGGGCGCGAGGCGGCGACGATCCACCCGGACGACGCGCGCGCCCGCGGCATCGGGGACGGCGATACGGTGCGGCTCTTCAACGACCGCGGCCAGTGCCTCGCCGGCGCGCGCGTGAGCGACGCCGTCCGCCCGGGCGTCGTGGTGCTGCCGACCGGCGCCTGGTACGACCCGGCCGAGCCCGGCGAGATCGGCGCCCTCGACCGCCACGGCAACCCCAACGTGCTGACCCACGATCTCGGCACGTCGCGCCTCGCCCAGGCCACCGCCGCGCACTCCGCGCTGGTCGAGGTGGAGCGGTGGGAGGGGGAGGCCCCGGAGGTGGCGGTGCACACGCCGCCTGCGGTGGTGGAGGGGGAGTAGGGCGAGCAGGGCGATGACGGCGCGCAACCGGCTGGCCCCTACCTCTCCTCGGCCGGCAGCGGATAAAGCGTCATTTCCGCGTCTTCCGACACTTCGAGTACCTGGTTGACCATGATTCCCATCGGGTCGCCGCGCGCCGAAAGGAAATCGATGGCGGCGCGCAGCAACGTTTCCGAACGCGCGCGGCCGACGGACGGCAGGACGATCAAACCGGGGTGAATGTCCTCGGCGGCGACCAGAGCACGAAAATCCCGGGCGTTCGCCGTCACCAGAACGAGGTCGAGCCCGACGCATCGGGCGAGGACTTCGCGGTCGGGCGCCCCCAGGCCTCCGAGGTCGCGCAGATGGGTGACGGCGTGCGCGCCTTCGGCATTGAGTGCCCGACCGATCGCCGGCGACAGGCACTCGTCGAGAAACAGGCGCACGCGCTGCCTTAGCGGCGGGTCAGGCTGCGTTGCGCCAGGGTCTACCCGATGGGCGGCCCCGCAGCGGGTGGGTTCTGGCGTAGAGTTCGGCGGCGGCGATGGCCTCGCGTGGGACTTCCGGATAGTCGGCGGCGAGATCGTCCGCGGTCTCGCCATCCTGCATCCGTCCCAGGATCGCATAGACCGTCAACCGGGTTCCCGAGATGACCGGCGTCCCACCCAGGATTTCCGGGTCGGAAACGATGTATCGGTCGCGAGCGTCGCGGTATCGCTCGGCGTCGCGCAACGAATCGGCGGCAAGGCGCCGCAGATCGATCGTCGTGGCTTGAGCGAATTCGACGGTTCCGAGCCGCACGGGTTCGAGTCGAGCCAGATGGGCCCAGATGGCCCGCTTGTGGCGCGGGGGGAGGTCCGTGAGCTTCGCGGCGTCAAGGGCGCGGAAGTAGGCGACCGCCCGGATCGGCAGGTAGCGCGTCGCCCCGCCGCGAAACCGGGGCGAAGCGGTTGCGCTCCGCAATATCCCCGCTTCCAGGGCCTTTTCTATCGTCGTCTTCGAGACCCCCGAAAGGGCGGCGGTCTCGCGAACGGTCAGCTCGGCGGTAAGAGGCATTATTCGTTCCTTGGCCGGAATGAATATAGTTCGACGGCGGCGACGCGGCTAGTCTGGGCGCGACCGGACTCTTGCCCAACAAACATATTTTTCGTTGGGCAAGAGTCTCCGCCGAGTCCTTCGCCCGCGCTCGACAACCGGCCGACCCCCGCCCGTCAGGGCCGCTGCGGAAGCGGGCCGGCAGGACGGCGGTCTTCTCCGGGACCCCCGCCAGGAAGCCGGTCTCGCGGACGGTCAGGTCGGGGGTTTGGGGCATAATTCACTACCGATGGGTAGCGAATATTGGGGCGCCGCGCCCCCTCCGGCAACGCATTTCGGGCGATTCGTGTCCCCCGGGGACGCGGCGGGCGGGTTCGCGGCCGCCCGCCTTCCGCTCTCCCGGGCCGCGCGGGAACGGATTAACGGGTTAGGGCAAAGTCTTCACGTAAAGGATAAGTCAACACAGTTGACCTTTGTTTCACGTGAAACATTGGACCCTGCCCCTCCCGCCCGGCGTCTGTAGTACAAGTGCGGAAGCGGCTGCCGCGGTTCGGGATCGGGAGGGGATGTGGCATGGCGTTTCTTGAGCAGGTTGCCATCTTTCTGGGCGCCGCGGTGGCGGTGGTGCCGATCGTCAAGCGGGTCGGATTCGGCTCGGTTCTCGGCTACATGCTGGCGGGCGCGATCGTCGGGCCGTGGGCGCTCGACCTGGTCGACGACGAGCGGGAGATCCTTCATCTCGCGGAGTTCGGCGTCGTCCTCCTGCTGTTCGTCATCGGCCTGGAGCTGCAGCCGCGGCGGCTCTGGACCATGCGCCGGGCGGTGTTCGGGCTGGGCGGCGGGCAGTTCGCGCTGACCGCCGCGGCGCTCGCCGGACTCGCCTTCGCCCTCGGGCTGCCGCTGGAGGCCGCCGTCGTCGCGGGGCTCGCGCTCTCCCTGTCGTCCACCGCCTTCGCCCTGCAGGCGCTCGCCGAGCGCAACGAGCTCACCACCCGCCACGGCCGCCTGTCGTTCTCGATCCTGCTGTTCCAGGACCTCGCGGTGATTCCGATCCTGGCCCTGCTTCCCCTGCTGGCGCCCGCGTCGGGTGCCGCCGCCGGCGGGATACCCTGGCTCGATATCGCGACGGCGGTCGGCACGATTGCGCTGGTGGCGGTGGGCGGCCGCTACCTCCTGCGCTACGTGCTCAGGCTCATCGCGCGCTTCGGCACGCACGAGGTGTTCACGGCGACGGCCCTGCTCACGGTGGTGGGCGCGGCGCTGCTGATGGAGCTTGCCGGGCTCTCGATGGCGCTGGGCGCGTTCCTGGCCGGCGTGCTGCTCGCCGATTCCGAGTACCGGCACGAGCTGGAAGCCGACATCGAGCCCTTTAAGGGGCTGCTTCTCGGCCTCTTCTTCATGGCCGTCGGGATGACGGTCAACATCGGGCTGGTGATCGAGACGCCGCTCACGGTGCTGGGCGTCGCCGCCGGTTTGATACTCGTCAAGATGCTCTGCCTGATCGCGGTCGCGCGCGTCGACACGGCGAACTGGCGCACGATCCGCGGCGTGGCCGTGGCGCTCTCGCAGGGCGGCGAGTTCGCCTTCGTCATTGTCGCGCTCGGCGTGTCCTCGGCGCTGATGGACGGGCGCACCGCCGACCTTCTGATCGTCGCGGTGACGCTCTCGATGGCGGCGACGCCGCTGGCCTTCAAGGCGGGCGACTGGCTGAACGCGCGACTGGAGAGGGAGGCGGAGCCGGCTTACGAGCGGCATATCGAGGAGGAGAACCGGGTCATCATCGCCGGGTTCGGCCGTGTCGGCCAGATCGTCGGCCGCATCCTGCGCGTGCGCCGCATCGGCTTCACCGCACTGGAGACCGACGCCGAGCAGGTCGATTTCGTGCGCCGCTTCGGCAACAAGATCTACTACGGCGATGCGAGCCGGGTCGAGCTGCTGCGCGCGGCGAATGCCGACAAGGCCGCGCTCTTCGTGCTGGCGATCGAGGACGTGGAGCGCTCGCTCGCGACGGCGCGGGCGGTGCGCAAACACTTTCCCCATCTGACAATCTTCGCCCGCGCGAGAAACCGTCAGCACGCCTACGCGCTCATGGATCTCGGCATCGACCGCATCGTGCGCGACACGTTTCATTCCAGCCTAGAGCTCGCCGACGGGATTCTGAAGGAGCTCGGCCTCGGCGCCCTGGAAAGCCGGCGCACTGTCGACACCTTCCGCGACCACGATACCGAACGCCTGCTCCGGCAGCACGCGATCGCGCACGACACCGACCGCATGGCCGAGGAAGCGCAGCACTGGACCCGAGAGCTCGAAGAGATGTTCGCCGAGGACGAACGCTCGTCCGCCGGGGAAGATCGCCAGGGCCTCCGCCGCCGGGATGTGAGAGTTCCTCCGAGGTAGGGCTGAGGCAGGAATACGCCTATCAGCCGGCCACGGACGCGAGGGCTTCGGTCTCGGTTCCGTGGATCCTCAGCTCCTTGACGAAGCCGCCAGTCGCGAACACCCGGGCGGCCGCATTGGGAAGGGCGCACAGCGCAGGTTTTCCGGCAACTTCTCGTTCGGCATTCCGCTTCGGTATCCGGCCGGCCACGAGGTATCGCGTGAACGTCGGGTTTGGCCCGGCCGAGGGTCGCGACAGCGCGGCCGATTCGCCCAGAGTGCTCGCCGGCAATCCGAGCTCCTCCGCCCTCAACGACGTGCGGCGCCACGCCAGCCCGATTTCGCGTGACGCGGGCGCCGCAAGCGGCGGGAGCGGGATATCCGGTCCCCGGGCGATATGTGCCGCGACCGAGAGCCGCGGTGCGAGAGCGACGTCCAATCCGGCCGCCACTATCTGCACCGCCGTGTGCAGGCTGCCGGCCCCCAAAGTTGTTCGGCGTTCTGGATCGATCCCTCCGAATCAATGAATATCACGGCCTCGCCACGCCGAACGGCGGCCAACTTGTGGGCTGAACAACACCGGCTGATTGCAAGGTCATGCGTCGGCTAGATGAAGCCTTTTTCGCGGGTTGCACTTGGGCGATCGCCCTCCCGCCGGCCATGATCGGGCACGGGCGGGCGGGTGCGACAGCGCCGAAGCGCGTCGCTGAAGTGGGGGGCTGGCGACCCGCACGGCCGGACCGCTTGCAGGGCGCTTTGCGACATGCAATGTCCCGGGACACGATCGGAAAGCGCCGCGGACCGGCGGGGCACCGAGCCGGTCCCGGGGATTTTCGCGAGGACGATGTCCCCGGCCCCGCCGGCGGCGGCGTTCATGCAACCGGGACGGTGTCGATGGATGACTGCGATCGAGCGCATCGCCATGAGTCGCAGCGAGCCGGTTGGCCCGCGGGGATCTCGAGCGCGTAGTATCTCAGGATTCCCGGCGGCAATGGCGAGGCCGGCACGCCACCTTGACCGAGGAACCCGATGATGAAGACCAAGGCCCTAGTCTCGATATCTGCGCTGCTGTGCGCTTTCATGGTCGTTTCGACCGACGGCCGTGCAGCGAGCAACACGGAAGCGCGCCCGGCGGCTCTCGTCGAATGGCAGTCCGGGGAGGGCGTCGAGCGATTCTCCAGCTCGTCCCACAGGACGGACTTCTTCCCGCTCAGCAATCACTTCATCAGCCAGGACAACAGCATCTTCTGCGGTCCGGTCTCCTCGGCCATAGTGCTGAACGCATTGCGGCTGGGCAAACGCGAGGGGCTGCCGCGGGACCGCAGCTCGATCGCCGAAGACGAGATGGCCTGGCTCTGGAGGGGGGCCGACCCGTTCTACGGCAAGTACACGCCCAACAACGTGCTCACCGAGCGGACCAAGACCCGTCTCGAGGTCCTGGGCAAGCCCATCCTCATCGAGGGCGAGGCGAAGCGCGACTACGGCCTGCAGCTGCGCCAGCTCGCGCAGGTCCTGGAGAGCCACGGCCTCAGGGTCGTGACCCGGGTCGTGGACGACGGCGCGGACGCAGAAACGATCAGGCGCGAGATCGCCGCGAACCTGGCCTCCGGGGACGACTACGTGCTGATCAACTATGCCCGCAAGGCCCTCGGCCAGGAGGGCGGCGGTCATATCTCCCCGCTCGGAGCCTATGACGAAGGCAGCGATTCGTTCCTGATCATGGACGTGAACCCCAACCGGGCGCCCTGGGTGTGGGTCGGGTCCGAAGACCTGATCGCGGCGATGCGCACCTTCGATACCGTCGAGAACCGCGGCTACCTTCTGGTTTCGGAAGGCGAGTAGGCCGGGCGGCGGGACATGTCCGGCGCGGTGTCTCGACTTGCGTTCGGCCGCACGCGGCGGCCGAAGACCATCGATCGCCAGGGCGCAGGTCTCGCAGTGCTGCTCGTCGCCATTCCAGCGGGCCTCGCGCCGGTGTCGCCGGCACATGGCTGGCCGGTATCCGGGAGGAAGAGCATGGCTCGCAATCCACGGCGTATGTCGCGGCCAGGACAACCAGCCGGGGCTTCGCCCTGGAAATCCGACGCATGGCACGGGACGGAAGCGACTGTGTTGCCGCTCTGGAATTCCAGTGCCGCAACCCGTGCGCGCACAGCCCTGGATGGCGAATCCGATTCCGGACAGACGGCGGCCCGGAGACCGCGGTCCAATTCCATATCGGGTTTGTCGAAGGACGTTTCGGCCTCCCGCGAGCGGCGATGAGAGCGTTGATCGCGGGAACGACGCTGTATGCGGACCGCGAAGCCATGAGGGATTGCGTGCCCGAGGGTTACGCCACCTCCGCCAACTCGCGCAGGGCGCCGGCAAGTATCCGGAAGTCTTCCGCCCTCAACGACGTGCGGCGCCACGCCAGCCCGATCCGGCGTGACGCGGGCGCCGCAAGCGGTGCGAGCGAGATGCCCGTTCCCCGGTCGATCCGGGCCTCGACCGCGATGCGCGGGATGAGGGTGACGCCGATGCCGGCCGCCACCATTTGCACCAGCGTGTGCAGGCTGCTGGCCTCGAACTGCGCCCGCGCCTGCGCGTTCCCGGCGCCGCAGACGTCCAGCGCGTGGCCGCGCAGGCAGTGTCCTTCCTCGAGCAGCATGAGCGGTTCGTCCTCGAGCGCTTCGCGCGAGACCTCTTCAGCGCCGGCGAGGGCGTGAGCCCTGTTGCAGGCGAACAGGAACTCGTCCTCGAGAATGTCCTCGACTGCGAGGTCCCCGGTCTCGCAGGGCAGCGCGATCAGGGCGGCGTCCAACTCGCCGTCTTCCAGCCGGGCGAGCAGCGGGACCGTCTGCTCCTCCCGCAGGTAGACCGTGAGCCCGGGAAACCGCTCCCGCAGGGCCGGCAGGACGCGGGGCAGCAGGAAGGGGCCGATGGTCGGGATGACCCCGAGGCGCATCTCCCCGGTCATCGGCGCGCGGTCCGCCCTTGCGAGCTCCATAACCTCTTCGGCGTCCCGCAACAGGGCCTTCGCCCGCACGGCGATGGTCGCGCCGACGCGCGTCATCAGCACGTGCCGGTTCGAGCGCTCGGCGACCGCGGTGCCGAGCACCGATTCCAGGTCGCGGATGCCGGCGCTCAGCGTCGACTGGGTGATGTGGCAGCGTTCGGCCGCCCGCCCGAAATGCCGCGTGTCCGCCAGCGCCACCAGATACTCGAGCTGCTTCATCGTGGGCAGGCGCTTCATCGGCGGTTCCTCCGGGAGACCTTGTTCGTAGAATACGATTGATATAGACGATATTCATCGTTGTACACGAATCCCAGTACTCCCTACGCTCCCAATGACAGCCAGGCGGCTGAAGGCGGAACGCGGTCTCCGGGACCGTTCCGGACCGACGCAAGACACGCGAAGGAGGGAGTCATGAACGAAGCCAGATGCCCGGTCATGCACGGGGCTCGCGGAAACGCCGCCGGTGGCGGCACGTCGAACCGGGACTGGTGGCCCAACCAGCTGAAGCTGAACGTCCTGCACCAGCATTCCACGCTCTCCAATCCGATGGGCGAGAGCTTCGACTACGCTAAGGCGTTCGAGAGCCTCGACCTCGACGCGGTCAAGAAGGACATCTTCGCGCTGATGACCGAGTCACAGGACTGGTGGCCGGCCGACTACGGCCACTACGGGCCGCTCTTCATCCGGATGGCGTGGCACAGCGCCGGCACCTACCGGACCGGCGACGGCCGCGGCGGCGGACGCACCGGCACGCAGCGCTTCGCGCCGCTCAACAGCTGGCCCGACAACGGCAACCTCGACAAGGCGCGCATGCTGCTCTGGCCGGTCAAGAAGAAGTACGGCCGGAAGATCTCCTGGGCCGACCTCATGATCCTGGCCGGCAACTGCGCCCTGGAGTCGATGGGGTTCAGGACGTTCGGATTCGCCGGCGGTCGCGCGGACGTGTGGGAGCCCGAAAAGGACATCTACTGGGGCTCCGAGGTCGAGTGGCTCGGGGATGCGCGCTATACCGGTGACCGGGAGCTTGAGAACCCTCTCGGTGCCGTCCAGATGGGCCTGGTCTACGTCAATCCGGAAGGGCCGAACGGCAATCCGGACCCGGTCGCCTCAGGCCGGGACATCCGCGAGACCTTCGCGCGCATGGCGATGAACGACGAGGAGACCGTCGCGCTCGTCGCCGGCGGGCACACCTTCGGCAAGGCCCACGGCGCCGGAGATCCGGCCCATGTCGGCCCCGAACCGGAGGGCGCGCCCATCGAGGAGCAGGGGCTCGGCTGGAAGAGCGGCTTCGGCAGCGGCAAGGCGGGCGATGCGATCACCAGCGGCATCGAAGGCGCGTGGACTCCGACGCCGGTGAGCTGGGACAACAGCTACTTCGACACCCTGTTCGGTTACGAGTGGGAGGTGACGAAGAGCCCGGCGGGTGCCTGGCAGTGGGTGCCGAAGGACGGCGCCGGCGCGGATACCGTGCCGGATGCCCACGATCCGTCGAAGCGGCATGCGCCCATGATGACCACGGCGGACATGGCGATGCGGATGGACCCGATCTACGAGCCGATCTCGCGGTGCTTCCACGCGGACCCGGACGCGTTCGCGGACGCCTTCGCCCGGGCCTGGTTCAAGCTGACCCACCGCGACATGGGTCCACGCGCACGCTATCTCGGCCCGGAGGTCCCTGAGGAGGAGCTGATCTGGCAGGACCCCATCCCGCCCGTCACGCATCACCCGATCGACGAGCAGGATATCGCCGACCTCAAGGCCAGGATCCTCGCTTCGGGGCTCTCCGTGTCCGAGCTGGTCTCGACCGCCTGGGCGTCGGCGTCGACCTTCCGCGGCTCCGACCTGCGCGGCGGGGCGAACGGGGCGCGCATCCGTCTTGCGCCGCAGAAGGACTGGGAGGTCAACCAGCCCGACCGGCTGGCGTCGGTGCTCGAAACCCTGGAAGGCATCCAGCGGGCGTTCAACGGCGCGCAGGCCAACGGGAAGGGTGTGTCGCTGGCCGACGTCATCGTGCTGGGCGGATGCGCGGCGGTCGAGCAGGCCGCGAAGAAGGCCGGGCACGACGTCACGGTTCCGTTCACGCCGGGACGCACAGATGCGTCGCAGGAGCAGACCGACATCGAGTCCTTTGCCGTGCTGGAGCCGGCCGCGGACGGGTTCCGCAACTATCTCAACGGCCGGCACACCGCGTCGGCGGAAGCGCTGCTGGTCGACCGGGCCCAGCTGCTGGGGCTGACGGCGCCGGAGATGACGGTGCTCGTCGGCGGCATGCGCGTCCTCGATGCGAACGTCGGACAGTCCCGCCACGGGGTCTTCACCGGGCGTCCGGAAACGCTCACCAACGACTTCTTCGTGAATCTGCTCGACATGAGCACCGCGTGGAAGGCGGCTTTAAAGTCGGAGGATGTGTTCGAGGGGCGTGATCGGGCGGCCGGCGAGCTCCGGTGGACCGGCACCCGCGTCGATCTCGTCTTCGGGTCGAACTCGCAGCTCCGGGCGATCGCGGAGGTCTACGGGTCCGGGGACGCTGAGCGGCAGTTCGTAGACGACTTCGTCGCCGCCTGGGACAAGGTTATGAACCTCGACCGCTTCGACCTCGCCTGATTTCAGTTGGAAGGTCCACGGCGATGCGCGCCGTGGACCCGGCCCCGCGGATCGGAACGCGGCGTTTCGAGACAAGCTGGGCGGACCCTTGCGGTCCGCCCTTCTTGCTCCGGTCGGGAACGAAAGTTCGACGGTCGGACGCGCACTGTCGGGGGCGGGCCGGACGGTATATGGAGGTTGCGGGGTTCGACCAGCGCGTCGGCGGAACGCGTGTGGCGGCGGAACGTCCGCCGGACGCACCCGGCAGCGCTTGCGCCGAACGAACTCGGGCGCGGCGGCCTCGCAGCGGCAGGGACCGGAGGCCGCGCAGCACGACGCCGCCGCGGAACCGGGGCCTGTCGTCGAGCGGCGCGATCTCCGGGAACCGCTCCAGCAGCGTCTCGAACACGATCCGCCCCTCCAGCCGCGAGAGCGGGGCGCCCAGGCAGTAGTGGATGCCCCGGCCCAGGGTGAGGTGCGGATTGACGGCGCGGCCGACCTCGAGCCGGTCGGGATCGTCGAAGGCTTGCCCGTCGCGGTTGGCGGCGCCGACCAGGAGGACGACGTTGTCCTTCGCGCGCAGCTCGAAGCCGTTGACCGCGCAGTCCGCCAGCGCGCGCCGGAAGAACGCCTGGGCCGGCGGGTCGTAGCGCAGCAGCTCTTCGACGGCGGAGGGGATGAGGGACGGATCCTCGCGCAGCCGGCGGAGCTGGTCCGGCTTGCGCAACAGCGCGAGCATGCCGTTGCCGATCAGGTTGGTGGTGGTCTCGTTGCCGGCGATGATGAGCAGGCGCAGCATGTTGAGGGTCTCGCGCTCGGTCAGCCGCTCGCCCTCGTCCTCGGCCTGCGCCAGCGCGCTCAGGCTGTCGTCGCGGGGCGCGACCCGACGCTCGGCGATGACCGACCGGAAGTAGCCGTCGAACGCGCGGGCGGCCTGCATCGCGACGGCGCGCTCGCGGGCGCTGACCGTGGGTTCCAGCAGGCGGGCGCGCGGGTCCGACCAGAGCCTGAACCGGTCCCGGTCCTCCGCCGGCAGCCGGCCGTTCGGGTCGACCGCGAGGACCAGCGCCGCGCCCGAGGCGAGGGGGAGGTCGTCCTCGCGGGGGCCGAGCGGACGGTTCGGGGGCGCCCTTCGGCGTCGTCACGGTTCGTCGGGCTCGGGCAGGCGGTAGCCGAGGCCGCGCTCGCCGATGACGTAGCGCGGTTTCCTGGCGTCGTCGCCGAGCTTGCGCCGGAGCTTGGCGACCGCGCTGCGCAGCGCCGCCACGTTGCCCCCCTCCTTGTCGCCCCAGATCCGGCGGATTAGCGTCTCGTAGGTCGCCACCCCGCCGGCGTCGAGCGACAGCGCGTGCAGCAGCCGGTACTCGGTCGCGGTCAGCCGCAGCGCCCGCCCGGCCAGCGTCACCCGGCGCTTCGCCCGGTCGAGGACCAGCTCGCCCACGCGCAGCGACGCCGGCGGGGAATGGCGGCGCAGCGCCAGCGCCACCCGCGCCGCCAGCTCGGCCGGCGAGAACGGCTTGACGATGTAGTCCGCCGCGCCCGCCTCCAGGGCGCGCGCCACCGTGTCGCCCTCGCCGTAGGCCGAGACGAAGATCACCGGCAGGTCGGTCAGCCCCGGCAGGGTGCGCATCAGCTCGATGCCGTCCACCCCCGGCAGCACCAGGTCGAGCACCGCGAGCGCCGGGCGCTTCGTCTCCAGCAGGCGCGGGATGCTCGCCGGCTCGGCCGTCGCCGCCGGGTCGTAGCCCGCGCCGGCCAGCGCCTCGCGCATCTGGCGCAGCGCGTGCGGGTCGTCGTCGACCACCAGCACCGGCGTGCGCCCGCGCCGGCGCGGGCGCGACGCGGGCGCCCCCACCCCCACCCCCGCCCGCCGGGTGAAGGTCACCGTCGTGCCCCGGGCGACGCCCGCGCTCGCGGCCCGGATGCGCCCCCCGTGCGCCTCCACCAGACCCTTGCAGATCACCAGCCCGAGGCCGGAGCCGCCGCCCTTGCTGTTGCCGGCGTGGCGGCGGAACAGATGCACCAGCCGCTCGGGCGGAATGCCCTCGCCCCCGTCGGTCACCGAGACCGACACCTCGGTGCCCTCGCGCGCCGCCGACACGAGGATCGGGGCGGTCTCCACCGAGTGCCTTGCGGCGTTGTCGAACAGGTTCCCCAGCACCTGGACGATGCGCCGCGCATCGGCCATGACCCGCAGCCCCTGCGGCGCCTCGACCGTCACCGGATGGCGCCCGCCGGCGCCGGCGAAGGCCGTGCGCGCCCGCTCGACGATGCCCGAAAGCGCCGCTGGGGCCGGGTCCACCGACAGCGTGCCCGCGCCGATGCGCCCGGCGTCGAGCAGGTCGCCGATCAGCCCCGACATGCGTCCGGACTGCTCCTCGACGATGCGCAGGTACTGGCGCAGCTCGTCCCGATCCGCCTCGTGCCGGTCCTCCAGCGCCGTCGAGGCCGAACCCCGGATCGCCGCCAGCGGCGCCCGGAGCTCGTGGCTCACCAGCTCCAGGAACTCCGCCCGCGAGCGCTCCAGCGCCTCGAACGGCGCCAGGTCCTGGAGCGTCACCACCAGCCGCTCGACGGCGCCTTCGGCCGGGCCGATCGGCGTGGCGTCGAGCAGCGTGCGCACGCTCCTGCCCCCCGGGACCGAGATCTCCACCTCCTCGGCGCGCACGATCTCGGCGTGGCAGAGGTCGGCCAGCGTCACCTCCCGGCCGTCGCCGCGCCGGCACACCAGCGCCTCGCGCAGCCATTGCAGGGAGCGCTCGTCCACCTCCACCTCGAGCGGGGCCAGCAGGCGCCGCGCCTCCCGGTTGAGCGAGAGCGGCGCGCCGCTCGCGGCGTCCAGCACGAACACCCCGACCGGGCAGGTCTCGACCAGCGCCTCGAGGTCGGCCCGGGCGCGTCGCTCCTCGCGATGCGCGCGCGCGTTGGCGAGCGCGGACGCGGCCTGCTGCGCGAACAGCACCAGCATCGCCTCGTCGGCGTCGGAGAAGCCGCCCTCCTTGCCGCCCAGGAAGAAGCCGCCCACGGCCTCGCCCCGGTGGCGCATCGGCGTCGCCTGGAACGCCCCGCACGGCACCGGGATGGGCGGGAAGCCGAGCCCGCCCGCCCAGGCGTCGAGGTCCGGCAGGCGAAGCGGCGCGTCGAGCGCGCGCAGACGCTCGAACAGCCGCGGCCCGTCCGGCCACGTCTCCATGGCGCGGTGCTGCTCCTCGTCGAACCCCGAGGTGACGAAGTCGCGCGGCGCGCCGGCCTCGTCCACCGTCGCGATGGCGCCGCAGGCCGCGCCGGTCAGCGCCCGGGCGCTCTCGACCACCTCGCGCAGCACGGTGTCGAGGTCGAGGCTCGCGCCGATGCGCAGGATGGCCGCGGTCAGCGCCGCGTCGCGCCCGCCCGCGTGCGGGGCGCCGGAGTCCGGCGCGGTCCGGTCGTCCTGGTCCATGGATCCGTCCTCCCCGGTGTTGTTTGGCACGGTGTTCGGTCGCGGGTCTTGCGGCTTCCCGGGTCCGCAATCGTTATGTCATGGACATAATAGACCTATGAAACGACATGTTCAAAGCATATTATGCCTGTACCCTTTCCGGCCTTCGGGGGTGAAAGGGGACGATTTGCGGCACAGGCTTGAATCTTCTGACCAATTGGGCATTAATCGCCACATTCCGGCACCGATCGAGGACGGCGCCGCGGGAGACGGGCAAGCGGGCGCATGGAGCGGAGTCGATGACCACCGGATACCGCGCGGTTCGAGGGCTGCATCGGCGCCACGCCGGTCCCGCTCCGGCGCGCGTCGGGCGGGCCGGGTGATCTCGCACCGCCATCGCTGCCTCTACGTCAAGGTGCCCAAGTGCGCGGGCACGAGCGTGCTCGCGTGGTTCACGGCGCATGGCGCGGGGCGCCACAGCTTCCGCCCGGCGTGGCACGGCGGGCCGATGTCGCAGCGCCTCCCGGGCACGGCGCGGGCGATGAACCTCTATCCGGACTATTTCACGTTCACCTTCCTGCGCAACCCCTACGAACGCTTCGTCTCGCTGTGGCTGCATCTGCGTCGGGCGGCGCGGATGCGGGGCCGCGACGGCCAGGCGGCGGCGGACGCCTTCGGCACGCTGCGCGCGTTCGCGGAGTTCGCGGCCGAGCTGCTCGACGACTTCGAGCCGTGCTGGGGCGCCGACGCGACGGCGGCGTTCCGGGCGAGGCGGGGGCGCGAATACGGGCCGGACCGGGTGCGGCTGGACGACGTGGGCTGGCTGGCGGACCACCTGTGGCCGCAGACGGCCTTTGTCCCGGACTGCAACCGGTCGCGGCTGTTCGGGGTGGCGCGGGTGAACGCCGCTCCGCTCTCGTTCATCGGCTCGGTGGGGCGCATCGACGAGGACTTCGCGCGCCTGGCGGGGCTGCTGGACCTGCCCGCCGCGCCCCTTCTCTGGCGCAAGGCATCGGGAACGGAGGCCGGCGCCGGGCGCTCGCGGCGCTATGCGGCGTACTACGACGGCGAGACGCGGCGCCTGGTGGAGGCGCTCTACGCGCCGGATCTCGAGTTCACAGGGTGTGGCTTCGACGATGGGCGCACCGCGGTGACCGTGCCGGGGCGGGCTTGCGTGACGATGGCGAGATGCCCCGCCCCGAGGCGGCGGCCGCTTCGTACGCTCCCGGCGCGGGCATGGCGTGCGCTGTGGTCGCTGGAGGCCGTCGTGGAGGCGCGCATCCTGTACATGCCTTCGGTGAAGCGTGCGGTTCGCCCGCTAGCGGCGCGGTACGGTCCCGGTTGAGCACGGGCCGCGGCGCGGAGGCGGGGATGAGGGAGCGGTGCGGTCCGGCGGTGCTGGTGAGCGGCGGGGCGGGATACGTGGGCAGCCACGTGGTGCTGGCGCTCCGCGAGGCGGGCTACCGGCCGGCGGTGCTGGACGACCTCTCGCGCGGGCATCGCGAGGCGGTGCCGGCGGGGGTGGATCTCGCGGTGGCCGACGCGGGCGACCGGAGCGCGGTCAGGGCGCTGATCGCGCGCCACGGCATCGAAGCCGCAATCCACTGCGCGGACGCGTCGGGGGTGGACGAGCCGGCGGCGCGCATCCGCCGCGGCGCGGCGGCGAGCGCGGCGTTCGTGGAGACGTGCGCGCAGGCCGGGTTACGACGGCTGGTGTTGACCTCGAGCGCGGCGGCGCTCGGCGCCGGCGCGGGTCCGGCGAGTGCCTACGGGGCGGCGAAGCGCGCGACCGAAGGGGTGGTGCGCGATGCGTTCGCCCCGCCGGGGCGGGCCCATGCGGTGCTGCGCTGCTTCAACGTGGCGGGCGCCGACCCGGCGCTCCGCGCGGGGCCGCGGCGCGGGCATGGGCTGGTGCAGGTCGCGTGCGAGGCGACGCTCGGCCTGCGCGACGAGATCACGGTGTACGGGACGGACTGGGACACCGCCGACGGCACCTGCGTGCGCGACTGGGTGCATGCGAGCGACGTGGCGGCGGCGCACGTGGCGGCGCTTGGAGTCCTGGAGCGCGGGGCGGGGGCGGTGTGTGCGGACTGCGGCGCCGGGCGGGGGCACTCGGTGCGCGAGGTGCTGGCGGTGGTGGAACGCGTCTCGGGGGCGCGGTTTGCGGTGCGCGACGGTCCCCGGCGCCCGGGCGACGTCGCGGCGTC
>JAJDVM010000271.1 GCA_022826125.1 Defluviicoccus sp.
GCGAAGAGCTACGCCGACAATTTCCGCTACGGCCGGGAGGGCAACTGGACCCACTGACGCTCAGCCGTCGCCGAGCCCCCCGAGGGTCCGGTTTAGGATCTCCACGCCCTTCGTCAGAACCCGTTCTTTCCAGTCGTCCTCGTCGGGGAACAGCCGTTTGCGGATGTCCGCCTTGATCTCGCGGCCGAGCGGGCTGTCGAGGTCCCCGTGCGCGTGGAGCCAGTTGTCCGCGAGCAGCGCATGGAGGACGTCGCGCACCGGATAGGTGCCGAACTCCAGAGTCGCGCTGATCACGTCGGCGCCCCTGGCGGCTTCGCGTACCGAACGTGCGATGACGCCGACCAGGGGTGCCGAGGAGGACGTGCCCGATGACGGCGAGGTGACGATGTCGCCGTACCAGTCGCGCATCCGGCGCCCGCCGGGCGTCGACGGGCTCGCGCCGCCGATCATCTCGGCATCGCCATAGGCGCCGAGGCCGGTATGCAGGTCGACAAAAGCGACACGGCGCGCGCCCGTCACATGCCTATCGAGAATGTCGCGGAATGTCGAATTCGACCAGGTCGGCATTTTGCCGCCGTAGAAAATGCCGTCCGGATGCCGATACTGGCCGCGCGTGACGACGGCCTGCAGCGCGAAGGCGCCATTCCTGTCGACATAGTCTTCGATCGCGCGCTCCATTTCGGCGAGCGAGGCGGCATCCCACCGTTCGGGACATAATGCCGGGTGGAGCGCGTCGTAGGCATCGTTGGCGGGGTGCGGGCCGTCATGGTCGACAAAATTGCGGTTGAGGTCGACATTTTCTTCCGTCACCCGGCGCAGCCAGGCGAAGCCGTGCGGGTTGATGGCGTGCACCATGACGACTCGCACGTCGTCCGGCAGCGCGGGCCGGCCGGCGAGAAACCCGATCTCGATCGCCGAGCCCGCGAATGCCTCGACCCCGTGGGTGCCGGAATTGACCAGCAGCACCCGCTCCGCGTCGCGCGGGCCGAGCAGTGCGACGTCGGCGGTCAGTTTTTCGCTGTGGCCGGAAGGGGCGGCGGCCGGGTTGACATGGTCCTCCAGCGCCGCTCCCGCCGCGCGCGCGGCCTCGCGGAATTTGCTTCGCGCCGCCCGGTAGTCCGGCGAGAACGCGGCGAGGTCGGGCATGCGATGGCTCCAGTAAGGGGATGCCAAACGGGCCCCCCTGTTGTAAGAGAAGGCACGGCTCGCCGCCATACCGCGCGCCCGTAGCTCAGCCGGATAGAGCAGCGGACTTCTAATCCGCAGGTCGCAGGTTCGAATCCTGCCGGGCGCGCCAATCTACTCCCATCGTCATTTCGACCGGGGCCGACCCGAGGGAGGCGGAACGGAGAAATCTCCCCGCGTGGAGACCAGATTTCTCCGCTCGCTGCGCTCGGTCGAAATGACGGGACGAATTCGGGAACGGAACCCCGCCCTACTTCCCCGCCGTCGCCTGGGCCGCCGCCTTGATCAGCTTGTACATCGGGGCGATCTTGGGGTTCTTGCCGAGGAATTCGTCGCCCAGCGGGCGTACCCGGCGGAACAGCTCGGCCCGGTCGGCTTCGGTGGGCTCGGTGACCGTGCCGCCCTTCTCGCCCCAGAGCTTCTCCCATTTCGCGGTGATCTCGATGGCGATCTTGACGGTGATGTCGCCCATCTCCTTGCCGACCTCGAAGATCGCCGCGCGGTGCTCCTTGGGCAGGCCGTCGAGCCATTTCCGGTTGAGCCACATGCCGCTCGGGATGAAGGCCGACTTCTCGTTGTAGATGTATTTGGCGACCGTGTAGAACTTGGACGGTCCCATCACGATGATGCCGCTCCGGACCCCGTCGATCCCCTTGCGCTGGAGCGCGGGCAGGACCTCGGAATAGGGCATCGGGATGCCGGTCGCTCCGACGGTCTTGAGCGTCGCGATCTCCATCTTGGTCGCCAGCACCCGGATCTTCCGGCCGTTGAAGTCCCCGAGCGTCTTTATCGGACTCCGCGAGGCCACCGCCGTCGCGCCCGCCGACCAGGTGTAGTTGCCGACGATCCCGGCATGCGAAGCGAGCGCGAGGAACTTGTCGCGCACCGTGGGGTGATTGAGCGAGCGGTGCTGGTGCATCTGCGATTCGAAGAGGGCGGGTGCGTCGGGCGCCTGGAAGGCCTGGTTCAGCCCGACGAAGAAGCCGGGCGGCGAGATGAAGCATTCCTGGGTACCGAGCTGGACGCCCTCGACCTGGCGCGGGATGGTGCCGAGCTGGGCGAGCGGGAATATCCGCACGCCGATCGCGCCGCCGGTGGCCTTTCCGACCTTGTCCTTGAAGATCTCGGCCGAGCGGTGCTGGGAATCGTTCACCGTCACGAAGCCGCATTTCATGTCGTAGGTCTTCGCGTTCGCCGCCGTCGCGGCGAGCACCGCGGCCGCGGCCGTGAGCATCGTTCTCTTCATCGTCGGTCTCCCCGTTTTGCTTGTTGTCGTTTCACGCGCCGCGAAAACGGTAGTCGAAACGGTCCCCGTCGGAAACCACCCGGCCGGCCGTCGTCCCGGGGAAGTGACACGGGACGACCAGCGTGTCCGTGTCGGTCACCGATTCGAGAATCTTGCGGCGCGACCGGTTCGACATGTCGGTGTCCCAGCAGAAGCAGGAATACCAGTCGGGCTCGCGGCATTGCAGGGCGTGGTGCATCAGGTCGCCGGTGAACACCGCCCGCTGCCCGTTGGATTGCAGGTTGACGCAGACATGGCCCGGCGTGTGCCCCGGCGTCGGCGTCAGCCAGATCGAATCGTCCAGCGCGTGGTCGTCGTCGACGAGGAGCGCTTGACCGGCCTCGACGATGGGCAGGCAGGAATCGCGCCAGACGTCGCCGGGCGGGTCGGCGCCCTTTTCGCTCTCCGCCGCCCAGAAATCGTACTCGCGCCGGCCGAAAACGTATTTCGCCTTGGGGAAGGTCGGCACCCAGCTTCCGTCCACCAGCCTCGTGTTCCAGCCGCAGTGATCGACATGCAGATGGGTGCAGAAGACATAATCGATGTCGTCGAATTTGAGGCCCAGAGCGGCGAAACCGTCCAGCCAGGGCTGCTTGGGGTAGTCCAGCCAGTCGCCCCGGTTGGGCTTGTCCTGCCCGACGCAGGTGTCGATCAGGATCGTATGGCGGGGCGATCTCAGGACGAACGTCTGGTAGGTGATCACCAGCAGGTCCTGCGCCGCGTCGTAGACGAAGCCGGGCAGGTCCCGCAGATGCTCGTCGACGAGGCCTCGTTCGGCGCTCGGGTACATGACCAGCGGGTTCCGCCATGCCCCGTCGCGCTCGACGATGCTGGCGACTTCGACGTCGCCGATCGAGAACCGTTCCATCACCCGGCCTCCCTTGTCGATTTCGTCGTGCGGCGGCCCTCGTGCCAGGCGACGAACCCGGCGCTGCCGCAGATCATGACGGCGCCGATCCAGGTCATCGCGTCGGGCAGCTCGCCGAAAGCGAAATAGCCGATCAGCGCGGCCCATACCAGCCGGACGTAATCGACCGGCGAGACCAGGCTGGTATCGCCTTCCTTCAGCGCCTGGTTGAGGCATAGATGCCCGGTGGTCCCGAGCGCCGCCAGCACGAAGAGGTTGAGGTATTGCTCCGGCGACGGCCAGGTCCAGACCGGCAGCGCGGCGAGGAACGACATCGGCGCCAGGATGATCATCATGTAGGCGGTGATCGTGAGGCTGGATTCGGTCCGAGTCAGCGTCTTGATGACCAGCATGGCCACCGCCCACAACAGCGCCGAGAAGACGGTCAGGATCGGACCGAGGCCGATTTCGCCGAATCCCGGCCGCAGGATGACCAGCGCGCCGAGGAACCCGATGCCGATGGCGCCCCAGCGCGCGATCCCCACCCGCTCCTTCAGGACGAAGAATGCGAGAACGCTCGCGAAGATCGGCGCGGTGAAGGTCAGCGCCGTCACGTCGGCGAAGGGCGCGATGGTGACCGCGTAGAAGAAGCACAGCATCGAGATCAGGTTGAGGATCCCGCGCAGCGCGTGGACCTTGAGCTTCCGCGTCCTGAGCGGCGCAACCCCGTAGCGAAACAGGATCGGCGCCAGAAACACGAGGCCGAACAGGTTGCGGAAGAAGGCGACCTCGAACGGGTGGAGACCCTGCGCGGTGTGGCGGATCATCGCGTGCATGGCGGTGAAGGCGATCGTCGCCAGCAGCATCATCGCCATGGCGCGGAGCGTGCTGCTCCCGGCGCTGGAGGTCGCGGTCAACCGTATTCGCGCAGGACGTGGCGGGCGAGCGCCATCTTCAGGATCTCTTCCGGTCCCTCGGTGATCATGAACGAGCGCAGGTCGCGCCACAGCTTTTCGATCGGAAGGTCGGTGGTGAGCCCGATCCCGCCATGGATCTGGAGACAGCGGTCGGCCGCCTCGAAGCCGGCGCGGTCGCCGATATATTTGCACATATAGGACCGGTAGCGGATGTCCTCGCCCCGGTCGTAGCGCGCGGCGGCGTCATAGACCATCAGCCTGAGCTGGTGCAGTTCGGCATAGGTGTCGACCAGCATCCACTGCACCGCCTGGCGGTTGGCGAGCGGCTCGCCGAAGGTCACGCGCTGCTTGGCATAGGAGGCGCCGAGCTCCAGGCAGCGCTCCGCGGGTCCGATGCCGAGCGAACCGTGGCGCATCCGCCCGAAGGTGATCCAGTTCTGCGCCATGCGGAACCCGTCGCCCTCGTTGCCGATCAGGTTCTCGACGGGCACGCGCACGTCCTGGAAACCGACCTCGCAGGGCCGGTCGTCCATCATCGTTTCCTGCTGGCGGATCACCTCGACGCCGGGGGTGTCCATGTCAACGAGGATGCAGGAAATTCCGCCGCGCGCGCCCTTTTCCCGGTCGGTGACGCAGACCACCTGGGCGAAGTCCGCCTGGTCTCCGCCGGTGACGAAACGCTTCATGCCGTTGATCACGTATTCGTCGCCCTCGCGGACGGCGGCGGTCCGCATGCTCGCGGGGTCGCCCCCGGCATCGGGCTCGGTCTGGCAGAAGGCGGCGTATTTCTCGCCCCGGATGCAGGGCCAGAGATACTTGTCCTTCTGGTCGTCGCGCAGGAACTGGAGCAGGATCGGGCTCACGTCCGGACCGAAGATCCAGGGTTTGCGGCGAGGGAAGGCGATGGTGCGGCCGGTCTCTTCCCACACCAGCACGCGCGCGAGCAGTCCGAGCCCCATGCCGCCATATTCCTCGGGGATGTCGATCATCCAGAACCCGAGCTCGCGGGCGCGGGCTTCCAGCTTCTCCCGAACTTCCGGAACCATAAGGTGGCCGTCATAGGCCTCGCGCTCGATGGGGATCACCTCGGTGTCGATGAACCGCCGGAGCGTCTCCTTCATCATGCGAAGCTCTTCGGGAAGCTCGAAGTCCATGGTCGTCTCCCAATATGCGCGGCCCGGACAGTAAGCGGCCGCCCCGGCGGCGGGTCAAGGCGGGGCAGGCTCGACTCCGCACGCGAACGAACTAGATTCCGGTGCGGCGCACAGGAAAGCGGAGGAACCGGCCATGGGCATGCTGATCGACGGCGAATGGATCGACGACGACGCGAAATACCGCAACCCGGAAGGCGGCGCCTTCGTCCGCGCGGAATCGGTCTTCCGGTCGTGGATCACCGCCGACGGGTCGTCCGGATTCCCGGCCGAGCCGGGCCGCTATCACCTGTTCCTCGCGCCCAACTGCCCGTGGGCCCACCGGACCCAGATCGTCCGCTACCTGAAGGGCCTGGAGGACGCGATTTCGATCACGCTCTCGGACCTGCCGCGCAAGCGAAGCTGGGCCTACACGGAGGGTATCGGCCGCGACCTCGTGCCGGTCGACGGCGTGTTCGAGCTTCACCAGGCCTATGTTTCCGCCGATCCCGGCTATACCGGCCGCGTCACGGTGCCGACCCTGTTCGACAAGAAGGAATGGACGATCGTCTCCAACGAATCGTCGGAGATCGTCCGCATGCTGAACACCGAGTTCGACGGTCTCGGCGCGACGCGGCTCGACCTCTACCCGGAGGACCTGCGCCCGGAGATCGATGGTTTCAACGAGCGCATCTACGAGACCGTCAACAACGGCGTCTACCGGACCGGCTTCGCGAAGACGCAGGAGAGCTACGAGGAGGCGTACGACAAGCTGTTCGGCACGCTCGACTGGCTGGACGACGTGCTGGGCGAACGCCGTTACCTGTGCGGCGAACGCCTGACCGAGGCCGACTGGCGGCTTTACCCGACGTTGATCCGCTTCGACTGCGTCTATTACAGCCACTTCAAGTGCAACAAGCGGCGCATCGACGATTACCCGAACCTGTCGAACTACCTGCGCGAGCTCTACCAGCTTCCCGGGATCGCGGAGAGGACCGACATCCCGGGTATCAAGCAGGGCTACTACGCCGACATGAAGCACATCAACCCGACCGGAATCGTGCCGCTGGGGCCGGATATCGACCTGCACAGGCCGCACGATCGGGAAAGGCTGCGCAAGGCCGCCTGAGGCCAGGCCGTCGTCCCTCGATACGGCGCTGCGCGCCTACTCGGGATGAGGGAGGGGCTGTTTGCAAAGAGCACCCTCACCCTGAGTAGCGGCGAAGCCGCGTATCGAAGGGCGGGCCTGCGGGCTTCCAGGTCTATCGTTCCGTCAACCTCGGAAGGGCGGAAATCCGGCGTAGCTTTCCGCGTGGTCGTCCTCGTGTCCCGGCATTCCGGGCCGGGTGAGGCAGCCCTTGGGGCTTGCGTAGCTGTCGATCCGCCGCGTCGGGCGCTCGTGCCACTGGATGTTGAAGGCGGCGAGCTTCGGAAAGAAGCAGAGGCGGGAATAGGGCAGGCGGTCGTGGATGAACCAGGCGAGCGGCCGCCAGTCGCCGGTCTCAGCGTAGCGGTCGGCGAACCAGGGGATCACGACGCAGGCGGTCGCGCCCATGCAGCCGTCGGCGTCGCGCCGGTCCCAGATATGCCCGGCACGGCTCGCCTCGTTGGAGGCGCAGTTGAGACCGTTCCGGTTGCCGAAGCCGTTGACCTCTTCCGAGCGGTACCCGGAGCGGACCGAGACGGAACCGAAGGTCCGGTGTAGCGGCTCCAGCAGCGTTTCGCAGAGCCGGGTGCCCGCCGCGATGGCGAGGTCCGGGTCGTCCGGGATGTTGGCGAGCCCGTAAAACGCCGCGATTTCGCTGTGCAGGAAGTCGCGCATGAAGAAGGACGGCGAGAGCCGCACCCGGCCGAGCTCTTCGAGCGCCCTCATCGAACCCGGCTTGCGCATCGGCGGTTTCCCTAGCTCTCCTTCGCCATCCCCGCCTTCATGTCTTCCAGCATCCGCTCGACGGTCTCCCGCGGCAGGTCCCGGGTGATGAAGACGATCCGGCTCCGAGTGTCGCCGTCCGGCCAGTCCGGGAGCCGGGCCGGGTCGTGGAACAGATGCTGCACGCCGTGGATGGCGATCGGCTTGTCCTGGCCCGCCACGTTGACGATTCCCTTGATGCGCAGGAGCTTTTCCCCGTGGGTCGCGATCAGCGTCCGTATCCACCCGACGAACGGCTCCCACGGGAGCGGCTCGTCGTAGCGCAGGCAGTAGGCGCGGATGCTGTCGTCGTGCCGGTTGACGTCGTGGTGGTGATGGTGGTGCTCGTCGTCGGCATAGGCCTCGTCGCGCAGCCAGCGCTGCACGTCGAGGCTCTTGGTCGCCGGGTCGTAGAGCCCCGTGTCGAACAGCGCGTCCGGATGGATCGCCCCGAACTCGGCACGGACGATGGAGGCGCCCGGATTGAGAGCCCTCAGGCTGTCTTCCAGCGCGTCCAGCGAATCGTCCTCGGCGAGGTCGCCCTAGGTGATGACGATCCGGTCGGCCACCGCCGCCTGTTTCACCGACTCCCGGTGGCGGTCGAGCTGGATATCGGCGTTGACGCCGTCGATCGTCGTGACCACGCCGTCCAGCGCGAAGCGGTTGGCGATCACGCGGTCGGTCATCAGCGTGTGGATGACCGGCGCCGGATCGGCGAGCCCGGTGGTCTCGATCACGACGCGGGTGAACGGCGGCACGTCGCCCTTGACCCGCTTGATGAAGAGCTCGCGCAGCGCGCGGGCGAGATCGTCGCGGACGGTGCAGCAGAGGCAGCCCGCGTTGAGCAGCACCGTGTCCTCGTCGATCCGCTCGATCAGGTGATGGTCGAGCCCGATCTCGCCAAACTCGTTCACCAGGACAGCCGTTTCCGACATCTCAGGATGTTTCAACAACGCATTGATAAGAGTGGTTTTTCCGCTTCCCAGGAAACCGGTTAAAAGGGAGGTCTGGACGATCTCCTCGGGCTCCGGCGGGGTGTGGGCTTCGGTCATCTGTCGTAGAGTTCCGCGGGGTCGATTTCGACCTCGGCGACGGTAGCGAGCCCGTCGCCCCGGGCGGCCCGGAAAAAGCAGCTGCGCCGTCCGGTGTGGCAGGCGACCCCGGTCTGTTCGACGGCCAGAAGCAGCGTATCGCCGTCGCAATCGACGCGGAGCTCGACCAGTTCCTGAACCTGCCCGGAGCTTTCGCCCTTGCGCCACAGCGCGTTGCGCGAGCGCGAGAAATAGCAGACCCGGCCGGTCGTCAGGGTCTCGGCGACGGACTCCCGGTTCATCCACGCCATCATCAGGACTTCGCCGCTGTCGTGCTGCTGCGCGATCGCCGGCACCAGCCCGTCGCCGTTCCACGCGATCGCATCGAGGGTCGCGGCGACGCCCGCTTCGGACACGCCCATGGTCTCCGTTCCCGGTTTTTCGGTGGCGGACATTTTAGCCCGGATTTCTCGCCGCGTTCAGCCGTTCGAAGCCGCTTTCCAGGTCGGCGATCAGGTCGTCGGTGTCCTCGAGCCCCGCATGAATGCGGATGGTGGGACCTTCGTCCCAGACCGTCGCCGTCCGGATCGACGCCGGGTTGGTCGGCAGGATGAGGCTCTCGAAGCCGCCCCAGCTCGCGCCCATCGAGAACAGCTTCATGCCGTCGAGCATCGCCTCCACCGCCTTTGCCGGGGCCGGTTTCAGGACCACCCCGAACAGGCCGCAGGCGCCGGTGAAATCCCGCTTCCAGAGCGCGTGTCCGGGATCGTCCGGCAAGGCGGGGTGCAGGACGCGGTCGACCTCGGGGCGCTGCTGCAGCCAGCGCGCGAGGATCAGCCCGTTCTCGTGGTGCTGGCGGAGCCTCACGGCCAGGGTGCGCAGCCCCCTGAGTGCGAGATAGACATCGTCCGGCCCGCAATTGGCGCCGAGATCGGCGGCGGACTGGCGCACCCGGGGCCACAACTCCTCGCGGGTCGTGACGGTGCCCATCATCACGTCGGAATGGCCGACGATGTATTTCGTCGCCGCCTGGACCGAGACGTCGACGCCGTGCTCGAACGGCTTGTACAGGACGCCCGCACCCCAGGTATTGTCGATGATGACGACGGCTCCCCCGGCATGCGCGGCCTCGGCCACGGCCGGCACGTCGGTCATCTCGAAGGTGAGCGAGCCCGGCGTCTCGACATAGACGATGCGCGTGCGCTCGGTCATCAGATCCGCGACGCCGCCGCCGATCAGCGGGTCGAAATAGGCGGTCTCCACCCCGAAACGGCCGAGAAAGCTGTCGCAGAAGCGCCGCGCGGGGCCGTATACGTTGTCCGCCATCAGGATGCGGTCGCCGGCTTCCACGAAGGCGAGGATGGCCGCGTTGATCGCCGCGAGGCCGGAACCCAGGCAGACCGCCCGGTCTCCCCCCTCGACCGCCGCCACCGCTTCCTCGAACGCCGTATGGGTCGGCGTCCCGTGCCGCCCGTAGGTGTAGACGTTGGGCTCCCAGCGCTTCTCGCGTGCCGCGCGCATCGCCGCCACCGTCGGGTGGGTGATCGTGGAGGCGTGGTAGACCGGCGGATTGACGATCCCGAAATTGGCCTCGGGATCGCGTCCCGCGGTGGTAATGACTGTGTCTTCCTTCATGGCGCGGCCGTGGGCTGGTGAAAAGGCCGCGCATCCTGCCAGCGCGGCCGGGAAGGCGCCAGACCGCTGATTCAGGTCTCGACCGGCGTGTCCGTCCGCATCCCCCATTCCGACCAGGAGCCGTCATAGACCGCGACGTCGTCCTGGCCGATCAGGTGCAGCCCGAAGGCGAGCAGCGAGGCCGTCACCCCGGACCCGCAGGTGGTGGTGACCGGCCTGCCCACGTCGATCCCGGCGTCGGCGAACAGCGCGCGGATCTCTTCCGGCGTCCTGATCTCTCCGGTCTCCGCGTTCACCAGCCGGTTATAGGGGAGGTTCCGGCTGCCCGGAATGTGGCCCGACCGGCATCCGGGCCTCGGTTCCGGCTCGGTGCCGGCGAAACGGCCGGGCGCGCGGGCGTCGAGAATCTGCAGCGCCGCGCCGTCGAGGCTCGCCACGATCCTGTCGAGGTCGGAAATGCGTTCTGCGCGGGGTTCGGCGGCGAAGGCGTCCGGCGCGGGACGGGACGACTGAGGCCCGGACTCCGTCGATCTGCCCTCCGCGGTCCACTTGTCGAAGCCGCCGTCGAGGATCGAGACCGAATCGTGGCCGAAATAGCGCAGCATCCACCACGCCCGGCCGACGGTCATCATCCCCACCCGGTCGTAGACGACGACGCGGGTCGAATCGCCGATGCCGAGCTCGCCCATCTGCGCGGCGAATTGGGCGGGCGAGGGCGCCATGTGGGGCCTCGGGTCGTCGGGGTCGGCGATGCCGTCGATGTCCCAGTACGCGGCGCCCCGGATATGCCCGGACTCGTACTCGGCGCGGCCCGAACGGCCGTCGGTCGGCAGGTACCAGGTAGTTTCGACGACGCGGACGCCGGGGTCGTCGAGATGCGCTTCGAGCCATTCGGCGGTTACGAGGGAACCCGCTTCCGACACCGTTCGATCTCCCTTCGAGTTGCGGTAGAACCGAATCTACATGACCCGACCGCGGAACGAGACATCCAAATCTGTTGTCCGCCGCGCCGGGTACGCACATATTCCCCTGACGATGGACTATCTGGTCAAACCGGATCCCGCCGACGCGCGGCTCACCGAGCGCGTGCCGGGCGTCGATCAGGACGGCAGGGCGATCGAGACCTCGGTCACGGTGGAGCGCCCCCTGACGCTGTTCCTCAACAGCCAGGAGATCGTCACCCTGATGACGATCGGCGACTATGTCGACTGCCTCGCGGTCGGCTACCTGATCAACCAGAACATGCTCAGGTCCGGCGACGAGGTGACCGGCGTCGATTACGACGAGGAGATCGAGACCGTCGTCGTCCGCACCGCGCACGAGACCGATTTCGAGGAGCGCATGAAAAAGCGTACCCGAACCTCGGGCTGCGCGCTCGGCACCGTCTTCGGCGACGTGATGGAGACCTTCGAGGAGGTCACCCTCGATCGGGACGCCGAGGTCCGGACCTCGTGGCTCTACACGCTCGCCAGGGCGATCAACATGACGCCCAGCCTCTACCTGGAGGCGGGGGCGATTCACGGCTGCGTGCTGTGCGAGAGAGACCGGCCGCTGATCTACATGGAGGACGTCGGACGCCACAACGCGGTCGACAAGATCGCCGGCTACATGCACCTCAATCGGATCGCGCCCGAAGGCAAGATGTTCTACACGACGGGCCGCCTGACCAGCGAAATGGTGATCAAGGCGGTGCAGATGCGCATCCCGATCCTGGTCTCGCGCTCGGGTTTCACCGCGTGGGGCGTGGAGCTCGCGCGTCAGGCCAACCTGACGCTGATCGGGCGCGCCAGGGGCCGGCGCTTCATCGCGCTCGCCGGGGAGAGCCGGATCGTCTACGACGCGGATCCCAAGGCGGTAGGCGAGGAACCGGCGGCGGCGCAGCGCAAGGGCGCGCGCGCCGGGTGAGGGCGGTTTGGAGCTGATCCTCGGCTGGCAGGGGCCGGTGGGCGCCGGACTGTTCCCGGGCGACGAGGCCGCTCTGGAAGCCCTGCGCGGGCCCGGCGTCTATCTCCGGATCAAGCGCTACGCCGGGGACCGGACGGTGAGCTATGTCGGCCAGAGCCGGTCCGTTCTGACGCGGATCGACCAGCATCTGACCGCGATGCTCGCTCTCCAGACACCGCTTCGCGACGAACGCGGGCGCACGGTCTTCGCCGGCGATGCCGGCGCCCGCCTCGCCGCCTATGGCGACCTCCCGGCGGCGTCCGGCGCGGCGGCGGCGGAGGTTCTGCAGACCCGGTTCTATGTCGCCCTCTGCGGCGAGGACTTTTCCGACGAACTGCTCGACCTGGCGGAAGGGGCGCTGAAGGCGCGGCTGGAAAACCGGGTTGCCTCGGGGGCCGGGCTGTCGGCCTGCGAGAACATCCAGGGCATTCCGCTGGACCCGTTCGCCGATATCGCCCGGATCGTCCTCGATGCGTCGGCGCTC
>JAJDVM010000165.1 GCA_022826125.1 Defluviicoccus sp.
TGCCCAATTTCGGGCGATTTGGGCCTGTGGTTAAGATTCACATATGGTGAACCTGAGCTACACGCCAAATGGGACCGGAAATCCCATGACTGTCGGGCTGAACCAACTATTCGAACGATTTTTTCTGCAACTGGCGGGTACATCTGCGTAGAACTCTGCCGTCTTCCTAGCCATCTTCCTCCACAAGCGCCCAATGTCAGGCCCCACTGCATCATAGATGGGGGTTGCAATCTCGTGAGCAAATCGAAGCTGTGAAGAGACCACTTTCGTTTTTGGGTCCAGTAAATCTGAATCCCCGATCTGGATCGCCAAATTTTGCGCCAGTTGACGGAACAACTTCAATTGGTCGCGGACACCTTTCATTTCGCCTCGCAGCGAGTCGATTATGCGTTGCTCCGTTTCATCGCGCGCATGTTTCTCGCCACGACGCTTCAAGAGGTGTTGTACAAATGCAACAATCGTTCCGCCGAATAACGCACCAAGAGCGGCACTAGGCCCATTTAGCACTTCTAGCATAGAACCTCCAGTCGACACCTATAACCTCGTAACGGGCGCATGCCAGGCCTGCTTCGGCACCAATCCTGAGTGTGTCGCCGTCAATGACGACCGCCGCCCCCGACACCTGGGCCGGATCGGGCCGGCTTGGACGAGGAAGACGAGAAGAAGCGACCGCCGCACGCGCCATAAACGAGTCCTCTGACCCCGCGGCGCCGCTCCGGCGGCGCCTCGCGTTGCGAAGCATAGCGCGCCCCTCGGTCGGCCGTCACGGGGAAGCTCGGAGCCCGTCGGGCCGGACAGTCCCGGGGCGCGAAGGCAATCATTTCCCGCGCTGAGGGGGGGCAGCCGGAGGGAAAACCCGGCGTAGGCGCAGGACCCGCCGGACGTAGGCGGCGGTCGCACACCGCGCCGCACCGCGGAGTACGGAGCAACGCTTCCCCTCAAGACGGCCGCCCCGACCCGCCGGGTGGCGTATCTAGTTGATGGTCCGGGTCGGGCGCAAGGTGCCGGAGCCGCCCGCCGAGGTGCTGTTCTCCGACATCGAGCTAGGTGTGCTCGTCGCGGGGCCGGAAGGCCTCGCTCCACAGGAGCACTTGGGCGAAGCGGTCGAACTGCTGCTCGCCAGGAAGGATGACTCGGGCGCACACGCGGCTGACCTGGTGCGCAGCGTCTGTGGCACGGCTATACACGGCTCGCGGCCATGACTTTCGCCTTCGGACTGCGCCACGAATACGGGTGATATCAGCTTCAGGACGAGTCCTGCACAAGATGTAGGGCACGGGCAGTCCTAGCCAGGAAGCAGGCCATCATCCGCAAGCCAAAGGTGCATTGGGCGATGCGAATCGCAGATCATGACGAGCCACCGATCATCGACGCAGGCGGTCGCATCGAGACCGACGAAGAACTCGCGAGCGAGGAGCGAACGATCGATTGAAAGTCAGCACCACTCACGGTCCGCAGTCAGGCGCTGGTGGCTGGGAACCGCGCGGCCTAGCCGCATCAACGACTCGGCCGTCTCAAGAGACCGCGTTCCGACTACCTTGTCGGAGAAAGCGGTCGCGGAATCCATCAGCGACTGCGTCGCTGAATTCGCGATTGTGCAGTCCTACGTCGGAAGCCTCGGTTTGGTGATGCCGATGTTTGCGATGACATGCGGTTCTCCACACTGGAAGATCTTTGCTAATTGTAAGCGCAAAGCCGAATAGATTGATGCACATGTATGCCAAGTAAATCCGTGATTCACGCACACGAGCGGTGGCGATGTGCGCCTGTGCGGTATGAATCACAGCATTTAGACGACCCATGTGCTGGAATGCGAGGAGCCGCAAACGTTCGATTTCACTTCGCATGACTTGGGCGGCGCCCAAATCGCCACTGCGAAGCGCGCTTTCGGAACGCGCGATTTCCTTCGGGGTCTGATCCGGGACCGGCTCACCTGACACGACCCACATGCTCAGCACCGCGCCTCTGAGTCCATAGGCAGCTTTTTCCAGAAGGAACGAGCCGGCGGCATTCGCATCGACCGCTTGGGCTACGTACGCCTCGGCGCCCGCAATATACTGGTCCGCTCGATTCATGCCGTTGTGTATGTAGTCAAGTTCTCGGTTGACGTCCAAGATCTTCAATTCGGTCACGGCAATCGTTGACCGTGATTGGTGGATCAGGTTGGAACTTGTAAGCGAAGCAACAACGACCACGATTCCTCCAGCAACCGCGACCGCCCATGATGGGATTTTCGATAACATCGGACCCTCCGCCGTGGTGGCCTTTCCAGAAAGCCGCGCAGAAACGAACAATACCGCAAGGCCAATCCGGGGAGCCACGCTCCAGAGCGAATGGATCGGACCCGGCACCGATATCAGTAGGCACGGGGACGACGCACGCGAGGCCGGCGCAAGCGAGGGCAAGCATGAAGACAGCCCGTGCACCCCGGCGCCGACGCGGATGGCCGGTCACCCCGACCCGGTGGTAACCTCGCCGCACTGTAAGCGGTGCGAGTGCACCACCTGGATTCTTCAGCTTGACGCGGGGTCGAAGTTCCAGGGCAGCAGTTCGTGCAGGCGCGATTGCGGATGACCGGCGGCGATCCTCTCCAGCGTGCTCTTGAGCCAGGCGTAGGGCTCGA
>JAJDVM010000253.1 GCA_022826125.1 Defluviicoccus sp.
GACTGCGTGCCGCCCGGACCCACCTCGATGGTCGCAGTCCCCGCAAGGTCGTCGAACCGCTGCACGTTCCCGTCGGTGCGGACCTCCGGCGTCACCGTCACCGTCAGCGTCATCGCCTCGGCGGCGTTGTGGGTGTACGACGACGAAGTCCCCGTCACGCCGCCCGCGGATCCGTACACGTAGTTCGCCGGATCCGCCAGGGCGCTGGTGGACTCGAACTCCACCAGGTAGCCCGTGGCGTGCGGGACCGCGTCCCACGTCGCCTTCGCCGTGTTCCCGTCAACCGCAGTCACCTGCACGTTGGTCACCGACGTCGAGGGGGCCTGAACGGCGGAGTCCTGAGACATCCCCATCTGGAACTTCGTCCCCGTGTCACGGACCAGCACCGTGTGCCCCGACGGGCAGCTCGACGCCTTCCCGTCGTTGACGTTGACCTTGCTCCCGGTCGTCGGCGGCGCGTTTCCGGACGTCCCGCCGATCGTGTAGTCCCTGCCCGGACGCACCCAGGCGCAAAGATGGTAGTCCCCGGTCACGCCGTACGTGGGAACCCGGAACCAGGCTTCCGGGCCGGCCGTGATCATCGTGTTCGACCAGACTTCATCGGTCCAGGGAACCCGCGCCGCCACGTTGATGCGCCGCACACTGGACCCACCCGGCGGAGTGACGATCTTCACCCGGAATTCCGCAAACCCGCCCTCGTCCACCGCCCCGCCGGTCTGATCGATGGTCACCTCCCGGTACGCGATCTTCGGGTCGTCGTTGATGATCGTGTAGGTCCCCGCGTACCCGCGGGCGGGTCCCGATATTACGGTCGGGGTGATGATCACTGTCTCGTTCGGCTCGACCTCCTCGTCCGGCCTCACCTCGATGGAGATCTGGTTAACGGCGCTGGGCTCGCTATTTCCTGCCGCGATGGCCAACGTCTGAGTGCATGCTTGGCCGTGGCTGCTGAAGTTGAGCGCCGCACCGTTCTTCAAGACCCGGTAGTCCTCGCCCGTGTCCCAGGTGCTGTTCCTGTCAAGCGTCGCCGTTCCGCCGAAGCACAGGTCGTATGTGATCCTCGAGGAGCGGTTCCTGTCGAGCGTCGTGCCCAGCGTCACGGTGATCGGCCGCACCCTCGGCGGCGGGGCGCCGGACCTGTCATCCAAGGGGCCTTCGCTCCGGGAAGTGGTCAAGACGTACACACCGTACGGATGATAGGGTGGCCGGGGCGGGCGGGTGATCACCCGGGGCTGGTCGTCGTTCAGGATCGTGAAGGACTGTTGGGCGTTCGCGGCGGTCAGGCTGACGCTGTACTTCATCTGGCTGCGATCGGTGTAGTCGTAGTCGTGTGACGAAGTGCCCGGGTCACCCGTGTAGATGAGCGGTATGAGCTCCACGTCCACCTTCTCATCCGGCTCCACGTCCGTGTCGCCCAGTACCCGGATACCGATCAGGTCCCTCGTCGCGGTATTCGTCTGGCCCGCCCTGATGACCGAATGGTGACACGTGGCGCGAGCGTTATGCGCCACCCCCCCCTTTATCAACCGGAAGTCGTCGTTGCGGGTCGCATAGTTCTCGCCACCGGACGCGCTCGAGAAACAGAGCATGTAACCCACATTGCCCGCCACCGCCTGCGTCAGGGTCACCTGGAAAGTGTGGTCGGTGTGACCGCTGTCCCTCTCGTTCGCACTCGAAGAGGTCGGCGCATTGAGTGCCAGATCCTGCGCCTGCGCCACGACGGCAACGCCCGGCAGCAGCAACAGGCCGAGCAGGAGCGCGGCAAGGGAGCGGCGAAGGCCGCCGAGGACGGAACCCTTGGCGGACGGGCCGGTGCCCTCGTGGGAAACGACGTTCCGGCGGGACGCGCCGAAGGCGGGGACAGAAAAGCGTTTCATGTCGCTCTCACTTTGAAACCGTTCATGACGGCGATGGTGATTCGGGGACGGCGCGGACTGTGAAAATCCGGCCCGATGCGCCGCGCGAAAGGCTCCGGCCTCCAGACCCACGGGGCGGGCTCCGTCGCGGGAAGGTCGCGCCGCAGGAAGCCCGCGATCCGCGAACGGGCGGGAAGCGCGCGGCGACGGCGTAGATCGTGAATGCGGGGAATGCGCCCGGAAGGCGCATGGCCTCGCGGCCATTGCAATGGGGACGGCGGACAACAGCGCCATGCCTCAGTCGGGCGGCGGAGAACGGACTCCCGTTCGCTCGCTGCGACGCGCGGCGCTGAGCCTGGAAACTTCGGAAGCGAAGGCGGTTCGCCAGGGGCCGAAGCGGCAACCGGCGAAGACAGAAGGGTCAGGCGGGGAGGCGGATAGCCCTGAGCGACAGAACCGGATAGACGCAGGTAGCGCGTCCCGGCGTCCCGGCGTCCCGGCGTCCCGGCGTCCCGGCCGGATGGTCGATTTTAATCAGAGACAGCGCGCAGCACAAGCCGCGAAACGGGTTCGCACCCATCATCACCCTCCTCAATCGCCCCGACGCATCCAATCAACGGCCGCTTGTTACTCAAGCGAAAAACCTTTTGCAAATGGAAATTGCGGTGTGGTGTTTTTCCGCTAGCGGGGGATCGTGGAGCAGGTCGTTTTGGCCTTGTGTTCTGGCGTGTTGAGGGGAGTCTGCGTTTGATTTTCGAGCGGGCGCGGATCGGCGCGGCCTTATTGTCGGAACCCGGTCGCGTTTGTCTGTCTGCCGGTGTCCGGCAGGTTGGATCGGTGCGGTCGGCAGGCTGCTGAAGGGTCAGCCGGTGTCGAGATACGGCACGGCGCCGACGAGGGAGCGCATGCGCCCGGCGCGTCCGGCGCGGGCCTGGGCAAGCGCCATGGCCATCATGACGGCCAGCGCCGGGGTGAACTGCCTGGAGGCAGAATGGTACGGCGAACCTTGGTGGTTTCGGATGGCTGGCGCGCGACCGTCCATGATCCGGTAAGTTTGGCGCATGGTTGCGACGGTGTTCAATCTGACCTCGGCCTCCTCGACGGTGCATTATTTCCGGCGCGAGGGGCATGGGCGCGGGGCGGGAGTTCACGCAAACGATGACGCGGCCAGCGACTACTATGCCCGGAAGGGCGACGAGCACCGCAAGGCTAGCCGGTGGCGTGGCAGCGGGGCGGCGGCGCTTGGTCTGACGGGCCATGTGGAGCCCGGAGAGTTCCGGCGCGTGCTGCAGGGATATGTGCCGGGCGCGGACATCCGCCTGGGCCGGCTGCGCGACGGTGAACACGAGCACCGGCCGGGTGTGGACATCACGCTTTCGGCGCCGAAATCGGTCTCGCTGGAGGCGCTGCTGGGCGGTCCGGGCGCGTCCAGGGCAATGCGCGCGCACGATGCGGCAGTGCGCGCGACGCTGGGTTTCATCGAGACGCGACTCTTGAGAACCCGTCGCTGGAGCCGGGAGGAGCGGCGCTCGGTGCAGGTGAACGCGCCGGCGCTGGTGGCGGCGACGTTCCGGCATATCACCAGCCGCAACAACGACCCGCAGCTTCACACCCACTGCGTGGTGGCGAACATGACGCGCGACGGCGGGCAGTGGCGAAGCGCGGAGATCGGGCTGCTGCGCCGGTCGGAGAAGCTGATCGGGGCCTTCTACCGCAACGAGCTGGCGCACCGCCTGCGCCGGGAGGGCTTCGCGCTGCGCCCGTCGATGATCGGGCGGGTTCCGGGGTTCGAGATCTCGGGTTGGCCGCGTGCAATGCTGGAGGCGTTCTCGAGCCGGCGGCGGCAGATACTCGACTATATCCGGGAGAAGGGCTGGCGTTACGACGCGCGCACGGCGCAGGCGGCGACGCTGGCGACGCGGGCGCGCAAGAACGAGCCGCGCCGGGCGGAGCTTGAGGCGCTGTGGCGGGATTTCGCCGAGGAGCGCGGCCTCGCCAAGCGAACACTCCGGAAGATCGGGGTGCGCCATGCGGCGCCGCCGACGGCGCTTGAGATCGCCTGGCGGGCGCTGGAGCAGCTTGAGGAGCGGGCGAGCGTATTTCCGGCAAGGGACGCTGTGGCGCTGGCGCTCGCGCACTCGCCCGGCCTGTACCGGCTTGAGGAGATCGAGGGGGCCTTTGCAGAACTCCAGCGGGACAAGCACCTTCTGCCGGCGATCCGGCGCGGTGTGGGCGAGGCGTGGACGACGGCGCGGGCGGTCACGGCCGAGCGCGAGGTACGCGAGCGGACGGTTGCCAATATCGGTGCTGTCAGGGCGCTCCGGGAAGCTTCCGTCCCCGGAGAGGCGCTGGCGGGCCTGACCGGGGGCCAGCGCGAAGCGGTGCGGCTGATCCTGGAGAGCCGGGACCGGGTTGTCGGGGTGCAGGGCCATGCCGGCACCGGCAAGACGGTGATGCTGAGGCGCGCCGTGTCATGCATGGGAGAAAGGCGGGTGCTGGGACTGGCGCCGTCCGCTTCCGCCGCCCGGACGCTGTCGCGCGAGACGGGCCTCGCCTGCCGGACGCTGCAATGGTTCCTCATGCGCTGCGAAGAGGTGTCCGACGGGGTGGCGGACGCGAGGACGCTCGCAGCGCTGAAAGAGCGTTATGGCGGCGCGGTGGTCGTGGTGGACGAGATGTCTCTGGCGGGCACGGCGCAGGCGCGCGCACTGCTTCGGATCGCGGAGCGTCTCGACATTGCCCGCCTCGTGCTTGTGGGCGACAGCCGGCAGCTGCGGGGCGTGCAGGCGGGCCAGCCCTTCCGTCAGATGCAGCAGGCGGGCTTGGGCGTCGCGGAGATGGACGAGCTCCGCCGGCAGCAGGACCCGGACCTGCTTGCCGCGGTCCAGGACATGGTCGAGGGCGAGCCGGGCGAGGCTCTGGAGCGGCTGGGGGGCAACCTGCGGGAACTGCCGGCCGAGGAGATCGCGGGCATGGCGGCCCGGCTCTGGCTCAGGCTCTCGCCCGGGGCGCGGGAAGGGACG
>JAJDVM010000248.1 GCA_022826125.1 Defluviicoccus sp.
TGCGCGCCGCATAGACCGGCTTTCCCGTGGAGATGGCCTCGCTGGTCATCGAAACCGAGTCCTCCGTGACCACGATATGCCGGGCGAGCGCCAGCATGCCGAGATAGGGGTTGTCGCCGCTCCCGTCCCAGAACCGCGCATCGGGCAGCCGGGTCTTGAGCGCGGCGACCACCTCCGGCTCCGTCCGCCTCGAAGGCGTGACGGCAATCGGCCCGTCGAGGTTCGCGAGACCGTCCGCGAGTTCCGCGACGATCTTCCGTGTGAAGCGGTGCGAGCGCGTCGATCCGCCCAGCAGCACGGCGACGTTCAGATCCCCGAGTCTCGATTTCCAGTCCACCGCGGCGGCGGCGAGCATTTCCCGCGTTACCCGGTGGGGCGCCGCCCGCGTGGTCAGCACGTTGGGACCGACGAGCCCGTCATGGCCGGGCGGCACCACGAGGTCGAAATAGCGGGGCGGTGCGCGCGGATCCTGGACATGGACGGTGAAAGTCCCGCCGCCCGCGGCGCGGCGGACCGCAACCGAGACCGCGGCGCTCCGCCTGCCGCAAGTGATCAGAATGTCGGGCCAGGGCGGCGCGAGTCTTCGCTGGAGGCCGTATCGCAGAAAGCCGGGCGGCTGACGGTGCGCGGCAAGCCACGACCACGGCTCCCGGACCCGGACGACAAAGTTCTCGAAGGGCCAGCCGAGGGCTTCGGCCACCCCCTCCACCTGGGAGCCCATGCCGGCCTCCCCGGTGGTGACCGTCCAGACCCGTCTAGCCAACCGGCCGGTCGGGCCAGGCGAGCTCGTGTCGGTTGCGCCACTCGCTCGTGACGTAGTTAACGATCAGCGAGCGGCGCACACCGCCCATCGGGCGCTTCCGGAAACCGTGCCAGGTATTTTCGCCTGGAATGAAAATCGTGGCCGAGTTGTCGACGAAGGGGAGCCGTTTGGCGTGCGTCGCGGGGTTCAAGAACAGGTCCGTCCCCAGGTCGCGGTCTCCATTCCCGTCGTCGAGATAGACGAACATCGTGAACGTCTTGACGCCGATGTCGGTATGCGGCTCCAGCCAGAACCCGTCGCCGTCCTGGGCGTATTCGATCCGGAGGTTGGTGCCGGCCAGCGCCGCGCCGCAGCGGGCCTCGATGGCACCGGTCACGCGCGCGTCCTGCAGGGCCTCGGCGAGCGCGCGGGCCGGCGGAAAAGTGTCGATCGCCTCCGCATCGACATAGCGTCGGGTCGCATTGTTCTCTTCCCGACGCCCGTGATCGTAGCGGATGCTCGGCGCCTCATGGGGCCAGGTCTTGAGGCCCTCGAGCGTGTCCGGATCGAGCACGTCGCGCAGCATCCAGTGTCGGAAGGGCTCCGCCTCCTCCCGGGCGCCTTCGAGCGCGGCCAGGAACGCGGGTGCGGGAGAGAAATCGACCATGGCCGATGTACAAGCATGGCGCCGCGCGCCCTGTCAAGCAGCGGGCAAACCTCGGCGGCGCTTGCCGAGCGGAATACCGCTGATATTGTGCCGGCGATTTGCCGCAGCGGAAGGGGAAGCGTGCAGGGATCGGAAGCCCTTGCGGGAGAGACGGTCGACGTCCCGGCGCGGCTGAGGGCGGTCGAGGAGCGCATAGCCGCCGCGGTGGCCGCCGCCGGCCGGGAGCCGGGATCGGTAGCGCTCGTGGCGGTCGCGAAGACCCATCCGGCGGAGGCGGTTCGGGAGGCGATAGCGGCCGGTCACCGCGCCTTCGGCGAGAACCGGGTGCAGGAGGCAAAGGCCAAGTGGCCGGCGCTCCGCGAGGCCGCTCCCGACGCCGCGCTGCACCTGATCGGCCCGCTCCAGACCAACAAGGCGCGCGATGCGGTCGCGCTGTTCGACACGATAGAGACCTTGGACCGGCCGAAGCTCGCCGCCGCTCTCGCCCGCGAGATGGATCGGACGGGCAGACGCCCCGCCTGTCTGGTCGAGGTCAACACCGGCGAAGAACCCCAGAAGGCCGGAGTCCTCCCGGCCCGGGCCGACGAGTTCGTCGCCGCCTGCCGCAACGAATACGGATTGCCGGTGGAGGGGCTGATGTGCGTCCCGCCGCTCGACGAGGAACCGGCGCTGCACTTCGCGCTCCTGGCCGAAATCGCCCGGCGCAACGGGCTCGGACGCCTTAGTATGGGCATGACCGCGGATTTCGAGACCGCGATCCGCTTCGGCGCCACCCATGTGCGACTCGGCACGGCGGTGTTCGGTCCCCGCCGGACGCCGGTGCGCTAGCCGATCCCGATCGTGTCGTCCGGCCGCCACTCGGCGAGCACGGTCTGCAAGTCCTCCAGGGAGAGCGCCACGCAGCCTTCGGTCGGCGAGTAGTCGGCGCGTGCCACGTGCATGAAGATGGCGCTGCCGGCGCCGTCGACGACCGGATCGTCGTTGAAGCCGATGACGGCAAGCAGGTCGTAACACGTATCGGCGCGCCATAGCCTCTCGGCGCTTGCCGGGTAGGGGTGGCTGACCGGCCGGTTGTAAAGCGGGTCTCCGGGGGCGTCGCACCAGCCGTCCCGGGGCGCGATCTCCTGGCAGGGAAGTCCGGTGCGGGGCCGGTCCGTGCGGTCGGCGCGATAGAGCACACGGCGGAGCGGGAATCGGCCCCCGGGTGTCGTTCCGTCGCCCTCGGTCTTCCGCGCCGCGATACCGCCCCGGCCTATGGCGCACCGGACCTCCCGGCCGCGCCAGACCGCCCGTCCGTCGCCGATAACCAGCAGCGTCATGGCGGAGCGTTCGCGCGCCCCGCGCTACCGGTCGCCATCCTGGCATGTACAGGCTGCATGGTGGCCACCCAAAGTCCGCATATGACAATCCCGGACGGCTAGGCTAGTTTGATATCGAAGCGAGAGCGACCCGTCGGCGACAGGGCGTTCGCCGGGGTCCACGGTACCGGTATTCGAGAGGTGCTGTTCGCATGGCTAAGGCGGGCAAGAAGATCCTGCTGGTCGATGACGACGCTTCGCTTCGCCAGTCCCTGGCAGAGCAGCTCCAGCTCCACGAGGAATTCGACACCGTTGCGGCGGACAACGGGGCGCAGGCCCTGGAAACGGTCAAGTCGCAACATTTCGACCTGATCCTTCTCGATGTCGGCTTGCCCGACATGGACGGGCGGGACGTGTGCCGGCTTCTCCGCCGGTCCAATGTTCGGGTGCCCGTCATCATGCTGACCGCCGCGGACAGCGACGCGGACGCGATCCTCGGGCTCGATTCAGGCGCGAACGACTATGTCGCGAAACCGTTCAAGCTCGGCGTGCTGCTCGCGCGCATTCGCGCGCAACTCCGGCAATACGAACGGAGCGAAGACGCGGTTTTCGCGATCGGCCCCTTTTCCTTCCGCTCCGGCGCCAAGATGCTGGTGGTTCCGGAGACCGACGAGAAAATCCGCCTCACCGAGAAGGAAGCCGCGATCCTCAAATACCTGCTGCGCGCCGGGTCCGTCGTCGTCGCGCGCGACGTGCTGCTGAACCAGGTCTGGGGCTACAACTCGGGCGTCACCACGCACACACTGGAAACCCATGTTTACCGACTGCGCCAAAAAATCGAGCGGGACCCGTCGAACGCCGAAATCCTGGTCACCGAAACGGGCGGCTACCGGCTGATCCCGTAAAACGCATGTCCTCGCGGCTCAAGCGCCGGAGAGCACCCGTTCGGCGAGCCGGCGCCGGTTGACCCGCATGGTTTGACCGCGCGGGAAATCAGCGCACAGTTCCAACCGGACCGGGAACTTGTAGCGGGCGAGGTCCCGTTCGCTCAGGAATGCCGTGACCTCATCCAGGGTGACCGGATCCCCGCCGGTCGGGATGACGCAAAGGCAGGGGACCTCGCCAAGCCTGTCGTCCGGGACTCCGACCACCGCGGCTTCCAGGATCTTCGGGTGCTCGGCGAGGATGCTCTCCAGCTCCAGCGGGTAGACGTTCATCCCGCCCCGGTTGATCATCTCCTTGATCCGCCCGATCAGGGTCACGTAGCCGTCGGCGTCGATGGTGGCCACGTCCCCGGTGCGGAACCAACCCTCCGGCCCCAGCGTCCCCCAGGCCTCCATCGTCGCCTGCGGGTTGCGGAAGTAGCCGGAGCTCGTCGCCGGGCCGCGGATCCACAATTCGCCCGTCTCGCCGGCGGTAAGCGCGCGTCCCTGGCCGTCGACGACGCGTATCTCGCCGCCGTCCATCACCCGCCCGATCGACGCGCCACGGCGGATTTCCTCGGGGTCGTCGATCCCGACCTGGCCGAACGAGCACGCCTCCATCGCGCCGCCCGCCTTGACCACCGGGCAGCCGAGCCGTTCTTCCGCCGTTTCGATCACCGCCGGCGGCAGATTGGCCGAGCCGGTGCGGATCACGCGCAGCGAGGAGGTGTCGTAGTCCGCGAGCAACGGCGAGTCCGCGAGCCGGGCGAGGATGGCGGGCGCGGTATGGATCGCGCTCACCCGCTCGCGTTCGATCGCCGGCAGCAGGGCTTCCGGCGAGAACCCGTCGGTCAGCACGAATTTCGCCCCGGTCAGCAGCCAGCCGCCCCAGGCATGGTATCCCGGACCGCCCGACATCGGCACGAAGCCGCCGATGACGTCGTCCCTGGTCACGCCCATCCGCGCGGTGACGCCCCTGGCCCACAGGATCTCCTGCTGCTCCGGCCGCTCGACGAGCTTGGGAATCCCCGTGCTGCCGCTGGTCACGACCAGCTTGGTTACCTCGTGCGGGCCGTATCGCCGGTCCTCCCCGGGCAACGCGCCGCCGTCGTCCTCCTCTCCGTGGAGCGAAACGGAGATGCAGTCCGCCGTGCCGTCCGGCGGGTCGACGACGACCACGTTCATCGCCGGATGGCGGCGGCGCATCTCCCGCGCCATCGCGACCATATCGTTGTCGCGGAACCTGCCGGGTATCACCATCGCGCCCGGCTCAAGCAGGTCGACCACCGCCTCCAGCTCCGCGCCGCGCCAGACCGCGGGTACGTAGGCGGCAAGCAGCCCCAGCCGCTTCAGCGCGAGGCGCAACAGGGTTTCCTCCACCGAGTTCGGGACCTGCAGGACCACCGGCGTGTCGCGGTCAAGCTTCATCGCGGCCAGCGTGCGGGCGAAACGGTCGACCGCCGCCAGCGCCTCGCCCCAGGTCAATCGGTGCCGGCGATCGACGATAGAAATCTCGTCCGGCCGTGCCGCCGCATGGGCTTCGAGGAGGTCGAGCGTCGTCGTGCCGGTCCACTCGCCCGAGCGCACCCAGGCGTCGATCATCTCTTGCGTGAAGCGGGTCGGCCGGGCCATCGGCGGATCGGCGGGCGCCTTGCCCGGCCTTCAGAGCCGGGGGTCGAACTGGCAGGTGCGCTGGAGCCGCGCGAGCAGCCCCCGCCATTCGTCGTCGGTATAGCGCCGCGGCTGGACGCGGATCGCCTCCACCGGGCAGTCGAACTCGCACAGGAAGCAGCCCTGGCAATCCTCGGCGTAGACCGCGCGGGCCTTGCCCTCGCGCATGCGGATCACGTCGGTCGGGCAGGAGTCGACACAGGCGCCGCAGCCCGTGCAGACCCTCTCGTCGATCCTCAGCTCGACATTCATCGGCGTCAGCTCCGGAAGAAGGGGTGGAGCACCTTGGTCCGTTCCGGGATCCGATGGTGCTCGTCCTCCGGGATCGGTTCGTCGAACAGGTCGAGCTCGCCGTTCCCGCCCATCCGGGCGAAGGTGTATTTGAGCCAGTTCTCATTGTCCATGTAGGGGTAGTCCTCGCGCAGCACGTTGCCCCGGCTCTCGGTGCGGCGGCGGACGACCTCGACCGAGATTTCCATGCATTGCAGGAAGTTGCGCATACCCAGCACCTTGGCGAGGTCGTGCGGGTCGTGCGCTTTCATGGTCGGCACCAGCCGGCCCCTGATGTCGCGCACCCGGCGCAGGATGTTGTCGAGGCGTTCCCGGTTCAGGATCTCGGTGATGTCGGTGCCGTAAAGGCCTTCCAGCTCGTCGCGGGTCGCGTTGAACCCGTTGTCGCCGGTTCGCTCCAGCGGCTCCAGCGTCTCCCGGGCGAGCCGATCGACCTGCGCGTCCACCGTCGCGGCGGGGGACGCCCCCTTGGCGGCGGCGGCGCCCGTCTCGCCCGCGTACCAGCCGCCGACCGCGCACAAGTTGAGCGCCTGGGCGAGGCCCATGAAGCCTCCGTCGGACGTGTTGCCGGCGGCGTAGAGGCCCGGCACCGTCGTCGCGCCGTTCCCCGCCACGCGTATGCCCGCGCCGCCGAGCGTCCCGCTCTGGAAGGGCAGCATGGTGACGAAGGGGATGCGGTCCTTGCTCGGGTCGTAGCCCGCGCGCTCGTAGGTATTCAGCACGATGGGCACGACCTGCTTGTAGAGCCTGAGGTCTTCGGGCGTGAGGTTGGTGGCGTCCTTGTAGATCGGACCGCGGCCCTCGCCGTATTCGCGGATCACCGCGCGGGCGAGGCGGAAACGGCGGATTCGATCGCCGCCTGCGATCTCGGTGCCCTCGCCGTTGGAGAAGCGCACCCCGAGCCCCGCGCCCATCTCCAGCCCCGGGGCGGAGTAGAACTCGGCCGGGATCACGCCCCATCCGGCGAGGAACTCCATCTTCGAGAGCTGGGCGCCCGCGCGGTAGGCCGCCGCCACCCCGTCTCCGGTGCAGTTGACCGGCATGCCGTGAAACCCCGCGCCGGCCTTCGGGTAGGGGATATGCACCGGCCCGGTGCAGAGGATGGTCGAGGCCGCGCGGAAGAGGTGGATTTCGCCGTCTACCGTGCCGACGCCGAGCGCACCCACGACCCGACCCCCGGTCGGGTGCTTGCCGTCGGAGGTCAGGAGCTCGGTGACCATCACCCGGTTCACCACCTCGACGCCGCGGCGCAGGGTCTCGTTGCGGAGCGCCATCATGAACTGCGGCCCGCCCTCGGCCATCATCGCGTTGACCGGGAACAGCGGCCCGACCGCCATGTCGACGCGCTGGATCCTGCCCTTGTCCTTGATCCACTTGACGCCCCAGCCGTCCATCGCCTGCAGGAGGTCGCCGGTCACCCGGATCCCCTTGCGCAGCGCGGTGATGTTGACCATCGGGTTGGTGTGGGCCTTGACCCAGCGATCGAGGTCGTCGCCCTCCATGTAGGCCTGGAAGACGCCCGAGGCGAGCGAGCTGGTGCCGCTCCGCCCGTAGAAGCCCTTGTCCACCAGCAACACGCGGACGCCCGCCTCGCTCGCCCTGATCGCGGCGCAGGCGGCCGCCACGCCGCCGCCTACGACGAGAACGTCGGTCTCGTGCACATGGGTCTCGGGCATACGGGTTCTTCCGCCTCCGGTCCGCCGCGTGGGTCGTAACGGCAGGGGAAGGGGGTGTCAAACGCAGGGCCGGGCGGCGCCGGAAGACCTATTGCACGAGCGGCGTTTCGACGGCGGCGATGTCGAACCCGGAAATGCGGGCCTCGCCCGCGAGCAGTTGGACATATTGCCGGAAGGCGCGCCGCCATGACGCGTCCTTCAGGTAATCCGCCACCCTGCCGGCCACCGCCTCGTAGGGCAGCGACCGTCCCGGCACGCGCTTGTCGACGCGGACGACATGGACGCCGTAGCGCGTCTTCACCGGCACCGGCGAGAGTTGCCCGTCTTCCAGGTTGAACAGGAAGGTCTCCATTTCCGGCACCGTGTCGCCGCGCGCGACCTGGCCCAGCCGGCCGTCATTTTGTCTGGAATCGCAGGCCGAATGCGCCCGGGCGAGCTCCCCGAACCGTTCCGGAGAGCGGGTCAGGATGTCGATCAGCTCCCCCGCCCGCGCTTCGGCCCCGGCGCGCCCGGGCTCGTCGTCGGGCGCCGCGGGCAACAGGATATGAGCGGCCTCCACCAGGTCGGGGCTGGCGAACTGCGCCGTGTTGTTGTCGTAGTAACGCCGGCATTCCGCCTCGTCGGGCGCGGGAATGTCCACCTCGCGCTCGATCACCGCCTGGACGGCGTCCGCCTCGTCCGCCTCGTCGATGCCGAGCGCGCGTGCGCGATCCAGAAGCAGGGCACGGATCACCAGCCATTGAGCGGCCGCGTGGCGCGCGGCGGCGACGTCGCCCGCCGGGTGGTACTGCATCTCGCGAAGGATCTCGTCTTCCTCGATGCAGCGGTCGTTGACGCGGATCACGACTTCTTCACGCGACGCGGCGTCCCTCGCGGGTGCGCACCACCTGGTAGCCCCGCCGGCCCAGATAGCCGACCGGCGCGCTCCAGATATGGACCAGGCGGCTGAACGGGAAGATCAGGAATATGGTGACCCCGAGGAAGATATGCGCCTTGTAGATCCAGCTCACATCGGCCACGTGGAGCGCCGCGTCGGCCTGGAAGGTGACGATCTTCTGCGCCCAGAGCGACAGCGTGACCATGACCTCGCCGTGCTCGCGATGCGCCCAGGACAGCGGCAGGGTCGCCAGGCCGAGCACGAGCTGCAGCCACAGGATGGCGAGGATCGCGATGTCCATCGGGCTCGACGTCCGCCGGATGCGCGGGTCGAACAGCCGTCGGTGCAGGAGCATGGTCAGACCGACGAAACAGACGACGCCGAACAGTCCGCCCGCCACGATCGCCAGGACCTGCTTGGCGCCGGAAGAGAGGCCGAAGGCGTGGTAGATCTCCGTCGGCGTCAACAGGCCGACGAAATGGCCGAGGAACAGGAGCAGGATGCCGACATGGAACAGCACGCTGCCCCAAAACAGTTGCCGGCGCCGCAAGAGCTGACTCGACCCGCTGCGCCAGGTGTATTGCTCGCGGTCGAAACGGATCAGGCTGCCGGCCAGGAACACCGTCGCCGCGAAATAGGGGTAGTAGCCGAAGACCAGGATGTGGAACCAGTCAGCCATGATCGTGCTCCGTCCTGTCCGTAGGGGAGGAGCCGGCGGCAAGTTCCGCCATGCGGTTGAGCGTGTCGCGGGCCGCCGGGCAGTCGCCGTCCGCGGCGCCGGCGAAGGCCGGCGCCTCCTCCCACTCCTTGTCGAGCTCGGCGGCCTCCGCCTCCGGCGACCTGTCGTTCTCCAACAGGGACGCCACCGCCGCGCGGTCGGGCCTTCGCGCGGCCAGCTCCTCGAGCGCCTGGAAGACCCCGGCATAGTCACTCCCGCGCCGCTCCAGCCGGATGCGGATCGCGGCGACGATGTGGGCGACCTCGGATAGCAGGCCCGACGCCTCGTCGGGTTCGATCAGAGACAGGAATTCCAGGAACAGGGGCAGGTAGTCAGGCAGCTCGTTGCCGTCGATGCTGTAGCCGTGGGACTCGTAGTGCGCCGCGAGGTTGACCATCGCCTGGCCGCGGTCGCGGGATTCGCCATGGATGTGCTCGAACAGGTGCAGCGACAGGGCGCGGGACCGGTCGAACAGCCCGACATAGGTCTCCTGCGCGGTCAGGAGGTCGCCCAGCGTCAGCCGGGCCGCCAACCGGTCGATCGCCGCGACGGAGCGGTGGGACAGCCGCCCCTCCGCCTTGATCAGGGCGGCGATCTCGCCCGCCGCCCCGGCGAGCTCGCCGGTCGGATAGTGCAGCAGCGCCGCCAGTCCCCGGTAGGTCTTCATCGCGCGGCGTCCGCCCCGCCCGATCGACCGCCGGCGCTGGGGCCGACCCGCACCTCGTGGCTGAACAGATCGAGCTTGCCGCTGCCGCCGCTGCACCCGTCGCCGAAGCTGAAGCCGCACTCGCCGCGCAGGTCGAACGCCTCCTCGGCGTATTCCCGGTGTGTGGTGGGGATCACGAACCGGTCCTCGTAGTTGGCGATCGCCATGGTCCGGTACATGTCCTCGATCTGGGCTTCGCTGAGGCCGACCCGCTCCAGGACCGCGCCCTCGCTGCGGCCGTCGACATGCCTGGCGCGCATGAAGGCCCGCATGGCCAGCATCCGCTCCAGCGCCAGCTTGACCGGCGCCTCGTCGCCGGCGGTCAGCATGTTGGCGAGATATCTGAGCGGGATGCGGAGTTGCGAGACATCGGGGATCAGCCCGTCCGAGCCCAGCGCGCCGGCTTCGGCCGCCGACTGGATCGGCGACAGCGGCGGCACGTACCAAACCATCGGCAGGGTGCGGTATTCCGGGTGCAGCGGGAAGGCGATCTTCCAGTCCATCGCCATGCGCCAGACCGGAGAACGCTGCGCCGCGTCGATCCACGCCTGCGGCACCCCGTCCGCCAGCGCCTGGCGTTGCACTTCGGGATCGGATGGGTCGAGGAAGATGTCGAGCTGCGCTTGGTAGAGGTCTTGCGGATCCTCGACCGCCGCCGCCTGCTCGATGCGGTCGGCGTCATACATCACCACGCCGAGATAGCGGATGCGCCCGACGCAGGTCTCTGAGCAGACGGTCGGCTGTCCCGCCTCGATGCGGGGATAGCAGAAGATGCATTTCTCCGACTTCCCGGACCGCCAGTTGTAATAGATCTTCTTGTAGGGACAGCCCGAGACGCACATGCGCCAGCCGCGGCACTTGTCCTGGTCGATCAGGACGATGCCGTCCTCCTCGCGCTTGTAGATCGCCCCCGAAGGGCAGGCCGCGACGCAGCTCGGGTTGAGGCAATGTTCGCAGAGCCTCGGCAGGTACATCATGAACGTGTTTTCGAACTGGCCGTAAATGTCCTTCTCGACCGCCTCGAAATTGACGTCCTTGCTGCGCTTGGCGAATTCGCCGCCGAGAATCTCCTCCCAGTTCGGGCCCCACTCGACCTTTTCCATGCGCTCGCCGCTGATCAGCGAGCGCGGGCGGGCCGTCGGCGGGGTCCGCGATTCCGGCGCGTTGTGCAGATGCTCGTAATCGAAGGTGAAGGGCTCGTAATAGTCGTCGATCTGCGGCATGTCCGGGTTGGCGAAGATCTTCGCCAGGATGCGCAGCTTGCCGCCCATCTTGGGCGCGATGCGGCCGTTCCGCTTACGTACCCAGCCGCCGTTCCAGACCTCCTGGTTTTCCCACTCTTTGGGATAGCCGACGCCGGGCTTGGTCTCGACGTTGTTGAACCAGGCGTATTCCATGCCCTCGCGGCTGGTCCAGACGTTCTTGCAGGTCACCGAGCAGGTATGGCAGCCGATGCACTTGTCGAGGTTCAGGACCTTGCCGATCTGCGCGCGAATCTTCATTGCGCCGCCTCCATCGAGGATGCCCGGTAGGGGCCTTCCATCCAGTCGACCGTCTCCATCTTGCGCACGATCACGAACTCGTCGCGGTTCGAGCCGACGGTGCCGTAGTAGTTGAACCCGTACGATTGCTGGGCGTAGCCGCCGACCATGTGGGTCGGCTTGACCGTCGCGCGGGTCACCGAGTTGTGGATGCCGCCGCGCGACCCCGTCACCTCGCTCCCCGGCACGTTCACGATCTTCTCCTGGGCGTGGTACATCAGCGTCATGCCCTCCGGCACCCGCTGGCTGACCACGGCGCGCGCGACCAGGGCGCCGTTGGCGTTGTAGGCCTCGATCCAGTCATTGTCCTCGATGCCGGCCTTGCGGGCGTCGATCTCGCTGATCCAGACGATCGGCCCGCCGCGCGACAGGGTCAGCATCAGGAGGTTGTCCGTGTAGGTCGAGTGGATGCCCCATTTCTGGTGCGGAGTGATGAAGTTGAGCACCACCTGCGGGCTGCCGTTGTCCTTTTCGTCGATCAGTGGCTTCACGGTCTTGGTGTCGATCGGCGGCTTGTAGACGCAGAGCTGTTCGCCGAAGGCCTGCATCCACGGATGGTCCTGATAGAGCTGCTGGCGGCCCGACAGCGTGCGCCACGGGATCAGCTCGTGCACGTTGGTGTAGCCGGCGGTGTAGGTGACGTGCTCCGCCTCGACGCCGGACCAGGTGGGAGACGAGATGATCTTGCGGGGCTGCGCCTGGAGGTCGTGGAAGCGGAGCTTGTCCTCTTCGCGCGTCGCCGCCAGGTGCTCGTGCTCGCGCCCGGTCGCCTTGCCGAGCGCCGCCCATGCCTTGACCGCGACGTTCCCGTTGGTCTCGGGCGCGAGCGACAGCACCACCTCGGTCGCGTCGATGTCGGTCTCGATCCTGGCCAGCCCCTTGGAGACGCCGTCCTCGCGCACCTCGCCGTTCAACCGCTTGAGGAACGTGACCTCGTCCTCGGTGTTCCAGCTGATGCCCTTGCCGCCATTGCCGGCCTTCGTCATCAGCGGGCCGAGCGCGGTGAACTTCTTGTATGTGCTGGGATAGTCGCGTTCGACCACCGCCATGTTGGGCATGGTCTTGCCCGGCACGGGCTCGCACTCGCCCTTCTTCCAGTCCTTGACGCCGGTCGCCTGGGCCAGCTCCATCGGCGTGTCGTGCAGGGTGGGCACCAGCACCAGGTCGCGCTCGACGCCGAGCTCGCCGTCCGCCACCTCGGAGAATTTCCTGGCGATCCCCTTGAATATCTCCCAGTCGCTGCGGGTCTCCCACACCGGGTCGACGGCGGCCGAGAGCGGGTGGATGAAGGGGTGCATGTCCGACGTGTTGAGGTCGTTCTTCTCGTACCAGGTCGCCGTGGGCAGCACGATGTCGGAGTAGAGGCAAGTGGTCGACATGCGGAAGTCGAGCGTCACCAGCAGGTCGAGCTTGCCCTCCGGCGCGGCGTCGTGCCACGCAACCTCGACCGGCTTGCCCTCGCCTGCCTCGCCGAGCTCCTTGCCCTGCACGCCGTGCTGGGTGCCGAGCAGATGCTTGAGGAAGTATTCGTGGCCCTTGCCGCTCGAGCCCAGCAGGTTGGAGCGCCAGACGAACAGGTTGCGCGGCCAGTTGGCCGGGTCGTCTGGGTCCTCCGCCGACATCCGCAGGCTGCCGTCCCGGAGCCCCGCGACCGCCGCCTCCACCGGGTCCCCGTCGCCCGCGTTCCGGGTCACCTCGAGCGGGTTGGTCGCAAGCTGCGGGGCGGATGGGAGCCAGCCCATGCGCTCCGACCGGACGTTGAAGTCGATCAGGCTCAACCTGTCCCACTCGCCCTCCGGAGCAAGCGGGGAGACGATCTCGTCGACCGCGAGCTTCTCGTAGCGCCACTGGTCGGTGTGGGCGTACCAGAACGAGGTGCTGTTCATGTGCCGCGGCGGGCGGTTCCAGTCGAGCGCGAACGCGAGCGGCAGCCAGCCGGTCTGCGGGCGCAGCTTTTCCTGGCCGACATAGTGCGACCAGCCGCCGCCGGACTTGCCGACGCATCCGCACATCACCAGCATGTTGATGATCCCGCGATAGATCATGTCCATGTGGTACCAGTGGTTGAGGGCGGCGCCGACGATCACCATCGAGCGGCCCTCGGTCTTGTGCGCATTTTCCGCGAATTGCCGCGCCACCGCGATCACCTTGTCGGGCGCGACCCCGGTGATGCGCTCCTGCCAGGCCGGCGTATAGGGCACGTCGTCGTCGAAATCCGCGGCCACGTTGGCGCCGCCGAGGCCACGATCGAGTCCGTAATTGGCGACGAACAGGTCGTAGACTGTGGCGACCAGGGCCTCGCCGTCGCCGGTGGCGATCTTCTTCACCGGCACGTTGCGCCACAGCACCTCGTCATGATCGGTGCCGGTGAAACGGTCGTAGCTGGTATTGCCGAAATAGGGGAAGCCGACCGAGGCGACGTCGTCCCGGATGTCGATCAGGCTGAGCCGCAACCGGGTGGTTTCGCCGTCCGCCCCGCCCTTTTCCTCGATGTTCCACTTGCCGGTTTCGCCCCAGCGGAAGCCGATCGAGCCGACCGGACAGACCGGGGCGTCGCCCCTCGTTTCGTCGATGGCGACGGTCTTCCATTCCGGGTTGTTGGTTTGCGCCAGCGCGCCCGGCAGGTCGGCGGCGCGCAGCATGCGATCCGGCACGTAGCCTCCGTCGGTCTCGCGCAGGGTCACGAGAAGCGGCATGTCGGTGTAGCGCCGGCAATAATCCTCGAAATAGGCGCTCCTGCCTTCGAGATGCCATTCCTTGAGGATCACGTGGCCCATCGCGAGCGCCAGCGCGGCGTCGGTCCCCTGCTTGGGGTTGAGCCAGATGTCGGCGAATTTCGACGCCTCGCTGTAATCTGGCGTCACCGTCACCGTGGTCGCGCCCTTGTAGCGCACCTCGGTCATGAAATGGGCGTCGGGTGTCCGCGTCTGCGGCACGTTCGAGCCCCACATCATCAGGAAGGTCGAGTTGTACCAGTCGGCGCTTTCCGGCACGTCGGTCTGCTCGCCCCAGGTCTGAGGACTCGACGGCGGCAGGTCGCAATACCAGTCGTAGAAGCTCATGCAGACGCCGCCGATCAGCGACAGGTAGCGCGACCCCGCCGCGTAGGAGACCATCGACATGGCGGGGATCGGCGAGAACCCGATCACGCGGTCCGGCCCGTGGGTCTTGACGGTGTAGACATTGGCCGCCGCGACGATCTCGTTGACCTCGTCCCAGTCGGCGCGGACGAAGCCGCCCAGCCCGCGCACGCGCTGGTAATCGCGGCGCTTCTCCTCGTCCTCGACGATCGACGCCCAGGCGGCGACCGGCGGCAGGGTCTTGCGCGCCTCGCGCCAGTGGCGCACCAGGCGGCTGCGCACCAGCGGGTATTTCAGCCGGTTGGCGCTGTAGATGTACCAGGAATAGCTGGCGCCCCGGGAACAGCCGCGCGGCTCGTGGTTGGGGAGATCGGGCCGCGTGCGGGGGTAGTCGGTCTGCTGCGTCTCCCAGGTGATGATCCCGCCCTTGACGTAGATCTTCCAGCTGCACGAGCCGGTGCAGTTCACGCCATGGGTCGAGCGCACGATCTTGTCGTGCTGCCAGCGCGCCCGGTAGGAGTCCTCCCAGTCGCGATCCTCGTTGGTGACGATGCCGTGCCCGTCGGCGAAGGTATCGACGGTTTTTCGGAAGAAGGTCAGCCGATCGAGGAAATGACTCATCGATCCGGTCTCCTCACGGGTTCTTCACATAGGCATTCTTGCGCAGGTAGAACCACCAGTTGATGACGATGCAGATAGTATAGAAGGCCGCGAATCCGTATAGTGCGTATTCCGGCGTGGTCGCCTTGATCTGCTCGCCGAACACCTTGGGGATGATGAAGGCGCCGTAGGCGGCGACCGCCGAGGTCCAGCCCAGCACCGGGCCGGCCTGCTCCCTGTCGAAGACGATGGCGATGGTGCGGAAGGTCGAGCCGTTGCCGATTCCCGTCGCGGCGAACAGGACCAGGAACAACAGCAGGAACGGTACGAAATAGTCTTCCGGCGTCGGCGAGGCGTAGGCGAGCGACAGGAACCAGGCGACGCCGAGCGCGCAGGCCACCATGACGACGGAGACGATCTGGGTGACCAGGGCTCCCCCGAGACGGTCGGAGATCATGCCGCCGATGGGTCGGATCAGCGCGCCGATGAAGGGGCCGGTCCAGGCATACATCAGCGCGCTTGGTCCGTTCGGGTTGACGGTGGTGTGGGTCATCACACCGTCGACCTCGATATGCTGGAAGCCGAACACCACCTTGATCGCCAGGCCGAAGGCGGCGGCGTAGCCGATGAAGGAGCCGAAGGTCATGGTGTAGATGACCGTCATCGCCCAGGTGTGCTTGTTCCTGAAGATCGCGTATTGCTGGTCGAGGCTCTGGCGGATCGTGCCCGGGATCAATCTGAGCGCGAAGACGGTCGCCGCGATCACCAGGGGTAGCACCAGCCACTTGCTCAGCTCCAGCCCGGAACCGCCGGTCCTGGCCGGCAGCAGCAGCCAGAGCCCGACCGCCGCGGTGACCAGCCCGATCGCCAGCATGCCAAGGATCTTGCCGAACGCCTCCGCGGTCGATGTCAGGCCCGGCGAGACGTGCGACGCGGTGATGTTGTTCATGCCGAACCAGGCGGCGATCACTAGCGGGACCAGGATGGCGACCCAGATATAGCCCGCGTTGTGGATATAGGTCTCGGTCCCGGCCGGAATCTTGCCGACCAGCGTGCCCGATGAGTTGGCGAGGACCAGTGCTGAGCCGCCGAAAATGCCTACCGTCATGACGAGCGGCACCAGGATCTGCATCGTGGTGACGCCGAAATTGCCGAGCCCGGCGTTCATGCCGAGTGACAGCCCCTGCACCTTCTTCGGATAGAAGAAGGAGATGTTCGACATCGACGATGCGAAATTGCCTCCGCCGAACCCCGACAGGAGAGCCATGATCTGGAATTGCCAGAGCGGCGTATCCGGGTTCTGGAGAAGGTAGCCGGTCCCCGCCGCCGGGACGATCAGCAGCGCGGTGGTCAGGAAGATCGTGTTGCGGCCGCCCGCGATGCGGATAAAGAACGAGGACGGAATGCGGAGCGTCGCCCCGCTCAGCCCGGCGATCGCGGCGAGGGTGAACAGCTCCGCCTGCGAGAACGGGAACTTCAGGTTGATCATCTGGACCGTGATGATCCCCCAGTACAGCCACACCGCGAAGCCGCACAGCAGGCAGGGGATGGAGATCCACAGATTGCGGGTGGCGATGCGCTTGCCGCCCGCCTCCCAGAACGCCTCATCTTCCGGATCCCAGCTCGCCAGGTTCTTGGCCATCTCTCTCCGCTCCCGGGTCTAGCGTGTCGTCGCCGGCGGCGCCTGCGGCGTTTCCGGCACGTCGCTGAGATAACGCTCGTCGGCGAGCCCCGGATGACGGCGGCGCTCCATCAGGCGGATCGCCACATGCATCCAGACGGTGCTAACCGCCACGATCGCGAACAGCAGCATGAACGAGCTGGTCCAGACCCCGAACCAGTCGTTGAGGATGCCGAACGTGATCGGCAGGACGAATCCGCCCAGCCCGCCGATCATGCCCACGAGCCCGCCGACGGACCCGACATGATGCGGGTAGTAGACCGGGATGTGCTTGTAGACCGCTGCCTTGCCCAGCGACATCACGAAGCCGAGCAGCACGGTCAGTATGACGAAGGACGTGAGGTCCACGCCGAAGGTGAACCGGATCGGCGCGTCGATGCCCTGGACGATGTACTCGGTGCGCGGATAGCTCATTATGAACAGGCAGATCAGCGACACGATGAAGGTCGCGTACATCACCGCGCGCGCGCCCCACTTGTCCGACATCCAGCCGCCGAGCGCGCGAAATACCGAACCGGGCATGGAATAGGCCGCCGCCAGCATCCCGGCGGTGGCAAGCTCCAGGCCATAGGCGCCGACATAGAATCGCGGCAGGTAGGAGGCCAGCGCGACGAAGCCGCCGAACACGAAGAAATAGTAGGTCGCAAATCGCCAGACCTGGATGTTCCTCAACGGCGCGAGCTGCTCGCCGGCGGAGACCGGCTTGCGGCCCTCGCGCTTGCGCGCCACCTCGGAGGGGTCGGGCCGGGCCAGCAGGTAGAACGCGACGGCGGTGAGCGCCAGCACGACCGCGTAGATCTGGGCGGCCTGCTCCCAGCCGAACGCCACCACCAAGAACGGCGCGCCGAAATTGGTGACCGCCGCGCCGACATTGCCGACCCCGAAGATGCCGAGCGCCGTGCCCTGGCGGTCCTTGTCGAACCATTGCGAGGTATAGGCGACGCCGACGATGAAGGATCCGCCAGCCAGCCCGACGCCGAGCGCGGCGATCAGGAACACCTCGTAGCTGCGGACTTCCGACAGCAGCCAGCAGGCTACCGCCGTCGCCAGCATCTGGAGGGTGAACACCAGACGGCCGCCATACTGCTCGGTCCAGACGCCGAGGAAAATGCGGCTGACCGACCCGGTCAGGACCGGCGTGGCGACCAGGATGCCGAATTCGGTCTCCGACAGCCCCAGATCCTGTTTGATCTTGACCCCGATGATCGAAAAGATCGTCCAGACGGCGAAGCACACGGTGAACGAGAAGGTGCTCAAACCGAGAGCCCGGCACTGGTCGCCCTTGGAAACGCCTGTCAGATCGTGCATGCCGCGAAGTCCCCGTCGAATCGGTGCCGGTTCCCCCTGCCGGCCTCAGGCCACGTCCGGTTTCACCCTCGATCTGAGTGCGCGGTGGTCGACGACCTCGCTGACGCCGGCGATCTCCTCGGCCAGCACCCGGGTGGCGGCGCGCTCGGAGTCCGAGCCGACAACCCCCCAGAACTCCACCCGCCCCTCCTTCACCGTCACGCTG
>JAJDVM010000307.1 GCA_022826125.1 Defluviicoccus sp.
TCGAGCCCGAGCGCCGCCGCGCCCTTGCCGGCCCAGGCGCTCGCCGCACGATGCTCGTCGGAATCCTTCGCGTAGTAGGAGTCCTTCTCGTAGTAGCTCACGCCCTGCGCGGGCGAGGCCACCGCGCCGATCGAGGCGACCATCAGAACCAGCGCCCGCGCCGGCGGGCGGGCCGGGCGCGCGATGCGCCCGCCGACCGTCGCGGCGCGCGTTCGGGTTCCGCCTTCGCCGGCTGTCCGCTCCGCGCCGCCGCCGGTCCGGGAGACGGCCCGGCCACGCCTTTGCCGGATCCGCCCGTCGGCACGACAGCCGGGACGACGGCTTTCGGGGCCGGGACGGCCGCCGCCGGCGTCGCGCCCGCGGGAACGTGCGGCTCGTACGGAGGAACGTCCTCGACAAAACCGGGCCGGCGCTCCCCGGCCGAATGGCCGCGCGCCGGCGCCCTCGATACTCCCGCCGGCTCGTGCCGCGCCAGGTTCAGCAGGCCCGACAGCGCGAAGAGCATCGCGAAGCCCGCGCAGGCGCCCAGCAGTGCGTTGTCGCCGATTACCGCGAGGATGAGACGCCGCGACTCCCGCGCACGCGGGTAGGTCGCCACGCCGTCGCGGAGCCACGTCACGGTCCTGCCGTCCGCCAGCCGGTACTCCGTCGTCGCGCGCTCGTCGAAGCCGGCGGCGATCAGCGCCTGCGCCACGCTCACCTTGCGGGCCGCATACCAGTCGTGGGCGTCGGTGTAGCGTAGCAACGCCAGCGAGGGCAGCAGCAACGCCATCAGGACCGCACCCAGCGCCCCCAGCGCCAGCGCCCGGCGAAGCCGGTCAAAGTCGATCATCGGCCCGCTCCCCGAGCCGCCGCCGGGCGTCCTCACGGGCGCATCGGAGCCCGGTGAGCCGGTCAAAATCGGCGTCTGGGCGGTCGCCGGAAAGGGGATTCGGCGCGCTCATGGAGACAAGGATAGGGCCGCCGGGAAGCCCCGCAACCCGCTGTATTCAGGGGATTTCCTGCGAAATCATTCTCCAGACCCCCCAAGGCGTCTCAAGGATGCTCCTGTCCCCGCATGTCCCCCGGAAAAAAATTTCGCCCGATTCGCGCGGGCGCCGGGAAACAGTGACTGAATGCCTCGTCGCGGTGTCGTGTGCCGGAATTGCCGGTTACGATGGGGACCTTCGGAGATGCCGGAATCGATAGGTTGGAACGCGGGGACACGGTCGCCGGACTCGTTTTGTCGAGCGGAGCAACGCGAGTGAATGGGGAAGCGGGATGAACAAGTGGTCGCTAGTCGTAGCCGTCGTTGGCGTGTTGCTGTCGCTAATCTTGGCTGCGGTCAGCGCTGCATACTTCGTGGGTGGCCTTGAGAAGAGAGTGGGAGTATTGGAGAGGCAAGGCAGCCCGGAGGCCGTCAACTCTGCCCTTGAGGCGATAGCGGATAGGCGAGACGAAGCAATCGCGATGCTGGAAGCCTCGCTGCCACAGAGTGCCGTGATGGCCGTTTATGCTTCACCGGGAAACCTGCCCAAAGGGTGGGTGCCCTGCGGCCAAGAAGGTACGCCAACGATCCACGACCGTTTCCTGCTCGGCACCACCACACTATCTGATATACGCAAGCCCGGTGGCGACCTGAACCACTCGCATCTCATAACAGCTACCATCAAGGGCGAGAGTAAGGGAGAGCACCGACCGGGCAAGAAAGGAACCCCGAACGATTTCGCTGACAATATCCACGATGGGGTCGAAGGTACTGGACCGCGGAACTGGTACCACGAGCACCAAGTAACCGCCAACACGGATACAGACAGCACCCTTCCACCGTTCATCAAAGTCCTGTTTCTCTGTAGAGTCCTGGGCCCCTGAAGCGAAGGTCCACCACGCCGCCCTGCGAGCCGCTGTCGTTGGGGATTTCCTGCAAATCTCGCCCGATTCGCGCAGGTCAGGCCCGAAATCGGACGGTTTGCACGAATCGAGCGCCGATTGCGGCGTCCCGCGCCCGCCGTCGGCGGCACGCCGGCACCCCGATCCGGTCAGCGTAGCCCAGGGTCAGGCGGGCGCTGTCTCCGTCGGCAACGGCACATTGAGAATATCCGCGCCGATGCTATCCGCCACCCGAGCCGACGACGCCTTGATCGAATCGCGTGCCAGATGCGCATAGCGCGAGGTCGTCTCGATCTTGTTGTGACCGAGCAGCTTGCCGATCATCGACAGCGACTCCCCGAGCGCCAGCGCCCTGGACGCAAAGGAATGACGGAGGTCATGAAGCCGCACGTCGTCGAGGTCCGCTTCCGCCCGCACCCGGTCCCAGTAGTGGTTGAGGTCGGACAGGGGCTTCTCGGGCTTCTTCGTCCCCGGAATCACCCACGGGTTGCCCTCGATGCGCGGAAGCTCCGCCAGCACCCGCGCCGCCGCAGGCGACAGCGGCACCAGCCGCGCGCCGGTCTTCGAGTCCGCGAGCTTCAGCTCGCCCGAGTCCAGGTCCACGTGCTTCCACTGAAGCTCGACGATCTCGTTCCTGCGGCACCCCGTCAGCATCAGCAGCCGGATCGCCGCCGCCGGGTAGACCGGCAGACGGCCCGCCGCCTCCATCGCGTTCAGCACCGCGCCCAGATGGCGGAACTCCGCCTCGGTCAGGAACCGCTCGCGCTTCTCCTCCCGATACTTGCGCACATACTTGCACGGATTGCCGCCGGTCCGCAGCTTCCACTCCTCGGCCAGGTTGAACAGCTTGCTGCCAATCTCCAGCGCCCGGTTCGCCTGATACGGGATGTGGCGGAGATCGAGGTGAAGGGCGTTGATGTGCTTGCGCTCCACGTCCTCCACCGCCACGCCGCCGTAGGCCGGCACGATGAAGCGCTCGACCACGCTCCGGTACATCCTCCGCGTGCTCTCCTTGCAGCGCACGTCGACATGCTCTTCCAGATAGCGCGCGGCAAGCTCGGCCACCGTCACCGAGCCCCGCTCCACCGGCTCCTCGCCGCTCTTGATGCGGTTGATCGCAAGAGCTGCTTCCTTGCGCGCCT
>JAJDVM010000109.1 GCA_022826125.1 Defluviicoccus sp.
TTCGGCATCGACCCGGAAGCGAAACTTCGGTGCGACAGGACTCTGATCGAACCGCGCTCGCCCCAGCCACGGTTCCAGAACGACACGCAGTCGATCGAGGATGGGACCGATCGGCCCGCCGGAAGTCCGGACCAGGTCGATGTCCTCGGAATAGCGCATCGGCTTCGGGAAGTGCAGCTTGTTGAGCGCCGTCCCGCCACGAACCCGTACTGCGGCGTGCAGCATGTCGTCGGAGAAGATCTCCACCAGAGCACGGCCGATGATGAGGTCTTGTTCGACCTGTCGCTGATCGGCCCAGGGAACGACATTGCTCCAGGCGACGATATTCTGCGCCGGGATCATGCGTCGGCCTGGGGTAGCCGGCGCGCGATGATCCGCCACCGGACATCGCGTTGGAGCGGTTCAGACGCGAAGTCCGGGTCCCGCGCCTCCTGCCGGTCGAGCTCGGTCCAGGGCAACGTCCCTCGTGCCCCCAGCGACTCCTGCATGGGCCCCGTCAGTTCGTCATGGCCGAGTTGGTCCAGAAGATACCCGAGACGCTGCACGACAGGCCGCTGCACGACCACTGATAACGCGGCGAGTTGCTCCCGGTCGATCGTGCGTCCGAGGTCGGAGAGAACCGTGGCGATGTTGTCCATGCCGCCCGACGCCTGCGGATAGCGCAGCAGGTCGAGGGCGGTCAGCGCGGCCGATGAAATCTTCATCGTGCCGGTATCGGTCTTGCGCTCCTCGATCCCCGCCGTCACCGCTTCCATGTCCTTGCGGAAGTAGAAGACGATCATGCTGCGCCCGGCCCGGATCCTGGGCAGGCGCTTCGCCGTGACGACCTGAAACTCCATGACCGCCTGGTGCGTCGCGCCGCGCAACTCCGCCGCCTTGAGCAGTCCGACGTAGTAGGCCTGACCCTCGCGGCGCATGAGCGCGTCGATGTACCAGGCCGGCGGCGGCGCCCCCCAGGACGCATATTGCGGCGGGACAACGACATAGAAGCCCTGCCGCGGGTTGAGCAACGCCCCGCGACGCTGTAACCGTTCCGCGGCATCCAGGAACGCGCCGTGCCCGACACCCAACGCCCGCTCGGCCTCGTCGGCGGTGAAGACCATTCGGCCGGTGGACAGCAGACCGCTCACATAGCCCGACAGGGCGGATCGCCGATCATAAAGCATACCCTAGTATCCGTCTTAAGCGCGGATATATCAACATGTATTGTGAAATTTCCTGGAGTCGCCACACGAAATCTGTATGTACCACCGATACCACGGCACGATTTCTCTATCGAATCTGGTGAACCAGCCGTGCCGATCTCTTGACCGCAGACCCGGCGGCGGAGTGCGACTGTCGTCGAACCGGTAGCCTCTGATGACAAGAAGGTGAGCCATAGTCACGTCCGTCGGCATTCTCGGTTGGGCGCCGGATGCGGCCCTCGATGTCGGCAAGCGACCGGTCCGGCAAGGCGCCAAGAGCCTTGCAGACGGTGCTGCGGCATCTCGATGGGCTGATCGGCGAGCTTGCGACCACTTGCGCCAGCTCGTCGAGGTGCTAAACGACGGCGGTAATCGCGAGTCTGCTCTTCATCAGTTGGACGAGCGAACACACCAGTGCCTCGGCTTGCCGTTCGGGAAAGCCTGCGGCAACGAGTTCCTCGGCCACAGCGCGGGTGTCGAACTGAAACTCGTGTTGTGCCGTTTGCGACGGCTCATCGTGGTGCTTGTCGCTGGCGATTTTCTGCCTGATCAGCTGGACCAGCAGACACACATATGCGTCGGCTTGCTGCCTGGGTATGCCCGCGGCGACGAGTTTCTTGAAGGAGCCGTGGGTATCGAAGCGGATTCTGCGTCGTTCCATGGTCATATCCTAACCCCCTTGTTGCGCGATTGGGAACGAGCGATCCGAATTCGGGTCCGTTCCGGCAGGCTGTCCTCATTCCCGTAATGCCTCAAGACACGCCGTCGCAGGCACTCGGTCCAAACGACTAAGTATTCCTTAGCGGTTGACTCAGTATCGAGCTCCCCGCTGGCGAGAATGTTGCGCAGGTATATCAGGATGCTTTCAGGCGTGGTGGCGAAACCGTGCGCGGCGGGTGAGTGGCGATGTTTACCGGGGCTTTCGGGGCGCACTATCCTGCTCCCTCGCCGGCATGTGCGGGTCGATCTACGAAACGGGGACGAGTTGGCGCACGCTTCATCCCACGACGAGGAAGCCGCGCTCATACGCGAGCGGCTTGCACGTCTTGAGGCCGAGAAGGCGGCCCTTGAGGCCCGTCTCACTGAGATTGGGAATCTGGGCGCCGCGTTGAAGGATGTCCTGCCGTCCGCGGGACCGATCACCAACCGTTCGTCGGCACACGACAAGATCGCGCTGTTCAGATCCCTGTTTCGCGGCCGCGAGGACGTCTATCCGAAGCGCTGGGACAACGCCAGGACAGGCAAGGCGGGATACGCACCGGTCTGCGCCAATGAGTGGGCGCCCCGCATCTGCGGCAAGCCGCGCGTCAAGTGCGGCGCCTGTCCCAACCAGGCGTTCCGGGAGGTAACGGACGAGGCGATCGACGGGCATCTGCGCGGCCGCCACACGATCGGCGTCTATCCCATGCTTCCGGACGACACCTGCCGGTTTCTCGCCGCCGACTTCGACAAGGCGAGCTGGCAGCGGGACGCGGGCGCCTTTCTTGAAGCCTGCCGCTCGAAGGACGTGCCGGCGGCCCTCGAACGCTCGCGTTCGGGCAATGGCGGGCATGTCTGGATCTTCTTCGCCGAGCCGGTCCCCGCGGCCCTCGCCCGCCGTCTCGGCGCCCATCTGGTCACCGAGGCGATGGAGCGCAACCCGGATATCGGGTTCGCGTCTTACGACCGGTTCTTCCCGAGCCAGAACACCGTGCCCGCGGGCGGCTTCGGCAATCTCATCGCGCTGCCTCTGCAGGGCGGTCCGCGCGAGGGCGGCAACAGCGTCTTTCTGGACGACAGTTTCGAGCCCCATGCCGACCAGTGGGCTTTTCTCTCCTCCATGCGCCGCCTCTCCCTGGCCGAGGCGACCGCTATCGTCGACGAGGCCGGCCGGCAGGGCCGGGTTGTCGGGCTGCGTTTGCCGCTCGACGAAGAGGACGACGAACCCTGGAGCGCGCCGCCGTCGCGGCGCCGGCCGCTGCCCGAGATTGCCGGATCGCTGCCGGAGCGGATCGACGCGGTTCGGGGCGATCAGTTCTACATCCCGCGTGCCGGCCTGCCGCCGGGCCTGGTCAACCGGCTCATTCGTCTCGCGGCCTTCCAGAATCCGGCCTTCTACAGCGCTCAGGCGATGCGGCGCTCCACCTTCGGCATCCCGCGCATCGTCGCCTGCGCCGAGTTGCTGTCTCACCACATTGCCCTGCCTCGCGGCTGCGGCGAGGCGATGGAGGGGTTGCTGGAAGACCTGGGCATTCCCCTGGACATGCGCGACGAGCGTAATCCCGGCCGTCCGGTTGAAACGGCTTTTCTCGGAAGCCTGACCCCGGAACAGCAATCCGCCTCCGATGCGCTGTTGCCGCACGACATCGGCGTGCTCGCGGCGGCGACCGGGTTCGGCAAGACGGTCATCGCCGCGGCCGTCATCGCCGCCCGTGGGACCAACACGCTGGTGCTCGTCCACCGGCGCCAGCTCATGGAACAATGGATCGCGCGGCTCGCGGCGTTTCTCGATCTCCCGGTCACCGCCATCGGACAAATCGGCGGCGGCAGGCGCCAGCCGGGCGGCATCGTCGATGTCGGCGTCATCCAGAGTCTGGTGCGCAAGGGCGAGGTCGACGACATCGTCGCCGATTACGGACATCTCGTGGTCGACGAGTGCCACCATGTCTCCGCCGTCAGCTTCGAGGCGGTCGCGCGCCGGGCGAAGGCGAAATACGTCCTCGGCCTGTCCGCGACGGTCACGCGCCGGGACGGTCACCATCCGATCGTCTTCATGCAGTGCGGTCCTGTCCGGTTCCGAACCAGCGCGAAGGCGCAGGCCCGGCAACGACCCTTCGGACACCGGGCGATCCTGCATCCGACGGAATTCCGGCTGCCGGCCGGCATGGACGCGGAACGCCCGCCCATCCAGCATGTATACGCCGCGCTGGCTTCAGACGAGGATCGCAACGACATGATCTTTGACGATGTCCTGCAGGCGCTGGAGGCGGGCCGCTCGCCGATTCTGCTCACCGAACGCAAGGACCATGCCCACCGCCTTGCGGAGCGGCTCGGCCGCTTTGCCCGGAACGTGCTCGTTCTCCGCGGAGGCATGGGAACCAGGCAGCGCCGCGAGATCATGCAGCGTCTCGAAGACATCCCCGAGACGGAAGAGCGGGTGCTGATCGCGACGGGACGCTATGTCGGCGAGGGCTTCGACGACGCCCGCCTCGACACCCTGTTCCTGACGATGCCGATTTCGTGGAAGGGCACGCTCGCGCAATATGTCGGCCGTCTCCACCGCCTGCACGCGGCGAAGCACGAAGTGCTGGTCCACGACTATGTCGATCACGCGGTGCCCACGCTCATGCGCATGAGCGAGAAGCGCGTCCGAGGGTATGAAGGCCTCGGCTACACCGTCGAGAGGTCGGGCGCCGCTTCGCCAGAGATCGCCGGCAATGACCTGCTGAGCCGCCCACGCCTGCCGGAGGTCGGATGATGCGTTTCGTTCCGATCCCCGTGTAGGGGGGCTCTTGAGCTGCCTGTCCGCACGATCCTCGACGGCTTGACCTCGGAGGCGGCCGCCGTCGGATCGGAATTCTGGAAGACGGGCGGGTTCTCCGGTTCGGGTTGTATGCCCATTTCGACCCGGTGAGCTACAGCGCGGAAAAGGCAAGAGTCGGCTCCGCCCCGGCGGACGCTCCGATGCGATGCCGACGCTGCCGCGCAGTGCAGCCGAGGCACTCGGGAGCCTCTACCGGGAGGTCAGCGGTGGGAATGACAGGCAGTATTCGGTGGGAATGGCGCGGCGTTTCCTGCAGGGGCCCGGCGCAGAGGAATGGCACGGGGTGATACCCCAGGGCGCCGCGCTGTCCCGAACCAGATAGAAGCGCGTCTGGGAGGTGCTTTCCGGACAGGCGGGATGAGGGAAAGCGGCGACACCATCAGGCGGACGCTGCCATTGCAGAAGTAAATCCGAACCCCGGACTCAGCGCGTCAGATGGATTCGGCGGCGGCGATGCGCAGCTTCCCGCCGGTGGTCGAGCGCGGCTGTCGGATGACGATGTCGATATCGCAGCCGAGCGCGGTGAGCAGGCGGAACAGGCGCTCCAGGGAATACTCGCGGAAGTCGCCCCTCAGGAGCCGCGACAGGTCGGGCCGGGAAAGGCCAAGCAATCGACCGGCCTCGGTCTGGGTAGTGCCGCGCTGGCGCAAGATGTCGTCGATGCGGCTGACCAACTCCGCCCTGAGCAAGTGGTCGTCGGCGTCGGGGTATCCGAGGTCGGCGAAGACATTGCCGCTGCCGCGTTCGACAGTCGAGTCGGATGTGGTCATGGTCCTGCCCTTCGCCATGCCCGAGATGTCCTTGGCCGGCGTCGTGCCGGCTCCCGTCGGAACGGTATAGCCCAATGCCGAGCCGTGGTTCGCCGAACGTCAAACGATGCTACAAACTTGATTTGGCGCCGACAATCAGGGCCGGGCGACGCCAAGCGGCCCCGGCATATTGAATTCAGGATGCTCTACTAGGAGCTTCGAAGCCGGACAGGAGATGACAATGGATGCCTTGGGGCAGACCGAAATCGTCTCAAGTGTGACACTTAACGAGTCCGGACTTGTTCCGGGCATCCACGTCTTGCGGCCGCGCGGTGCGAGCCGGGAGAGGGCGAAGCGGCGTATCGAAGGGCGGGCACCCGCATCCCGTTATATGGAGCGCGGCCGCGCTCACCCCTTCGCGATCTTGAGCGCGATGAACTGCTGGCCGCGTTCCCGCTCCACCAGGAGGAGCAGCGTGTCGCGTTTTTCCTTTCTGGCGTTTTCGACCGCCGCCGCGACCTGCGCGGGGTCGGTGATGTCCGATTGCTTCGGCCCGACCTTGCGGATGATGTCGCCGGGGCGGATCTGCTTCTCCGCCGCCGGGCTGTCGGCCGCGACCTTGGTGACGACGACGCCGGTGGCGTTTTCCGCGAGGTCGAACCGCCTGCGCAGATCCGGCGTGATCGCGGCGAGGTCGAGCCCGAGCGACTCCACGGTCGCGTCCCTGGGCCGCTCGGCCGGGGCGCGCTCCGCGACCTGCGGCTCGTCCTCGGGAAACTCGCCGAGCGTGGCCTTCAGGGTCTGCTTCCCGCCCTTGCGCCAGACCACGACATCGACCTCCCGCCCGACCGCGGTCTCGGCGACGATCCTGGGCAGGCTGCGCATCTCGCCGATGGGCTTGCCGTCGAAGCTCAGGATGACGTCGCCCACCTCCAGCTTCGCCCTGGCGGCGGGGCCGTCCTCGGACAGGCTGGTCACCAGGGCGCCCGACGCGGAGGGAAGGTCGAGTCCCTGGGCGATTTCCTCGGTCACGGTCTGGATGCGCACGCCGAGATAGCCCCGCCGGGCGCGGCCGTATTTCAGCAGCTGGTCGACGATCGGCTTCGCGAGGTTGGAGGGGATCGCGAAACCGATGCCGACGCTTCCCCCGGTCGGCGAGAAGATCGCCGTGTTGATGCCGATGACCTCGCCGTCGAGGTTGAACATCGGGCCGCCCGAATTGCCGCGGTTGATCGAGGCGTCGGTCTGGATGAAATCGTCATAGGGGCCGGAGTTGATGTCGCGCTGGCGGGCCGACACGATGCCCGCGGTGACCGTGCCGCCGAGCCCGAACGGGTTGCCGATCGCGATCACCCAGTCGCCCACCCGCGAGCCGTCCGAATCGCCGAAGCCGAGCGGCTTGAGCGTTTTCTCGCCGGGATCGACGCGGAGCAGCGCGATGTCGGTCTTGGCGTCGCGCCCGATCACCTTCGCCTCCAGCCGGGTCTTGTCGGACAGGATGACGGCGATCTTGTCGGCTTCCGCGATGACGTGGTTGTTGGTGACGATCACGCCCGACGCGTCGATGACGAAGCCCGAGCCGAGCGAGGTGATCCCTTGCCGGGGCATGGGGCTCTGTTGCTGACGGTCGAAGAAGTCGCGGAAAAAACGCTCGAACGGCGAGCCGGGCGCGAAGCGCGGTATCGCCGGGCGGTTGCCGTCGTCCGCCCGCACCTTCTGGGTGGTCGAGATGTTGACCACCGACGGCAGCAGCTTCGCGGCAAGATCGGCAAAGCTCGCCGGCGGCGTCTTGGCGAAGGCCGGCAGCGTCCCGGCGAGAAGCAGGATCAGAGTCAGCGTGAAAAAGTGTCGTGCGGAGTGACGGGCTGCTTTCCGGTGTTTCGGATGCAGGGGTCCACCGTCGCGCGCAGTCACCGAATCTCTTCTCATTGGGTCGTCCCGCATTGTTGAGCCCGCGCGGAAGGCGTTCTCATTCATCGTTTTCCAAGATACCCTCCAATTTCACGAGTTCTGAAATGTCTTCCGCGATCTGCGACGCGTCTTCCTCCCCGAGGGCATCGAAAATCTGCCGATAAGAGATCGAGATTCGACCTTTGTCCGCCCCGGTGTATTCGGGACAATTTTCCTGGATGTGGTTTCTTATCTGGGAGGCGGTCATGGCCGAGAACTCTTGCCATACTTCATCCAGTACCTCCATCTCCGCATCGCTGATGTGATCGAGGTCCTCTCTTTCGACCGGCTGGACTGCTACGACAATGTTGCCGTTTCTCGCGATGTATTCGTCCCACAAGGCCTCATGAATCACGTCAGTGATACCATTCAGGGTGCTGGAACAAACGGGGCCGTGCGGCAAAGAATGAAATTCGTCAAAAAGCATCGGATGGTGATGCGCCGACAGAAATTGCCGTTCCGCAAGATAGATGAGCTTGATGAGCTTCAGTTTTTCAATCGTGCCCCCGCTTCGGTTTGCGAAGTAAGCACAGCTCTGCGCGGCCTTCCGGGAGCGAAAGCCGGCGCTAGGCTGAGCCCATACCGGAGCGGTTAATTCTGCCATCTTTCGCTTCCTTCATGTCGTCGCTTCTTCCCCTCATCCGTAAAGCCTTTGTCGGTTTGGTCGCCCCCCGATCGGGCGTCATCCCGGTACGCCCCTGTTCTGGACGGAGTCCGCTCCTCACCCCCGCACCAGCCAGGCGAGTCCGACGCCGAGCACGGTGGCGAACAGGCCGGCGGTGCGCAGCGCGTTCGCCGGCTGGTCGGCGACGCGCAGGATGAATCGCTTCATCGCGTCGGGGAACAGCGCGTAAAGCGCCCCCTCGATCGCCAGCGCCAGGGCGATCGCCGCCAGGAGATCGGCGCCGAGCATCGCCGCTCTATTCTTCCGACCCGCCGCGCTTGCCGATCTCGCCGAAGAACTTGAAGAAGTCGCTGTCGGGCGAGAGCACCATCGTGGTGTCGTCGCTCTTGAGCGCTTCCCGGTAGGCCTGCATCGAGCGGTAGAAGCGGAAGAACTCGGCGTCGCGGCCGAACCCGTCGGCCCAGATCAGCGTCGCCTCCTGGTCGCCCTCGCCCCGGGTGATCTCGGCGGTGCGTTGCGCCTCGGCGAGCAGCACGGTGCGCTCGCGATCGGCGGCGGCGCGGATCTGCTGCGCCTTCTCGAAGCCCTGGGCGCGCGCCTCGCGCGCCTCGCGCTCGCGTTCGGAGCGCATCCGGGCGTAGATCGCCTGCGCCGCTTCCTGCGGCAGGTCGGCGCGCCGGAGCCGCACGTCGACGATCTCCAGCCCGAGCCGCTCGGCGGCGAGGTTCACGTCCTTCTGGATGTTGGACATGATCTGCTCGCGCTCGTCCGACAGCACCGCGAGCAGGGTCACGTTGCCGAGCGTCCGCCGGAGGCTCGAATTGACCACCGAGGAGAGCCGAGACCGCGCGACCGCCTCGCTCTGGACGGTCTGGAAGAACTTGAGCGGGTCGGAGATCCGGTAGCGCACATAGGCGTCCGCCACCAGCCGCTTCTGGTCCGACAGGATCACCTGCTCGGCCGGCGGGTCGAACTCGAGGACCCGGCGTTCGTACTCGACCACGTTCTGGATGAACGGCAGCTTGAACTGCAGGCCCGGGTCCTGGATCACGCGCTTGGGCTCGCCGAACTGGAGGACCAGCACCTGCTTGGTCTGATGGACGGTGAACAGCGCGCTGAACGCGACGATTCCGAGCACGATGATCGCGATCCCGAGGATCGTAAGACGGGTGCGGCTCATTGCGTCGTCTCCTCCTGGTCGGTTTGCTGCTGGGCGCGCTTCTGGATCTCGGGCAGCGGCAGGTAGGGCACCACCCCCGGCCCGCCCTGGGCCGAGGAATCGATGATGACCTTGTTCATGCCGCGGAACACCTCTTCCAGCGTCTCCAGATAGATCCGCTGGGTCGTCACCTCCTTGGACGCTTGGTACGATTCCAGCACCTTGATGAATCGCTCGGCCTCGCCCTTGGCCTTGTTGGTGATCTCCTCGCGATAGGCGTTGGCGTCCTGGATCATCTTCTCGGCCTCGCCGCGCGCCCTGGGCAGGATGTCGTTGCGGTAGGCCTCGGCCTCGTTCCTGAGGCGCTCCAGGTCGGCGCGGGCGCGCTGGACGTCGACGAAGGCGTCGATGACCGGCCCCGGCGGGTCGACCTTGAGGAGCTGCACCCGGCGCACCTCGATGCCCGCGCCGTAATCGTCCAGGAGCTGCTGCACCCGCGTCTGGGTGCCCTGCTCGATCTCGTTACGGCCTTCGGTCAGCGCCGACTGGATCGGGGTCTGGCCGATCACCTCGCGCATCGCGCTCTCCGCGGTCAGCTTCACCGTCGCTTCCGGGTTGCGGATGTTGAACAGGAACTTGCCGGCGTCCTTGATCACCCAGAACACCGTGAAGTCGATGTCGACGATGTTCTCGTCGCCGGTCAGCATCAGGCTTTCCTCGGCGATGTCGCGCACCGGAAGCCCGCGCGTGGTCTCGCCGACGCTGCGCAAGCCCACCTCGATCCGGTTGACCCGGGTGACCTTGGGCGTCAGCACCGATTCGATCGGACCCGGCAGGTGGTAGTTGAGCCCGGGCGGCGTGGTGCGGGTCCATTCGCCGAAGCGGAGCACCACGCCCTGCTCGTCGGGCTGCACCCGGTAGAACCCGCTCAAGAGCCACAACGCGATCGCCGCCACGACCAGCAGGATCAGTCCGCGCCCGCCGCGCAGGCCGCCCGGCACCAGGCGCCGGAACCGGTCCTGGCCGCGCCGCAGCATGTCCTCGAAGTCGGGCGGCGGTCCGCCCGGCCCGCGTCCGCCTCCGCCGCCTCCGCCGCTCGGGGGACGGCCCCACGGGCCCTGACCTCCGCCGAAGGGGCTGCCGCCCCCACCACCCTGCTGTTTCCATGGCATATCGGATCACCGTCTTGTTGTGCCGGGCACGGCCCCGGACGCCCCGCATCCCGCAGGATGTCCCGGACGCCCGCGCCCGCTATGATAGGGCAGGCGGGGCGTCGATGCAGCCGCCGCGACCTTATTCCCGCATATATGTCGCAAATCGGACGATAGACAATGCCGCAGTTGAACGAGGCCGCCATATTCGAGGCGCTGAAATCGGTCCGCGACCCCGACCGGGACGAGGACATCGTGTCGCTCGGGATGATCTCCGGCGTCGTGATCAAGCAGGGCAATGTCGGCTTCTCCATCGAGGTCGCGCCCGAACGCGGGCCGGCGGCGGAGCCGCTCAGGAAGGCGGCCGAGCGCGCCGCCGCCGCCGTTCCGGGCGTGCTCTCGGTCACCGCCGTGCTCACCGCGCACTCGGAGAAGCCGCCGCCGGAGGCGCCGCGCGCGGCCGCGCGCCAGGAGCCCCAGCAGCCGCTGATGCCGGGCGTGAAGCGGATCGTCGCCGTCGCCTCCGGCAAGGGCGGCGTCGGCAAGTCAACCACCGCGGTCAACCTCGCGCTCGCGCTCTCGGCGTCCGGCCGTTCGGTCGGCATTCTCGATGCCGACATCTACGGCCCCTCTCTGCCGCTGATGCTCGGCATCACCGACCGCCCGACCTCGCCCGACGGCAAGGTGCTCGACCCGATGTCGGCCTGGGGGCTCAAGGCGATGTCGATCGGCTTCCTGATCCCGGCCGATTCGCCCACCATCTGGCGCGGGCCGATGGTGATGGGCGCGCTGGAGCAGCTGATGCGCGACGTCGCCTGGGGCGAGCTCGACGTCATGATCGTCGACATGCCGCCCGGCACCGGCGACGTGCAGCTCACCATGGCGCAGCGGGTGCCGCTCGCCGGCGCGGTGATCGTGTCGACGCCGCAGGACCTCGCGCTGATCGACGCGCGCAAGGGGCTCAACATGTTCCGCAAGGTCGACATTCCGGTGCTCGGCGTGATCGAGAACATGAGCTATTTCGTCTGCCCGCATTGCGGCGGGCGGTCGGACGTGTTCACCCATGGCGGCGCCAGGCGCGCGGCGGAGGAGATGGGTGTCGACTTCCTCGGCGAATTGCCGCTCGACATGTCGATCCGCGAGGGCGCCGACGGCGGCAGACCGATCGTCGCCACCGACCCGCAGGGCATGCACGCCGACGCCTACGGCGCGATCGCCGAGGCGATCTGGGCGAAGGTCTTCGGCGGGGCGGCGAAGCCCGCGCCCAGCATCGTCATCCAGTAGACATCCAATAGGCATCCGGTAGACATCCAGTAGACATTTCGCGGAAATCCGATGACCCAGGCCGACATTCCGTTCCGCAAGGAGATGCGGTTCGAATACGGGCGGGCCGGGACCGTGGCGCCCGGCGTCCGCCGGATCGTCTGCAACAACCCGAGCCCGTTCACCTTTCACGGCACCAACTCCTACGTGGTGGGGGAGGGCGAGGTCGCGGTGATCGACCCCGGCCCCGACGACGCCGACCATGTCGAGGCGCTGAGGCGCGCCGTCGCCGGCGAGACGGTCACCCACGTCATCGTCACCCACACCCATATCGACCACTCGCCGGCGGCGCGCGCCTTCGCCCGCGCGGTCGGCGCCCCGATCGTCGGCGCGCTCCCCGCCCCGCCGGCCGACGGCGAGCCGCCGATCGAGGCCGCCGACCCGGACTTCGAGCCCGACATCCACCTCGCCGACGGCGAGGCCATCGCGGGGCCCGGCTGGACGCTCGTGCCGGTGTTCACGCCGGGCCACATGTCGAACCATCACTGCTTCGCGCTCGCCGAGGGCGGCATCCTGTTCTCGGGCGACCACGTGATGGGGTGGAACACCACGATCGTCTCGCCGCCGGACGGCAACATGGGCGACTATCTGCGTTCGCTGGAGGCCTGCATCGCGCGCGAGGACGAGCGCTACCTTCCCGGCCACGGCCCGCCGATCGACCGGCCGCGCCCGTTCGTGCGCGCCTATCTCGGCCACCGCCGGATGCGCGAGGGCCAGATCCTGCGCTGCCTCGACGACGGGGCGGCCACGGTGCCCGCGATGGTCGCGCGGATGTACGCGCATTTGCCGGAACGCATGCACTGGGCCGCCGGCAGGTCGACGCTCGCCCACCTGGAGCACATGGTCGAGACCGGCCGCGTCGCCTGCGACGGCCCGCCCACCGCCGAGGCGCGCTACCGCCTGCCGTGAGCGGGGTGCGGTCCGGCCCGCGCGGCAATGCAAGAAATAAGCCGCCGCCGAACGCGATCCTCGTCCAGGGCCTCGGCGGGGTCGGCGTCCCTTTCCGGGGCCGGGGCGAAGTCCCGCGCCGCGCTCTCCGGCAGGTCGCCCGCGAGGTCGCGGAGGAAGCGCGCGAACGGCCCCCGGTCGTCCTCCGCGTCGCCTTCGGGCCGGACGAGACGCCCGAAAATGTCGTTTTCGGCGATCGATCTCTCCTCCTTCCGCACCGCCTCCTCGACCGCCCGGCCGAGACAGGGCGCGCTGTCCGCCAGCGCCCGCCCGGTCCTGTCGAGCTCCGCGCGCGCCGCGTCGAGCTGCCGCCTGCGCTCCGCCAGGCTCCGCTCGGCGGCGATGACGAAGAGCAGCGGGGCGGCCTGCATCACGTCGCCCACGCCGATGCCGTAGCGTTCGGCCGCGCGGCGGAATGCCGTGTCGACTCCGTCGCCGGAAATGTCGTCCGGCGCGTCGGAAGCGGCATCCGCCAGCGCCGCCCAGCCGACCCCGAGCGCCGCGCACAGCGACTCGCGGTGATGCGGGTGCAGCCGGCGCGACCGGCCGCGCTCCCACCGGCTCACCGTTTCCTTGCCGCATCCCAGCGCGTCGGCGAGCTGCGCCTGGGTCAGCCCCCGGCGCTCGCGGGCGGCCTTGAGCGCGCCGGGGTCGATGTCGTCGGCATCCGCCGCATCCGGCGTGTCGACAGTCCTGTAGGCATTTGCCGTCCGCATGTCGTCCTCCTTCGCGTCCGGTAGGCATTCCGAAATGTCTATCCCGGCGGCGGATGCCGACAGTCGGCAAACCCGTCCGGGCACGAAAAAGGGCGCCGAAACCTCCGGCGCCCCCACTTCTCGACTGTGCGAAATCTACCCCAAAACGCGTCCCGAGTCAAGAAGAAAATACGTTATAAGGATAATTTTCTCGCCAAGCCCCAGATTTCAGGACCATTTTCCGGGGCATGGCGGAGCGGGTCGCGGCGGTCCGTACCATCCCGCCACCCGGGCCCAGCGGTAGACCGCGTTCTGCAGCCGGTTGTGGGCCGCGAGCCGGCGGACCACGATCAGCGACTTGCCGCGGCGGCCTTCCGATGCCCCGCGGTCATTGGGCGCTGGACGTGCCGAGCGTGGATTCGGCCGAAACGAAATCGGAATACGGGTTACTGATGTTCGGGCACGCCGGCTCCACCCTGACCTGGAATTTGTGGGTGCCGTCGTAGCAAGGGGGCTGGCCGATGCCGGAGCGGCCGTAGCAGGAATCGACGGTTCTGCTCTCCAGCGACGACGCGGTAGGAGTGAAGTCAGGGCCGAGACCTTCCTTGTACCAGCATCCAAACCAGTCATCCCCGTCTTCATGCTCCTTGTTCAGGCAGAATCCGAGCACCGCGCCCGGCGGAACGGGGGATCCGTCGGGGATGTCCCAGGTCACCGCGAAGTCGCCATCGGCTTCCGCGGCGACGGCCACGTTCGTCGCCGCCAATTGACCGATCCCGGCCGTCGACAGCGCAGTCGACAGGCTCTTCGTGCACGGACTCTCCTGGTCGGTGGCGTGGGCCGGCGGTATCGCCCCGAACGCCAGGGCCGCGGCGACGAATGCCGGAACCAGAAGCCTCCGCGAGGTTATTCCGATGGTATGCATGACATGGTTCTCCATGCGTTGCGCGAGAGTGATCGAGCAGCTCCGGCCCCGCGCGCCCGGGCACGCGCCGCCCGCCACCGGGATCGCCAGAATAACGGAATTAGAAATAAAATTCTCATAAGAATATCTGTATTTCTGATATCTATCTCATAAATTCCGGCCCGAATCCGTCCAGCGCGGCCTCGTCCGGGCCTCCCGTCATTGCGAGGCGAAAGGCTCCCGGCTGCGGAGCGCTCCGCATGCCGGCCCTGCCTCGATGCCAGCCAGGCCAGCCAGGCCGCTTCGGTCGCCCGCAGAGTGGCCGCCGGCGCCGTCCCCCGTCGCCATGGCCCCGTGCGCGGCGGGGCGTTATGGTCGGGCGGGGAGGGGCGCCATGTCGACGATCAAGCAGCTCGGGATGTTCCAGTCGGAGCCGGACGGGCCGGACGCGCCGGATGCCGCGGCGCCGGAAGGCTGCCCGGCGAGCGCGCTCGGCGCGGCGTTCGAGCCGTTCTCGGATGCCTATCTCGCCGATCCCTACCCGTTCTTCGAGCGCGCGCGCAGGGAAGAGCCGGTGTTCTACAGCCCGGAGACCGGCTACTGGGTGGTCGCGCGCCATGACGACATCGTTTCCGTCTTCCGCGATCCGAAGACGTTTTCCGCCGCGCTCGCCCGCCATCCCGTCACGCCGCTCTGCCCGGCCGCCGCGAAGGTGCGCGACGGCCTCGACATCGCCATCGAGCCGTCGCTGGTCGACGAGGATCCGGAGACCCACCTCAAGCACCGCAAGATCTTCGGCGATGCCTTCACCCCCCGGCGGGTGGCCGAGATCGAACCCCGCATCCGCGCCATCGTCACCCGCTATATCGACCGCTTCGCGGGCGACGGCGAGGCCGAGCTGGTGTCGCAGATGCTCTACGAGGTGCCGGCGCTCGCGATCTTCATCTTCCTCGGCGCGCGCGACGACGACGCGGTGTTCGTCAAGCGCCTCGGCTCGGCCCGGGCGGTGGTCAACTGGGGCAGGCCGGACGAGGACCAGCAGGTCGCGATGATGAAGGACATGGGCGAGCACTGGGCGTTCACGAAGGAGCTCGTCGACGCCGCGCTGGAGGACCCCGGCGACAACTATCTCGGCGACATGGTGCGGCTGCACCGCGAGGACCCGTCGCGCTTCACGGTGAACTATCTCTACAACGTGATGTTCCTCATGCAGTTCGCCGGCCACGAGACCACCACCCAGGCCTCGGCCAACGGGCTCAAGGCGTTGCTCGCCGACCGGGCGCAGTGGGACAGGCTGTGCCGGGAGCCGGGCCTCATCGCCAACGCGGTCGAGGAGATATTGCGCTTCGACACCTCGATCTTCGCGTGGCGCCGCATCGCCACGCGCGATGCCGAAATCGGCGGCGTCGCGGTCCCCGCCGGCGCCAAGATCCTGCTGCTTCTGGGCTCGGGCAACCGCGACGACGCGGCCTTCCCGGACGGCGAGCGCTTCGACATCGAGCGCGCCGACGCCAAGCGCCACCTCGCCTTCGGCAACGGCGCGCATTTCTGCATGGGCGCGCCGCTCGCCCGGCTCGAGATGCGGATCGTCCTGGAGGAGCTGACCCGGCGCCTGCCCGGCATGCGCCTGGTCGAGGGCCAGGACTGGCAATACGTGCCGACGCTCACCTTCCGAGGCGTGCAGAAGCTCCGGGTCGCGTGGGACACGGAGACGCCCGTGCGCTGACCGGGGCGTAACCGGATAGAGGGGTAACACTACGGACCGGATAGATGGGTAACGGTGTCCCGGGTTCGTTCGGCTTCCGCGCAAGGGAGGTTGCGATGTCGAGCGTCGTTCGGTCGGTTCGTCCGGCGCGGCCGCGGCGCTGGCCCGTCCGCGGGCGGGTCCGCCGGTGAAGTCGCACGCGCGCGTCGTCGTGATCGGCGGCGGCGCGATGGGGGTCGCGCTCCTCTACCACCTCGTCAAGGAAGGGTGGTCGGACGTCGTTCTCGTCGAGAAGGGCGAGCTGACGTCGGGCTCGACCTGGCACGCGGCCGGGCTGGTCCCCCATTTCATCGGCAGCCTCAACATGGCCAAGGTGCATCTCTACGGCTCCCAGCTCTACCGGCGGCTGGAGGCGGAGGTGGGCCAGGCCACGGGCTGGCGCGGCTGCGGCGCGATCCGGCTCGCGACCGACCGGGACGAGGTCGACTGGTTTCATTACGTCCAGGGCGTGCTGCGCTGCGCCGGCGCCGAGTGCCACCTGATCGGCCCCGACGAGATCGCCGAACTGCATCCGCTGCTGGACACCGAAGGCGTGCTCCTGGGCGCCTACACGCCGGGCGACGGGTACACCGACCCGGCGAGCGGCACCATGGCGATGGCCGCCGGCGCCCGCCGGGGCGGGGCCGAGATCTATCTCCGCAACCGGGTCGTCGACATCGCGCGGCGGCCCGGCGGCGAGTGGGACGTCGTCACCGAGCGGGGCACCATCGTTGCCGGGCACGTGGTCAACGCCGCCGGCGGGTTCGCGCCGCAGGTGGGCGCGATGGTCGGGATCGAGGTTCCGATCGTCAACATGGTCCACCAGTACCTGGTGACCGAGGATCTCGACGAGGTGGCGGCGCTGGAGCGGGAACCGCCCGTGGTCCGCGACCCGCGCGCGTCCTGCTACTACCGCCGGGAGGGAAGGGGGCTGATCGTCGGACCCTACGAGACCGACGGCGCCCGGCCCTGGGCGCTCGACGGGATCGACTGGTCGTTCGACGCCGAGCTGCTGCCGCCCGACATCGACCGGCTGATGCCGTGGCTCGAGCTGGCGGCCCGGCGC
>JAJDVM010000374.1 GCA_022826125.1 Defluviicoccus sp.
CACCACCCAGCAGACGAACACCATGACCAGCGCCGCGATGAACGCCCAGGCGACGTTGTTGTGGATCCACTTGGACGCGAGCGCGATGCCGGAGAAGAAGTCCTTGCCGAAGACCGGGATCAGCGCGACCCGCCCGAACAGAGTGATCAGGCCGGTGAGCCCGAGCAATATGAAGGAGCCGGCGAGCAGCCAGTGGCTGAACCGCTCGATCGCGGTGAAGCGCAGGATCGTGCGGCCGGTCTTCTCGCCCTGGATGCGGATCGGCCCTCGGATCACCAGGTAGACCGCGACCACCGCGATCATCGCCACCAGTAGCCAGCCGCCCCATTCGAGCAGCGGCCCCTCGCGCAGTTCCAGCCACCATATGCCGGAATCCTGGATGATGACGCCGGCCGCCGCGCCCTTCGCGGAGACCGTGACGTCGGCGCTGCCATAGCGCAGCGCGCGGAACACCTCGGAGTCCGACGCGCCGCCGAGCGTCCCGAGCTGCGCGGCGATGGCTGCCGCCTGCGCGGGATCTCCGACCGCCTCGCGGCGGAAGTCATCGTCGATCTTCTGGCCGCGCTGACGGGCGAGGATGTCCTCGAGCGTCTGGGCGCCGCCGGTCGAGGCGCGCGGCATCTCCTTCTTCGCGCCGCCGCCCTCTTGGGCCGCCGCTGGCACCGCGCCGAGCGGCGCCAGCGCGAGCGCGAGGATTAGCAACCTGCAAAATGTCTTGATCATCGGACGGACCTCGAACTAGCCCAAATGGCACACGGGCGGGCCTGCGCCCGCCCGTTCGAACCGATCGGGACGGGGGGCGGTCGCCCGCCCCCCGCGCGATTCGGGTCAGCTGCCCTTCTGGCCGTAGGCCGTGCCCCAGCCCCAGGCGCCGGTGCCGAAGCCCCGGGCCACGACGCGTTCGCGGTAGATGCCGGAAACGACATCCCCGTCGCCCGCGAGCAGAGCCTTCGTGGAACACATCTCGGCGCAGAGCGGCAGTTTGCCTTCCGCGATCCGGTTGCGCCCGTACTTGGCGAACTCGGCCGTCGAGTGGGTCTCCTCCGGGCCGCCGGCGCAGAACGTGCACTTGTCCATCTTGCCGCGGGACCCGAAATTGCCCGCCTGCGGGAACTGCGGCGCCCCGAAGGGGCATGCGTAGAAGCAATAGCCGCAGCCGATGCAGAGGTCCTTGGAGTGCAGCACGACCCCGTCGTCGGTCTGGTAGAAGCAGTCCACCGGACAGACGGCCATGCACGGCGCGTCCGAGCAGTGCATGCAGGCGACGGAAATCGACCGCTCTCCCGGCTTGCCGTCATTGATCGTGACGACCCTCCGCCGGTTGATCCCCCAGGGGACCTCGTGCTCGTTCTTGCACGCGGTCACACAGGCATTGCACTCGATGCAGCGCTCGGCGTCGCAGAGAAATTTCGCTCTTGCCATACCTGTTCCCTCCTTATGCCGCGTAGACCTTGCAGAGAGTCGTCTTCGTCTCCTGCATCAGCGTGACCGAATCGTAGCCGTAGGTCTGCGCGGTGTTGCTGCTCTCGCCAAGGACATAGGGATCGGCGCCCTCCGGATACTTGTCCCTGAGGTCCTTGCCCTGGAAATGCCCACCGAAGTGGAAGGGCATGAACGCCACCCCGGCCCCGACGCGTTCCGTGATCATGGCCATGACCTTGACCTTGGCGCCCTCGGGACCTTCGACCCAGACCTGCGCCCCGTTGCGAACGCCGAGATCGTTGGCGTCGCGCGGGTTGATCTCCACGAACATGTCCTGCTGAAGCTCAGCGAGCCAGCGGTTGGACCGCGACTCCTCGCCGCCGCCCTCGTATTCCACGAGACGGCCGGAGGTGAGGATCAGCGGATAGTCCTTGGAGAAATCCTTCTTCTGGATCGAGGCGTACATGGTGGGCAGACGGTACAGTTTCCGATCCGAATAGGTCGGATAGTCCTTCACCAGGTCGCGATCCGGAGCGTAGAGCGGCTCCCTGTGAAGCGGGATCGGATCCGGGAAGTTCCACACCACCGCACGCGCCTTGGCGTTGCCGAACGGTGCGCACTCGTGCTTGATGGCGACCCGCTGGATGCCGCCCGAGAGGTCGGTCTTCCAGTTGGTCTTCGCACCGGCGACGGCGTCGATCGCCTTACGCTCCTCCGCGGTCAGGTCCTTGTCCCATCCCAGGTCCATCAGCATCTGCATGGTGAACTCGGGATAGCCGTCCTGGATCTCCGAACCGACCGAGTAAACGCCCTCGGCCAGCAGGTTCTCGCCCTTGCGCTCCACGCCGAACCGGGCGCGGAAGGTCAGGCCGCCCTCGGAGACCCGCTTGGACATGTCGTAGAGGTTGGGCGTGCCGGGATGCCCCATCTTGGCGGTGCCCCAGCAGGGCCACGGCATCCCGTAATAGTCGCCGTCCGCGGGACCGCCCACGGCCTGCAGCGTCGTCCTGTCGAACGTGTGCTGGTTGGCCATGTGCAGCTTGAGCCGCTCGGGCGACTGACCGGTGTAGCCGATGGTCCACATGCCCGCGTTGATCTCGCGGGTGATGTCCTCGACCAGGGGCTCGTCGCCGTTCACCTTGATGTTGCGGAAGAACCGGTCGGCCCATCCGAACTTCTTGGCGAACTTCGCCATGATCACCTGGTCGGGAAGGCTCTCGAACACCGGCTCGACGACCTTGTCGCGCCACTGGATCGACCGGTTGGACGCGGTCACCGAGCCGTACGTCTCGAACTGGGTCGAGGCGGGCAGCAGGTAGACCCCGTCGTTGCGGTCGTGAAGCACGGCGGAGACGGTGGGATACGGGTCGATGACGACCAGCATGTCCAGCTTCTCCATCGCGGTCTTCATTTCCACGAGGCGGGTCTGCGAGTTGGGGGCGTGGCCCCAGAGGACCATGGCGCGGACATTGTCCGGCTGGTCCATGTTCTTCTTGTCTTCCAGAACGCCGTCGATCCATCGGGACACCGGAATGCCCTTCAGGTTCATCAGCTTCTTCTGCTTGCCGTCGGCGGTCTTGAGGGTCGCGAACTGTCCCTTGAGCCAGTCCAGATCCTCCTTCCAGACCCGCGCCCAGTGCGCCCAGGCGCCGGCCGAGAGGCCGTAGTAGCCGGGCAGGGTGTGGGACAGGATGCCGAGGTCGGTCGCGCCCTGGACGTTGTCATGGCCGCGGAAGATGTTGGTTCCGCCGCCGCTTGTCCCCATGTTGCCCAGCGCCAGCTGCAGCACGCAGTAGGCCCGCGTGTTGTTGTTGCCGTTGGTGTGCTGGGTGCCGCCCATGCACCAGATCACGGTGCCGGGGCGGTGGTTCGCCATGGTGCGGGCGACGCGGCGAAGCTGCGAGCCCGGCGTGCCGGTCACGCGTTCGACCTCCGCCGGATTCCACTTCTTCACTTCCTCGCGGATCTGGTCCATCCCCCAGACCCGGGTGCGGATGAACTCCTTGTCCTCCCACCCGTTCTCGAAGAGGTGCCAGACGATGCCCCAGATGAGCGCGACGTCCGAGCCCGGACGGAAGCGCACATATTCGTCAGCGTGCGCCGCGGTCCTGGTGAACCGGGGGTCGCAGACGATCAGCGGCGCGTTGTTCTGCTCCTTCGCCCGAAGCACGTGCAGGAGCGAGACCGGATGCGCCTCCGCGGGGTTGCCGCCGATGAGGAAGATGGCGCGGCTGTTGTGGATGTCGTTGTAGGAGTTGGTCATGGCGCCATAGCCCCATGTGTTGGCAACTCCCGCGACGGTGGTCGAGTGGCAGATCCGCGCCTGGTGATCCACGTTGTTCGAGCCCCAGTAGGCCGCGAACTTGCGGAACAGGTAGGCCTGCTCGTTGGAGAACTTCGCCGAGCCCAGCCAGTAGACCGAATCGGGTCCGCTCTCCTTGCGGATCTGCATCATGCCGTCGCCGATCTCGTTGATCGCCTGGTCCCAGCTGATCCGCTGCCACTTCCCGCCGGCCTTCTTCATCGGGTACTTGAGCCGGCGTTCGCCGTTCGCATGCTCGCGAACCGCGGCGCCCTTGGCGCAGTGCGCGCCGAGATTGAACGGGCTGTCCCAGCCGGGCTCCTGCCCGACCCAGACGCCGTTATTGACCTCGGCCAGGACCGTGCAGCCGACCGAGCAATGGGTACAGACCGACTTCACGGTCTTCACCGCCCCCCGGACGGCTTTCTGCGCGCTCGCCCCGGTGACCATTCCGCCGGTGGCGCCGATCGCCGCCAGCCCGCCGATGGCGAGGCCGGATCCGCGAATGAACGTCCGCCGGTCGACGGATGTCTGCGAAATGTTCGAAAGGAGCGAAGTCCGCTGGGGGCGTCTCGCAACCCCGTTGGTCTTTTTCCTTAACATCTTAACCTCCCTGAGGCGTCCCGGACGGTGCCGGTTCGCCGGGTTTCACGTCGCGATGGCCGCGGGGCGTCTCGCTACCGTTGGCCATCCTTCCGATCCTCGGATCAGAAGCGGGCGCTCTCGAAATAGGCGCGGGTATGCTGTGTGTCCCGCAGCCCTTCGCCGGTGTCCTCCACCGTCGCCGCCTCGGCCGTCGTGCCCGCGGCTGCCGCTACCGCGGCTGCCGGAACCGATACCGAAGCGAGCTTGAGGAAGTCGCGGCGCTTCGTGGGTTCGCCCTTTGTTCCCGTGGGCATAGCTCCTCCTCCATTGGTCCACACAGAATGTAGCACAGTCTTTCTTATAGGTACTAGCCGGAAATCAGACGGAAGGCTTCTTTTTCGATTTCCACGAATGCCCGTCCGGCCGATCCCACGGGCGCGTAAAACACTGAATTCCTTGCGCTTTCCAGGTCCGAGAAGAAATGGCCGGCCCACGGTGCGATATGCCGGTCGAAGAATCTTTTCGACCGGTCGAGCGAAACCGGCTCGACGAAGCGCCCGACGATCATTCCGGCCATCATCTCGAACAGGCTGGCGATGTGGTCTTCGGGCTCGAAAACGTCGTCCGCGCGGACGATCCCGAGCGTCTTCATGTCCTCGCGCAGCGCCGCCAGCGGCTTCTCGTTCAGGAAGCCGGTCAGGTAGTAGCTCGCATAGGGCAGGAGCTCGCCCCGGCCGATCCCGACGAACAGCGTGTTGTACTCGTCCTCGACGGCCTCGGGTCCGGTCGCGGCGGCGATCCGGGCGAGCGTCTGGACCGCCCGGCCGACCTCGCTGTCGTCGCCCGAGAGCGCGGCCGATTTGTGCAGCAGCTCGGCGTCCGGCGGCCGCGCCAGCAGCGCGCCCAGGAAGTCGTACATGCCGGCGCGCAGCCGGTCCTCCTCCGGGACCTGCGGGTTGGGCGATGCCTCGGTCATTCGTCCGGTCCTCCCGTCCCGCCGCCGTCCGGTTCCGCGAAGGCGAAGCGCATGTGGCGCCGCGCCCGCGGCTCGGGCGGGATATCCTCATCCGCAACGGGCTCCGGGGTCTCCCCCTCTGGTTCGGACGCGGTCTCCGTCTTCGCCGGATCGCTCTCGATCTCGGCGGAAGGTTCGGCGTCCTCGTCGTCCTCCGCCTCGGCGGTTTCGGTCTCGTCGCCGGCGTCCTGGGCGAGGTCCTCGTCCCGGACCATTCCCTTGCCCACCCGGTAGACCGACTGTAGGTCCGCCACCACCGTGGCGGCGTCGGTGAAATCCTCGCCGTAATCGAGCAGCTCGTCGAGATTGGCCAGCACCGGGTTGGAGAGCCAGAGCCTTCGGAGCGCCCGACGGCGCAGCCTCTCGGGCACCGCCTTCGCCATGAAGGCCGAGAAATCGTCACCCTTCTCAAGGCTGTCGGGATCCGGCAGGTCGAGCTCGGCCAGCACCTCCTCGTCGGGCTTCTCCTCGAGCGCCCTGTGCGCCGCGTCCGCCCGGTCGTCCTCCCGAGCCTCGGCGTCGGCGCGCTTCTCGGCCTCGACCGCCGCCTTGCGGCGCGACCAGAAATCGCGGTCTTCGGTTTCGCCGGTCAATGCAGCCGTTCCCCGCCGCCCCGGCGCGGCGCGCGGTAGACGTCGGTGAGCTGGCGGATCCGGGGATCGCCCCGGCCGTCCTCGGCCTCGCCCTCCTTGCGGTTGTCGCGCCGGCGCTTGACGAATTCCTCGTCCTCGTGGTGCTCCTCGACGAACTCGCGGACCCAGGCCGCGAGCCCTTCCGGCATCGGCACCTGCTCGACGATCTCCTCGCCGCTGTCGAGATAGTCCTGCGCCTCGTAGGGCGAGGCGGTGGCGAGCACCACCTCCAGCTCGTGTTCGGCGTCTTCGTCCTCGGTCTCGCGCAGCACCACGTAGACCGCCGGTACCCGCGCCGAGAGCCCGGCGAGGTAGGCCTCGGTGTCCGACGCCCAGAGCTCCATCGGCACCGTGGCGGCGTGGTAGTCGACCGTGTCTCCCTCGCGCCGCAGCTCGCGCCAGTCGGCCTCGCCCGCGCCCGGCATCACGTCGACCACCTGCCAGGTCCATCGCGCCCAGCGCGTGACCCCCGGCGCCTTGCGGATCACGATGCCGAGCGGCACCGAGACGTCGCTCGGATGCATCACCCGCACCGCCTTCTGTTCCGACAAGCCCCGCTCCCGGCTGTGAGGACCGGCGGATTATGGTCGGAGTCCCGGCCCGCCGCCAGACGAAAAGGGGCCGCCCGCCCCTCACCTGAGCAACCGGGTACATAGGTAACGGAATAGACCGGAAGGCGACCGCCTCCAAACGGCTTGCCACGCGCTGCATGCGGGGCCTAGGCTGCGCGACGCCCGACGCACCGGGGGAGGACGCGTTGGCCAGGACCCTCATTCTCTGCGATTGCCTGGGGAGCCAGGCGGTCGACCGCGACGCGATCGGGGCGAATGCCGACCTGGTGTGCTCGCGTATCCACAACGCGCTGTGCACGACCCAGATCGAGGACGCGGCGAAGGCGATCGCCGACGGCGACGCGATCGTCGCGTGCCAGCAGGAACGCCCCCGCTTCGAGGAGCTCGCCGAGGAGATCGGCGCCCCGGTGCCCGGTTTCGTCGATATCCGCGACCGTGCCGGCTGGTCGGACGAGGCGGACAGGGCCGGCCCCAAGCAGGCCGCGCTGGTCGCCGAGGCGCTGTTGCCGCCGCCCTCGGCGCGCACCGTCGACGTCGAGTCCGAGGGCCGCTGCCTGGTGATCGGCAAGTCGGCCGTGGTGCTCCCGGCCGCGGAACTTCTGTCGGGACCGCTCGCGGTGACCGCGCTGCTGACCGACGCGGACGACGACCTGCCGCTCGACCGCGGCTTCGAGGTCGTCGCCGGACAGCTGGCGCAGGCCTCGGGCGCGCTCGGCGGGTTTCGCCTGCGCATCGACGGGTTCCGCCAGGTCGAGCCCGGCGGGCGCGGCGAATTCGCGCTGACCGGCCCGCGCGACGGCGCGCGATCCGAATGCGACCTGATCCTCGACCTCTCCGGCGGGACGCCGCTGTTCCCGGCGCCGGAGAAGCGGGAGGGCTATCTGCGCGCCGACCCCGGCGATCCCAACGCCGTCGCGGCGGCGGTGTTCGAGGCCGGCCAGACGGTCGGCACCTTCGAGAAGCCGCTCTACGTCCGCCTCGACGAGACGCTCTGCGCGCATTCGAGGGCCGGGCAGGCGGGCTGCTCGAAATGCCTCGACGCGTGCCCGACCTCGGCGATCGCGCCGGCCGGCGACCACGTGGCGCTCGATCCGATGGTCTGCGCCGGCTGCGGCGCGTGCTCGGCGCTCTGCCCCTCGGGCGCGATCTCCTACGACGCGCCGCCCGCGGCGGAGCTCTACCGCCGCATGGAGACGCTGGCGTCGGCCTACCGCGAGGCGGGTGGGGAGGCGCCCCGGATGCTGGTCGTCGATTCCGGCTTCGGCGCCGAGATGGTGGCGCTGTTCGCCCGTTTCGGGCGCGGGCTGCCGGCCGACGTGATCCCGTTCGAGCTCGAGACGCTGGCCCATTTCGGCCACGCCGAGATGCTGGCGGCGCTCGCCTCGGGCTTCGCCCGTGTCGACGTCCTGCTCGCGCCCAAATCCGAGCGCGAGGTGCTGGAGGGCGAGCGCGCGCTGGCCGCCGCGATGGGGGGCGGGGAGCGTCTCCGCCTGCTCGACCTCGGCGACCCCGACCGGCTCGACGAGGCGCTCTACGACGCCGAGGTGGCGCCGCCGGAGGCCGAGCCGGTGCTGCCGATGGGCTCGCGGCGCCAGGTGGCGCGGCTCGCGGCGAAGGCGCTCAATCCGGGCAGCGCGGAGGTCCTCGAACTGCCGGCGGGCGCGCCCTACGGCGCCATCGAGGTCGACGCCGAGGCGTGCACTCTCTGCCTCGCCTGCGTCTCGCTCTGCCCCTCGGGCGCGCTCGCCGACAACCCGGACAAGCCGCAGCTCCGCTTCCAGGAGGACGCGTGCCTGCAATGCGGGCTCTGCCGGCAGGTCTGCCCGGAGGACGCGGTGGCGCTGAAACCGCGGCTCGACCTCTCCGACGCCGCGTTCGATCAAAAAGTCATGAACGAGGAGGAGCCCTACGAGTGCATCGAGTGCGGCAAGCCGTTCGGCGTGAAGTCGACCGTCGAGCGCATCGTCGAGCAGCTTGCCGGCAAGCACTCGATGTTCGGCACCGAGGACGCGTCGCGCATGATCCGGATGTGCGACGACTGCCGGATCGCCTCGCAGTACCACTCCGAGAACAACCCCTTCGCCGCCGGCGACCGCCCGCGCGTCCGCGTCACCGACGACTACTTCTCCAAGCGCCGGGATCACTGAGGGGACGGAAGCAGGCAACCGGCCTGCCCAGCTACCGCCCGCCGAGAATGCGGCGGGGGTAGCGGCCGCGGCGCGGCCGGGGTTCGGGCTGCGGCCAGCCCGCCGGCTCGGCGACCGACGCGAACCGGGGGGCCAGCGGCGAATCGCCGATCCGCCACAGCCCCATCTCCACCCCGAAATAGCCTTCCGCCCCGCGAAAGATCCGGTTCAGCGCGCCGAGGGCGGCGCGGTGCTCCGGGATCAACCGCTCCGCCAGCCAGACGGCAGCGGGCGCCCCGGCCGCCTCCGCGCGGCTCAGCAGCGCGCCGAGGCGAGCGCGGTCCGATTCGCCGAGCTGGGCCTCGACCGCCACCGCCGTCCCCGTGCCGGCATCCCGGCACACCAGGCCGACACGGTCCGGCCCGGCGTCCAGCGTCCCCACGACCGGCTTCAGGCGGAGGCCGAGCGCGCCGCCCAGCATCCCGATCCGCCGCGGATCGACGATCCACGGGGCGAGACCCGGCGGCTCGCCGGTCCACAGGGTCGCGAGGTCGACGCGCTCCAGGTAGCCGAGTTGGGAAAGTGCATGCCGCTTGTCTCCTTCCCGACGACGGTCCGGATCGTGGAGATGAAAAAGGGCGCCCGGGTTTCCCCGACGCCCTTCTCCGCGATCATGCCAAAACTGGCACAAATCGCGTCCCCGGTCAATAAAAATTATCTAAAAAGGTCATTTTCTCCCGGTTTTCTCGAGTCGCCATATCGCTCACCCGCCGATTTCCTCGAAATAGACCAGCGCCGGCAGGTTGCGGCGTCGATGGACGATCCGCAGGATCACCGGCTCGCCTCCGGCGGCCTCGATCCTCGCGAAGAATATGATGTGACTCCGGTAGTTCGCCGAGCGCAGCCCCGGCGCGAACAGGCTCCGGTCGCGCCCGCCGTCCGGATCGGCCGCGATTCTCTCGAAGGCTTCCACCATGCCGCGGTAATAGTCGAGCCACTGGGCGCGGCCCCAGGTCGCCCGCGTGTAGTCCCGGATGTCGTCGAGATCCCGCCGCGCCAGGCGGGACAGGCGGATCGTCATGCCGGCGCGGCTATTTCAGGCCGGCGCCGGGCTCGTACTCCACGGGGTCGAACGCTTCGAACCCGCCGGCCTCGGCCTCGCGCACCGCTTCCTCCAGCTCCGCCTTCAGCGCGTGGAACTGGCGCGCGCCGTCGCGTTCCATCAGCAGCCGGACCCCGGCGCGCACCACCTCGCTCGCATTGGCGTAGGCGCCGGTCTCGATCTGGCGGCGGACATATTCCTCCATCGGCCGGGTCAGGTGCACGTTCGGCATCCGGGCTCTCCACTATGTCCGATATTGTCGTATCCTGACATAAACGGCACATGCTCGGCAATCGCGGGCAAGCCCTGGGATACGGAAACCGCCCGCCCTCCTACCGCGCGCGGACCGCGCCGAGCTTCGCCGGCTCGATGGTGGCGACGTAGGCCATGATGGCGTCGAGGTCCTCCAGCGTGATTTCCAGCGGCACGATGGGCGGCGGGCGGGATTCGTCGAACGGCTCGGTGGTATCGGGGATCTGGGTAAACGACGGGTGCGGGTTGAGCAGGTAGAAGCCGCGGAAGCGGAGCTCCCAGTCGTTGAGCGTCTTCAGGAGCGCGAAGGACGGCGTCGAGCCGAGCCCTCCCATCCGGTTCCTGGGCCCGATTACGTGGCAGCGCCCGCAATGGAGGAAGGAGAGCTTCTCGCCGCGCGCGAGGTCGCCGGTGGGCCTGGCGCGTGCCTTCTTCGTCTTCGCGCCGGCCGCCGCGAGATAGGCCTGGCGGCCGTTCGCGCGGTAGGATTCGACCGTCCGCTGGCCCACCTTCGACAGGAGCCAGTCGACGAAGCGCTTCGCGTGCGCGGGATCTGCGGCGCCGCCCTCGGCGACGCGCACCGCGTAGACCGTCTTGCCGCCCCGGAACGCCGCGCGGCCGTCTCGCACCACGTCCGCCGGGCCGAGGACGACGTCGACCTGGATGCCCTCCTCCAGCACCGTCGGCGTCACCCTTATGCCGGTCTTGAGCGAGAACCGGGGCAGCAGGTAGCCGAGGAACCCGGTCTCGCTCAGCCCGGCGCTCGCCGCCAGCACGATCCGGCGCTCCTCCGCCGCCGGGCCTTGCGCGAACAAAAGGACGCAGAGCGCCACCGCTCCCGCCAACCGCCCGACCCGCATGGCAGCCCTCCTCTCCCGACGTTCCCCTTGCGGCCCCCGGCCTCGCCGGGGAAATTCGGCTAGTATTCGTCGATGGTATGCTAGAGCCTATCGGTTTGGGATGGAACTGCGGCGCGGTGGCGTCCCTCGATACGGCGCAGGCGCGCCTGCTCGGGATGAGGGATTTTTCTTGGGCATCCCAACCCACCCCTCACCCTGAGTAGCCGCGAAGCGGCGTATCGAAGGGCGCCGGCGACGGAAGGGAATGCCATGAGCGGGGATTTCGACGACTTCAACATGACGATGCGGAAGTTCCTCAAGCAGGTGGGGGTGACCTCGCAGCAGGCGATCGAGGACGCGATGCGCGACGCCGGGGCGGAGAGGACCGCCGGGCGGAGCTTTACCGCCCGGATGGTGCTGACGATCGACGGGCTCGACCTGGAGCACACCGTCGAGGGTCGGATCGACGGGCGGGGCGAATGACCGCGCGCGACGACGTGCTGGCGGCGCTGAAAGGCGTCGCCGACCCGGTGAGCGGCCAGGACCTGGTTTCGGCCGGGCTGGTCCGGGCGCTGACGGTCGACGGCGGCGCGGTGCGCTTCGTGATCGAGATCGATCCGGCGCGCGCCGACGCGATGGAGCCCGCGCGCGCCGAGGCCGAGGCCGCGGTCAAGGCGCTCGACGGCGTGGAGTCGGTCTCCGCCGTGATGACGGCGCACAAGGCGACCGCGCCGCCCGAGCTCGATATCGGCCGCCGGGGCGAGCCCCAGGGCCCGCAGAAGATCCCCGGCATCGAGCGCATCGTCGCCATCGCGTCCGGCAAGGGCGGGGTGGGGAAATCCACCGTCGCGGCCAACCTCGCCGCCGCCTTCGCCGCCGAGGGGCGGCGCGCGGGCCTGCTCGACGCCGACGTCTACGGACCGTCCCAGCCGCGCATGCTGGGGGTGTCCGGCCGGCCCGCCTCGCCCGACGGCAAGACCATCCTGCCGATGCGCAACCACGGCGTCACCATGATGTCGATCGGGCTGATGACCCGCGAGGACGAGGCGGTGGTGTGGCGCGGGCCGATGCTGATGGGCGCGCTGCAGCAGATGATGAGCCAGGTCCAGTGGGGCGCGCTCGACGTGCTGGCGGTCGATCTGCCGCCCGGCACCGGCGACGTTCAGATGACGCTCACCCAGAACGCCGAGGTGACCGGCGCGATCGTGGTCTCGACGCCGCAGGACGTGGCGCTGATCGACGCGCGCAAGGCGGTCGACATGTTCCGCAAGATGGAGACCCCGATCCTCGGCATGATCGAGAACATGTCGCGCTACGTGTGCCCGAGCTGCGGCCACGAGGAGCATTTGTTCGGCCATGGCGGGGTGCGCGAGGCGGCCGAGGGGCTGGACGTGCCGCTGCTGGCCGAGATCCCGCTCGACATCGACATCCGCACCGCGTCCGACGGCGGCGCGCCGATCGTCGTCTCCCGGCCGACCTCGCCGTCGGCGGCGGCGTTCCGCGCGCTCGCCCGCGGCCTGATCGAGGACGGCCACGCGTGAACGGCGGGGCGGACGGGCCGAGCTTCCCGCCGCTCTTCGAGGGGCGGGAGGTCGGGCGGGGCATCGACCCGTTCGCCAAGGCCTGCGCGGAGGCCGCGCTCGGCTGCGACGCGGGCGCGATCGTCTACAATATCGGCGCCGACCGGCTGGCGGCGGCGATCGTGTTCGCGCCCGAGGTGGCGCTCGAGGACGCGATGGCGATGCTGCCGGCCTGCGGCGTCGGGTTCCAGAACGCGCTCGGCGCGCTCGCCCCGCCCGAGGTCGCGGTGCATTTGACCTGGGAGGGCGGCATCCTGGTCAACGGCGCGTCCTGCGGCGGGCTGAGGGCCGCGTCGTCGACCGCCGACCCGGACGCCGTGCCGGACTGGCTGGTGGTCGGGCTGGAGGTGCCGCTGATCCCCGACGACCCCGACGCGCCCGGCGCCGAGCCGGAGCGCACCTCGCTCTACGAGGAGGGCTGCGTCGAGGTCGCGCCGGCGCGCCTGCTGGAGAGCTGGTCGCGCCACACGCTGGTCTGGATCAACCGCTGGTCGGAGGAGGGGGCGGGGCCGCTCCACGCCGAATGGCGCGGCCTCGCGCACGGCATGGGCGAGGAGATCGCGCTGGACCGCCCGGACGGGGAGATGCATGGTACCTTCGTCGGCGTCGACGAGCGCTTCGGCATGCTGCTCCGCCAGGGCGGGGACACCAGGCTCCTGCCGCTCACCGGCCTCCTCGGGGGATGACGATGAACCTCGCCCGCGCGATCCATTTCGACGAGAGCGACATGCGCGTCTTCTACGCGCCCGCGCGCACCGGCGAGTGGTGCATATCGGGCGGCTTCGAGTTCTCCAACTGGAGCGAGGGCGACCTCGCCGGCAAGGCGCGCCAGGCCTTCGCCAACGGCTGGCTCGGGGTGGAGACGTTCGGCCGCGTCACCTTCGTCGCGGTGACCCGGATCGAGGCCGACGAGATGGAGGCGCTGGCAAGACGGCTGGCCGAGCATTTCGTCGAGATCTACGGCGCGCCCTCCATCGAGGCGGCGCTCGGGACGGCCCGCGAGGAGATGGCCCAGATGGCCGAGCTCTGCGAGGACCACGCCCCCAACACGCTGCTGACCGTCGCCCGCGAGCTCACCGAGGCCGGCGTGAAGGAAAGCTTCCGCGCCATCGAGGCCGACGACGCGGGGCTCGAGCAGTTCGCCATCCACCCGGACAACGACCTGATGCAGTAGGGGGGCGTGTTGCCCTAGGCCTGATCGTCCCGATTGTCATGGTCGGCGGAGGCCGACCATCCACGAGTATTTCTTCGAAATAGTCGGATAAATTTGTCTTATTGGGAGTGATTTCAGAGACCCGATTCAGGTACCGGTGTTTATGGCACGAGCGGAGTCTCAAACTCGCTACTTTAAGCCACCGCGCTTCCGGCTTTCCGAGGGATGCCAATATTCGTGGGGTGATTGTCGAGGGTGGTTCATGAGTGTACTGGCACATGTCGTTCTTATCGGATCTTTCAGACGATCAGCGAACTCTTCGATGATGCGCAGCACTATGAAGACACGGGAACTCTGTACATTCCGATCCGCCTCAAGACCGGCGTCGAACGGGACAGGGTGGTCGACGAAGCCGTCGAACAGATGAAGTGGATTTCAGAAACGTTGCTGGAGAATTTTTCTGACGGCGGTTAGCATATCCTAGGACGGGTGCGTGGTGAGATAACCGACTACCCTCTCATCGAGCCGATAAAGAAGAGCCCGTGAACCAGAACCTCGCCGGAGGCGGCTACTGTCAGGCGAGTACCCTATCTGTACACTCTATCCGAACAAATATCTTCCGTTTTTTCTTTTTTTTTCAGGAACGTCTCGGCGCCCTATAGACGCGCGCTGACGGGAGCTGGTTTGCCTCATCCTCTTTGCACACCACATTCATCAATGTAATCATTTCGACCGCTTCCATTACAGTAACGCCACCATATCGGCATCTCTCCGCCATATCACGTCCACGAACCACAACATCGTTTCCGACTATTTCCACTGTTCCGTACCATCGATCTCCCAGCAGTATTTTGCCCACTAGTTTGATCAATTCACGATTCCGAACCTCTGGTTCGACGGTTCCTACATGAGAGCTTTCAACATCACTCAAAAGAGGATAGTCAACGGCGCTGTCCGATTCAATTCTGACGAATACCAAGTGATCCGATACCCCTGCGCCGCCCCCAGACCGTTTCGCATGCAACACATCCAATCCGCTTCGTGTCGACCCCAGATAGCGATAGGCATCGAACGGAGTCCCCCAATACTCACTCGGTGATACGCCGAAGGTTAATTCGCGTTTCGCGGAGTAGATCCACGGCCATGCCACCCGGGAAGTATCGGTTTGCAGCGCCCTAGAGACTTCGCCGAAATAACGGTTGCTGTTCTGGGAGTCCAATAGATTGATTGAAACCACCTGGTCTCCTTGATCGCCTACCCATCCAATGAGGTCACCGATGATTTTCGGATGAACAAACGGGCCCTTTTTGAAGGAGTATGTCGCGTAAAACTGTTGTTCGATGTTCGGTTCCGACTGAAACAATCGAAAAATCAAGTTGTTACCGAACAACAAGCCAATCACGGCGATGAGAACTCCTGTCCACGCAATTCCACGAGCTGTCCACGACTTGGTCTGACGACCTATCTTGTTTCTTTGAGAGGGTGAATGCTGGGCACTGGCATCTGTGGAATCGCTGTTCCCGCCCGAATGCACAACGCCGGGCGCTGTTGCTTGGCACCCATTATCCGTCGCGGGAAAGGCACCGCTGATACCCTCATCGTTATTGCTGCTCGATTTTGTCATCGAATTTTCCTGTGGCAGGAAGGGCGGCCCAGTCAAGCTGGGCGTGGATAGTCGTCTTGCCAACCGTCTTGAGCCGACGGCGTTGAGCAGGGCGCCGAGCGCCGGGTGGTGGGAGAGCTCCCCGGTCGCCCCGCCGGTGCCGCGGACGCGGCCGAGCTCGGCGAAATACGCCTCGACCGCCTGCATCGCTTTCGCGCCCGGTCCCGCCATCGCCCCGTTGTGGCGCAGCGCGGCGCGACTCGCAAGCGGGACCGGCCGAATTTACCTTTTTCGGCGCGAACCGGTTGACACGGGACACGAATCGACCCATATTTTCTACATTCGCGGAATCGAGGGCGCCGACACCGTCGGCGCCCTTTTTTCGTGCCCGCTACCCCGGGAGGACGCGCATGACCGGTCCCGCACAACCCTGTCGGCCGACTGTATTTTCATGTATTATCATGTTTGAATTACCTCAGGGAGATTTCGCAGGGAATGGATGGGTTCTGGCAGGCGCTGGCGCGGGCGGTCGGGCTGATCGCCGGCGGGGACGCGGAGCTGATCGGGATCGTCGGGCTGTCGCTCCGGGTCACGCTGAGCGCGGTGGCGGTGGCCTGCCTGATCGGGCTGCCGCTGGGCGCGGCGGTGGGCGCCTTCCGGTTTCCCGGGCGGGCCGCGGCCTCGGTGGCGTTGAACGCGCTGATGGGGCTGCCGCCGGTGGTGGTGGGGCTGGTCGTCTACCTGATGCTGTCGGCGGCCGCGCCGTTCGGCGTGCTGGGCCTCCTCTACACGCCGGCCGCGATGATAATCGCCCAGACCATCCTGGTCGCCCCGATCGTCGCCGCGCTGACCCGCCAGGTCGTCGAGGATCTCGACCGGGAGTATGCCGAGCAGTTCGCCTCGCTCGGGGTCGGGCCGCTGGCCCGGCTGGGCGCGCTGCTGTGGGACGCGCGTTACGGGCTCCTGACGGTGGCGCTCGCCGGCTTCGGCCGCGCCGTGGCCGAGGTGGGGGCGGTGATGATCGTCGGCGGCAACATCGCCCACGCCACCCGGACGATGACCACCGCGATCGCGCTCGAAACCTCGAAGGGCAATCTCGAGCTGGCGCTGGCGCTGGGGGTCGTGCTGGTCGCGATCTCGGTCGCGGTGACCGGGGCGGCGATGACGCTCCGCGCCTCGGCGGCCAGGCTCGCCTATGCCTGAGGAGGTGCTGTTGAGCGCGCGCGGGCTCGCCTTCGAGGCGGGCGGGGCCCGGCTGATCGACGGCATCGACCTCGACATCCGCGCCGGCGCCCGGATCGCGGTGATGGGCGCCAACGGGGCCGGCAAGAGCCTGCTGCTCCGCCTGCTGCACGGCCTCATCCCGCCCGGCGCGGGGGAGATCCGGTGGCGCGGGCGGCCGCTCGACCGGCGGGGACGCCGCGCCCAGGCGATGGTGTTCCAGCGCCCGGTGATGCTGCGCCGCTCGGTGCGCGCCAATTTCCGCTTCGCGCTCGCCGCGCGCGGGGTGCGGGGCGCGGAGCGCGCGGCGCGCCAGGCCGAGGCGGTCGCGCGCGC
>JAJDVM010000034.1 GCA_022826125.1 Defluviicoccus sp.
GTCTATCCCCGCGCGGGCGGGGGAGCCACCTGGCTCGACGTCTACGTCTGGGTATCCTGGGGTCTATCCCCGCGCGGGCGGGGGAGCCAACCGCCGATCCCGGGCCTTGCGGGTGAAATAGGGTCTATCCCCGCGCGGGCGGGGGAGCCATCATCTTGCCGTCGTGCCGCCGCTTGCTCTTGGGTCTATCCCCGCGCGGGCGGGGGAGCCATGTAGACGCTCTCGGTGCCGGTGCCGTCGTCGGGTCTATCCCCGCGCGGGCGGGGGAGCCGGCCGAAGCTGCGGACGCGGCGGGAAACTCCCGGGTCTATCCCCACGCGGGCGGGGGAGCCGCCCGCCGGCGCGCCTGCATTGGTCATGGTGAGGGTCTATCCCCGCGCGGGCGGGGGAGCCTCTAGCGATCAACACCTTGATGTATTTACGATGTCAAAGAGCAGTGGGTGATGTACGCGAATCCCCTTGCCGTTTTACGAGAAGGACACCGTCTGCGTCCACGATCTCTTTGGGAGGCGCGCCGAGCGTCCGTATGCGGAGATTTCCGACGGCTTGCGTGTCCCTCCATACCAGGACGATCGATCCTGTGCGCAGTGCCGACCACCATGCCGACAGCACGTCCCACACCCGTGTCCGCACGCCCGCCGACAGGTCGGGCGCCACGTAGACTCCGGGTGCAACTTCAAGCATGACGGAGGTCAGAAAGCCGCGATAGCGAGGTTCCACGTTACGGGTGACGACCATTGCCATGGGCATCGTCCGATCACTCCTCCCCGGAGGGGTCCTCGAAAAGAGATTTTATTCGCTCGATCATCGCTGGGATCACATGTTCGCGTGCCAATGTTTCCCCCGTCAGCCGGCGGGTAAGCCGCTCGATGTTTTCATCCGGGCGTTCAGTGATCCGCTTGGCGGCACGGAAAGCGGAGGGAATGGTAATGCTGTCGCGATGAAGGTCAGCGATGTCCAGAACGAACGACTGCCCCGGATCCTCGTGGATGAAGCCGAGTTGCGGGATCGTCGCGGTAGCGGCGACGGCGATGGCGGCGGCGCCCTCGACCGCGCTCGATGCGTGGTTGAGGGCCTGATTGGGAAAGTCCGCCGCTCCCGGGTCAGCGCGATCATAGCGGCGTCCACGCCACTCGATCCGGGCTCGCTGGGCGTGCAAGCGATAACTCTCCTTCATTCGCGCGCCCTCGATGCCGCGCAGAACGTCCAGCGAGCGATGCGGCAATATTTCGCCCAGTCGCCAGGCATACATGCGACGGGCGACGGCAATACGTTCGGCGTCGTCGGCCCATAGCCGCGCTTGCCGCCGCGCCAGGCCGGAGCGGTCGGGAATCAGCGGCGGGGCGGTGTAGAGACGAACCCCATCCTCTCCCACCGCCGCGAGCCCGGTGCGCGCGTAGGCAAGTAGACGCAACGCGTCATGGCTGACCGTGGAGCCGGGGCCGAGCAAAATCATCGATACCCCCTGAAGCGGGATCGCGTAATCCCCGGGCCCGAGCGCGTCCGCCGCGGTCGCTTGCCCTTGCAGGAAGGCGAGCGTGCCGTCTCGGGCTGTCAACGCGCCGCGCGCAAGATAGAGCAACCCGGCCCGATCCCTGTGCGGGACCTTGGCGCTGTCGAGTCCAAGCCGGCCCTTCAGCATCTACCGCACCGGAACCGGGCGGCCGGGCGGGCGCAGCAGCAGCATGCCGTAGCCATAGGCTCGATGCCGCCCAACGCCCCGCATCAGCAGCGCGGAGAACGCCGTCGGATCAGCCACGACGAGAACGCCGTGCACGGTCGCGTCCGGCCCCTCAGAATCGTGATTCTCTCGTGCGACCCGCTGGCGTCGGAAACGAACAAGACGAGTTGCTGAACGGTCGAGCGTGGCCGTGGGGGTCAGCCGTTCGGCCAGCCAGTCGAGATAGACCTCCTGCCGTGTCCGGCCCTCGTTGCTCATGCCGTCCGGCGCTTCGGGGTGGCCGCGCAAGGCCTCTACCAGAAACGCATCGACCTCGCGGCCAGCGCGCACCCGCTCTCTCGAGCCGTTCAGGTCGCGCCGCAGGCGTCGGATCGGTCGAGCCCGCAGATCGAAGCCCAACCGTTGCCCCGCGCGCCAGTCCGCCGGCATCAACTTGCTCTCCAGCCCTTCGAGGCGCAGGACCTTCAAGTGTTCCGGCAGGGCCTGGACGTCCGCCGCGGCGCACAAGGCTTCCGCGTCCATTGCCGAGTACGCGTAGAGATTGCCGGCCCGTCTGCGGGGCGGGACGAGAAACCTGAAGCAGGGGAGGACTCCCGGTCCCCAGACTTCGGTCACGAGATGGTGCAGGGCGCGGCCTTCGTCATACACGGCGTCTTTCGATCCGGTCCAACCGCGTTCGCCGGCCCATCGACCTAACCGGCCGGTGTCGACGGGAGCGCGGACCAGATGGAACGCCGTCATGCCGCTGCGGCCGGAACGATCCAACCCTCTACCACCCGGCGCGTCCCGCCGTGCAGACCGGTGCGCCAGTTCCGCAGGTCGGCCAAATCGGCAACGCGATCCACGTTGTCACCCGACTCAGGCCCCTGGCCGGAGGGCCATTGGGCGCGCGCTGGCGTTCCGGCACCGGGTACGGCGCGGAGTGCTTCCCAGGCGGTGCCGGCGCTCACCCACCGCTCGTCTCCACTCGCTAGCAGCAGTGCTGAGGGCAGGCACGGCTTGCGCCCCAGGAACAGCGGCCGCGCGGGTCGGTCGAGCGCCTCCGCCACCGCGACGAGAGTCGGCGCTTCCTCGGCCGGATCCAGACGCAGGACGATGCGCAGCAATGCGTCGGCTAAGTAGTCTCGAAACCGCCTGTGCGGCGCGTCGTAACTGGCACCTGTCCGTCCCTCCGGCGCGCCATGGGTCGTCCAGCCCTTGTCCTTCCCGGCGAGTTGCGCATTCTGCGCGTCGGTCAACACCGCACCCTCCCGGTCGCAACGGGCCGCGAAGACCAACCGATCCTGCGTCGCTTGATGCGCGTCCCGGTCCGACCAGTGCCAGCCAAGTGCGTTGCCTATCAGCCCTGTCAGCATCGAAGCGGCCGGGAAGTTCCGCGTCGGGCCGACCTGGTCGATGGCCACGCCGCCATAGGCCATCAGGGGCGCTTCGAGGCGCAGGATCAGCCAGTGGTGCGTCACGGCATAGCCCTTTCCGGCAGAGTTCGGGCCCATTCGGCCAAATCGGCCAGCGTACCGCGCTCGGCGCCAGGGAGATTGGTCTCGTTCGCCAGCGACATCGCCCGCCGCTCCTCGCCAGTAGCGTAGGCTTGGTCTAGCGCGACGAGATGATTTGTGAGCGCCTCGATTGCCGGGCCCACGTGCGGAGCGCAAGGTGTCCGGTATGCCTCGGCGAGGCTGCGCGGCTGCCGGTCGCCGGCCTCCAGTAGCATTAGGGCCGCCCGGCCGTAAGGGGCGGTCGAGCCCAGCTTGGCGCCCGGTGAGACCTCGGCGATCAGGTAGACGAGATTGTGCAGCACGCTGCCCGCCATGCCGGTGTCGCAGCCGAGATTTGTCGCGAGGCCGGACAGATCGACCGCGACGTAGCCATAGAACAGGCCGGAAGTGAGTTCGGTCTCCTGGATCGTGTCCGCACCGGGCTCGTCCTCCCCAAGATCGTCGACCGCCGTGAAGTAGTCGCTCTCCGGCTCTTCCTCGTGGACGGTGAAGGCATGGGCGACATGCACGGGCGCAGTGATGTTGGCTTCCGGATCGGATGTGACCATGCGCCCGAACAACGCGGAGACCAAGCCGGCAGGCAGCGATGCGCCGTCGCGCATCGTCTTGATGTTCGCCTTGAAGTCCTTTCGCCATTTCTGGGCGCCGTCTGCCGCCGCTTTCGCATCGTCAGACGCCTGTTGCGCCAAATCCTCGGCCTGCTTCTTGAGCCAATTCAGCTCCGGTTCGCCCAACAGCAGTGTCTGGCGACTCGCCCTGTCGCCGCCCTTGTCACCATAGACTGCCACTTGAAATTCGCCTTCAAGAGCCGCGACAACGTCCTCGGAGAAGTTATCGCGCAAGGGACCGATGACCTTGCGTGTGACCAACTCGCGCGAACGGAACGCCGCAGTCGCTCCGTCAATCCTGTCCAGCCCGTGCGGATCATCGGCGATGCGCCAATGCCGCTTCAGGCACTGTGAGGAAATCCGCGTGCGCAGCGCTCTGCCGTAGGGTAACCGCTTGGCCAATCCGCTGTCGTCGCGGTTGAGCAGCGCGGCTGTATAGGAGGTCAAGGTGTGAACTTGGAGAAAACGGGGACGGGTCATCATTCCGTTCCTTCCTCTGATTCCTGGGCGGCGAGCTCTGCGCGGTCGAGCCGACGGTAGTAGGGTTCGGCCAGTTGACGTCGGTTATCGGGCGCCAACAGTGTATAGGCGATATCTACGACATTGATGCCGCCGCTTGGGTCGCGGCTCCGGGCCAGGGCGCGGGCCGCGCGCGTCAACAGGACCGCGCGCTGCGGCCCACGCGCCGCCATAAGTTGCGCGAGGCGCCGTTCGCTGAACACGGGTCTAGGAGGTCTGACGCCCGACGGTGGCCACCTTTGGTCGCCTCCGTCACACAACACCTCACCGAGAGAGCGTCGGCGATCGTGCAGAGGGCGCCGCCTGGCGGGAGTACCCTTCTCGGTGAGGATCGCAAGTACGCGCACGATGGCAGTCCATTCGTGGTGTTGCTTTCGGTTTCCGATGGTGTCGGGATGCCGCGCGGCCAGTCGCCAGAATTCCGGCGCCGCCGCCTCTTCGGTCATCAGGCGCAATTCTGCAAGTGGGCCAGGTGGTAGGTGCTGCAACCTCTTGGCGGCGGCGCACGCCGCTTCCGCCGGTTTGTCATCAGACAGCGTCATCGGCCCCCTCCCGGTCGAACAACTCGGGGTAGTAGTGTTTCCACATTCGGTTACGGAGCGCCCGCCGTGCCCGTGCCTCAGCCCTCGGACGCAAGGCCGTCGGGCAGGGGATGGACGGCAGCGCCGTCTCGAATTCGGTCTTAGCCGATTCCCACAGATCGGCAAGGAATGCCCGTCTCGTCTCGAAGGCCGCGTCGTCGCTTTCGGTTGCCGCGCCGGTCCGACGCCACAGGCTTGGAAAGAAGAGCCGGTCGGCGGCCTGATCGAAGCGCTTTCGAGCGGGCCCGGCATGAGCGAAGTGTTTTTTTCCAATGGCGCCGTCTTCGGTCTTGCCGCCCGCAGCCGTCAACGCGAGTGCATATGCCAGCGCCTTGTCAAAGCTCTCGATCTCCTTTAGCTGCTCCGAGGCAAGTCTTCCGATGTCGCCGGACGAGAATAGCGGCACGACTCTTCCGGGCACCGGCACCACGCGCGACTTGAAGCCTCCGGTCTTGCTGTTGCCGCGCGCGAACGCCTCCGCCACGACGAGCATGTCGCCGGTCTCGTCGTTCCCCGGACAAGCGAGAAGCGGCCTGTTCCAATTGCCAGAAAACAGCAAGTCGTAGAGGCGGCGATAGTGGAAGTCGCCACTCTCGCTGAGGGTCAGGCTCTTGCCACTGTTGTCGACCGGCGTCCAAGGATCGCCGGTATTGCCCCTGAGCGCTTTTGCGTCGATGCGCGTTCCTTTAGAAGTAGCGCGGTGCGCCGATAGTCGCCCGCCCGACTCTGTCAGGCGCACGCGGCGGCAAGTCTCGATGAACCAAGGATCGAGTGTGCGAATATCGAGCTGTCGGCCCTCCGGCCAGTCAAGGCACCAAAGCAGTGCTGGTCCGCCCCGCGTGCCAAGTTCGCCATGCGCGCCCTTCTCCCGTGCGGTCAACAACAGCTTCACGTCCCGCGCCCACCAAGCTGAGTGATCGATGGATATGCCCTCTCCTCGGGTCGGCGCGAGGCCCAGCAACGGGCGGCTGGACGAACCGCCGTTCATGCGCGCAATCCCGTTGTTCCCTCTGCCGCCGTATCCTTCGCAGGTCTGCAGCGACACCAGGGCGTAGACCCAGTCTTCGGCCGCCGCCTGCCGCGCGACCGCCTGCTTCAAGTCGTGATTGCGCGCGGTGATTAGCATGTCGAGTGCGTCGGGGGTGGGGACCTCGGACCACTTCAATCCGTCCGGTGCCGGGGCCTGCAGGAAGGCGGGCTCGCTCCGATCCGCAACCGCTAATCGCCAAGGTGAGTCGTCCGGATGGTCCGCTGTCAGCCCACGCAGGGCAGCCATCCAGGACTCGACGTCCCGCGGCAGGTCGCTGCGGTCCGCGGTCCACAGCGCAAGCGCGCCGAGCTGAACGAGGAACATATGCAAAGCCGGCCGCTGGTGAGGGCGCAGCGCCGTGAATCCTCCTACCTCGCCACGCGCCAACGCGGCGAACAGGACAGGGAGCGAGGTCCTGGTGCCGTTGGAAACAGAGAAAACCGGATCGTGGAGCAGGTTCATCCGGGGGTCAGTTTCGTTCACCGTGCTGCGAGTGACAAACTGCCGGCTGCTTGCGCGGCAATCCTGATCGCATCGACAAAATACCAGAACGAGGAATGTGCGCTGTGGCGATTTTCGGGCGCGCGTCACTGATCTTTGGCAGCCGGATATCGACTGCCTGACCCCCACCGGGCGAGCAGAATGCAGCGATTTGGCGCGAGACCGGAACGTTACGGGTACATGATGACGC
>JAJDVM010000345.1 GCA_022826125.1 Defluviicoccus sp.
TGGGGGGAGAGCACCTTCATCCCGAACGGCATCAACGCCATCAACCCGTTCGACGTGAGCAAGCTCAGGCTGCCGGGTTCGGAGCTGCGCGAGGCGCTGCTTCCGGTCTGGATGGCCTCGGTCGATGTCGCGGCCACCGACACGCTGTCGGTGGCGGGGTTCTACCAGCTCGTCTGGGAGGAAACCCATATCGATCCGGTCGGCAGCTACTTCTCCACCACCGATTACGCGGGGCCGGGTGCGAGGAAGGCGGTGATCTCCAATGTCATGGAGGGGCTGTTGCCCGGCCGTCCTCAACTGTGGGATCAGGGATACCGGTTTGGCCCTCTGACGCAGGCGATAAACGCGGACCTCGCCGGATACACGGTGCCAAATCCGCAAGGAGGGAGTCCGATCCCCGTACCGCAGCGCCCGCAGCTTGAGTTCGACCCCGATTTCGTCAGCGTGCTGCGCGGCCCGGACCGCGCGCCCGGTGACCGGGGCCAGTGGGGGGTGGCGCTCCGTTACCTCGCGGAGAACCTCAACCAGACCGAGTTTGGCTTCTACTTCGTCAACTATCACAGCCGACTGCCCACGGTCGGTGCGCGGACCGCCAGCCGGGAAGCCCTCCAGTCCGGCCTCGCGGCGGCCCAGGCAGTGGCGGCACCGACGTCCGCCACCGTCGGAGCGTTGAGCCAGGCGATCGCCCAGCAGGTGACGCCGCAAGTGACCGCGGCGGTGACCCAAAGCGTCACCCAGGCCGTCGAAGCGGGGCAGATCGTACCCGCCGAAGCCCCGGCGCGCATTCAGGCGGAAGTACAACAGCAGGTCGCCGAACTGGTTGGCCTCGAGGTAGGCCGGGCGGTACCGGGCATCGCCGCCGCCCTCGCGGTCGACCGGTACGGGAAGGGCGGGCACTACTTCCTCGAGTACGCCGAGGACATCCAGCTCTTCGGGCTGAGCTTCAACACCGTGCTGGGCACTTCGGGCTGGGCGCTGCAGGGCGAGTATTCCCTGCGGCCCAACGCGCCGCTTCAGAGAGCCGAACGGACGGTGCTCACGGAAGGCCTCGCACCGATATCCGAAGCTCTGGGATTGTCTGCGTCCGGCGACCTGCAACGGCTCGGCGCCTACCTCGCCTCGTACCGGCCGTCGAAGGTCGAGGGCTACGTGGAGCGCGAGGTGAGCCAGGTCCAGGCTACCGCCACCCGGGTGTTCGGACCCATGGCGGGCGCGGACGCGCTCGTCTTCGTCGGCGAGGCCGCGCTGATGCACGTCCACGACATGCCCGACGAGCCGCTGGAGAGCCCCGCCGGCGGCGCTCTTTCGGCCCGGAACGAAAGCGCCGCCGACGCGGACGCAACCTCGTGGGGCTACCGGCTCGCGGCGCGGCTCGACTACAACAACGCGGTCGGCGGCGCCAATCTCTACCCCTATGCGCAGTTCCTGCACGACGTCGGCGGCAATAGCCCGGCGCCGAGCGGGCCGTTCGTCGAGGGCCGGACCGCGGTCACCCTCGGCGTCAGGGCCGACTATCTCAGCCGCTGGCAGGCCGACCTTTCCTACACGCGCATGGCCGGCGAAGGAAACGATCTGGCCGACCGCGACTTCGTCTCGCTCTCCGTCAAGTACTCGTTCTGAGGATCGGAGCCATGACCGCAAGACCGCTTCCGTTCGGCGCCGCCCTCCTCCTCGGGGGCGCGCTCGCCTGGCCCGCATGGGCCGGGGTCGGCCCCGCCGAGATCGCGCGGCTCGGCGCGGATCTCACCCCGCTCGGCGGGGAACGGGCCGGCAACGCCGAGGGCACGATCCCGGAATGGACCGGCGGGATCGTCGCGCCGCCCGCCGGATACAAGGTCGGCGAGCATCACCGCGATCCCTATGCCGGCGACCGGCCGCGCTTCGTCATCGACGCCGGAAACCTGGCCGAACATCGCGGCCGGGTCCCCGTCGGGCTCCAGCGCATGCTGGAGACCTATCCGGGCTTCAGGATGCCGGTCTACCCGACCCGGCGCAGCGCGTCCGTCCCGCGGCGGATCTACGACGCCACCCGCAGGATCGCCGCCACCGCGCAGCTGGTCGACGGCGGCAACGGCGTCGACGGCGCGGTCGTCGGCATCCCGTTCCCGATCCCGAGGAACGGCCTCGAGGCGGTCTGGAACCACCTGCTGCGCTACCGGGGCGAGACGGTGGCCTGCGTCATCGGCCAGGCCGCGGTGACCCGGGGCGGCGCCTACACGCTGGTCAAGCAGAGCCTGGAGATCGAGCTGCGCTACTCGCTTCCCGGCATGACGGTCGAGAAGCTCGGCAACAGGATGATCCTGTTCAAGCAGAAGACGCTCGCGCCGGCGAGGCTCGCCGGGGACATCGTGCTGGTGCACGAGACGATCAACCAGGTCCGCGAGCCGCGCAACGCGTGGACCTACAACCCGGGGCAGCGCCGGGTGCGGCGCGCGCCCAACATCGCCTACGACAACCCCGGAACGTCGTCGGACGGGCTGCGCACCGCCGACCAGCTCGACATGTTCAACGGCGCGGTCGACCGCTACGACTGGAAGCTCGTCGGCAAGCGCGAGATGTACGTGCCCTACAATTCCTACCGGCTGCACGGCGACAACCTCGCGTTCACCGACATCCTCAAGCCGCTGCACGTCAACCCGGAGCATCTGCGCTACGAGCTGCACCGGGTCTGGATCGTCGAGGCGACGCTGAAACAGGGCGCGAGCCACGTCTACAAGCGGCGCACCTTCTATATCGACGAGGATTCGTGGCAGATCATGGTCGCCGACATTTACGACAACCGCGACCAGCTGTGGCGGGTGTCCGAGGCGCACGTGGTCAACTACTACGAAAAGCCGCTGATCTGGCCGACGCTCGAGGTGCACACCGATCTTCAGGCCGGGCGCTACCTCGCCTTCGGCCTCGACAACGAGTTCCCGATGTGCACTTGGGACTCCAACCTGCGGTCCCGCGACTTCACCCCCGCCGCCCTGCGCCGCGAGGGCCGGCGCTGATCCCGGCCCCGGTTCGCTGAAACGCCGGCCCCCTCACCGCTTCGGGAACCCGCCGCGCCGGCTCTTCTCCCCTCCCGCTCGCGGGAGGGGCCGGGGGAAGGCGGTCGCCGCCGGCCTCGCCCTCGCGGTTCTGCTCGCCCTCGCGCCCGGCGGCGCCGGCGCGGAACCGGTGGCGCCGGCGCCGCTCGCGATCCGGTCCCTGCTGCTCGACGGGGCCGTGGCGGGCTCGCGGCTGGTGGTGGTCGGCGAGCGCGGCCATGTCCTCCTGTCCGACGACAACGGCGCGAGCTGGGCGCAGGCCAGGGTGCCCGTCCGCGTCCTGCTCACCGCGGTGCACATGCGCGGCGAGCGTACCGGCTGGGCGGTCGGTCACGACGCCACGATCCTGCGGACCCGCGACGGCGGCGAGACCTGGACGCCGGTCCACCGGGCACCGGAAGAGGAGCTGCCCCTGCTCGACGTGTGGTTCCGCGACGAAAGCGTGGGGTTCGCGGTCGGGGCCTACGGCTACTTCCTCGCCACCCGGGACGGCGGCGAGACCTGGACCCGGCGGACCGTCGGCGAGGACGATTTCCACCTGAACGCCCTCATCCCCGCGGCCGGGTCGCGCCGGCTCTACATCGCGGCCGAGGCGGGGGTGGTGTACCGCTCCGACGACGGCGGCGGGAGCTGGCGCCGGATGCCGTCCCCCTACACCGGGTCCTGGTTCGGCGGCGTGGCGCCCGGCGAGAACGAAGTGCTGCTGGCCGGACTCAGGGGCCATCTGTTCCGTTCCGAAGACGGCGGCGAGAGCTGGACGCGGGTGCCCACCGGGACCGCCGCGACCCTGACCGGAGCCGCTCGGCTGCCCTCCGGCTCGATCGCGATCGTCGGCTTGGAAGGCAGCGTGCTGGTCAGCCGGGACGGCGGGCGCAGCGTGTCGTCCCGTGGCCTGCCGTCGCGCGAGGGCCTCTCCGCCGCGCTGCCGCTCGCCGACGGCGGCGTGCTGCTGATCGGAGAGTTCGGCGTCCGCCGCCTGGGCGACAAATGACCCGGCGAATTCCATGACCGCGTCCCTCGATACGGCGCTGATGCGCCTGCCCCGGAACGGGGTCCGGGGCATGCTCGGGATGAGGAGATACTTCTCTCCGAATCCAGCGGTATCCTCACCCTGAGCAGGCGCGTCAGCGCCGTATCGAAGGGCGGCCGGCAGAAGGGGGCGCAGTGGCTCGCCAGAGGCTCGAACCGGACCGGACAGGCGCATGACCGCCTGGATCGAAAACCTGCTGTTCGCCCGGCGCCGCCTCGTGCTGGCGGCGTTCGCGCTCCTCACCCTGGCCATGGGGTGGCAGGCGGCGGGGCTCAGGGTCGACGCCGGCTTCACCAAGCTGGTGCCGGTCGAGCACGAATACATGAAGACCTTCCTCCAGTACCGCGACGAGTTCGGCGGGGCGGACCGCGTGCTGATCGCGGTGATGGCCCGCGAGGGCGACATGTTCACCCCCGGGTTCCTCGCCGCGCTGCGCAAGGCAACCGACGCGACGTTCTTCCTGCCGGGGGTCGACCGGACCCAAGTCTATTCGATCCTCACCCCCAACGTGCGGTTCGTCGAGGTGGTCGAGGACGGCATCGCCGCCGGCAACGTGCTCCCGGCGGATTTCCGGCCGACCGAGGCCGGCTTCGCCCGGTTGCGGGAGAACGTCGTCAAGGCCGGTCTCGTCGGGCGGCTGGTAGCGAACGACTTCACCGGCGCGATCGTTTCCGCCCGGCTGCAGGAGTTTCACCCCGACACCGGCGAACGGCTCGACTACATCCAGGTCGCGCACGAGCTGGAGCGCATCCGCCGCGAGATCGTCGCCGGCGGAGACGTGGACGTGCACGTGATCGGTTTCGCCAAGGTGGTGGGAGACGTCGCGGACGGCGCGGTCCGCGTCGTCGCCTTCTTCGGAATCGCGTTCCTGGTCACCGCGCTCTTCGTCTGGGCCTACACGAGCTCGATCCGGCTGACGGCGCCGCCGCTCGCCTGTTCCCTGATCGCGGTGGTCTGGCAGCTCGGCGGGCTCGCCGCGCTCGGCTACGGCGTCGATCCGATGTCGATCCTGGTGCCCTTCCTGGTGTTCGCCATCGGGGTGAGCCACGGGGTCCAGATGGTGAGCGCGGTCCGCGCCGAGGTGGCCCGCGGCGCGGCCGGGATCGATGCCGCGCGGGCGGCCTTTCGCGGCTTGCTGCTGCCGGGCGCCGTCGCGCTCGCCTCCGACTCCGTCGGGTTCGTCACGATCTCCCTCATCGAGGTGCAGGTCATCAAGGAGATCGCGGTCACCGCGAGCCTCGGGGTCGCCGCCATCATCCTGACCAACCTGGTGCTGCTGCCGGTGCTGCTCTCCTGGTTCGACGCGGACGACGAACGGCGCCGCGCCTTCCTCGAACGCGACCGCCGGTTGCGGCCGTTGTGGTCGCGTGTCGCCCGCGTCGCCCGCCGCGGCCCGGCGGTCGCCGTGATCGGTGTGGCGGCGGTGCTGCTCGTCGCCGGCGCCCGGTTTGCGCCGGAAGTCCGGGTGGGCGACGAGCATCGCGGCGTGCCGGAGCTCCGGGCCGAATCCGTCTACAACCGCGACTCCGCCGCGATCGCCGACCGCTTCGATATCGGCGTGGACGTGCTCACGGTGATTTCCGAGACGGTCAAGGACGGCTGCGTCGACTACGAGACGATGCGCACCCTCGACGATTTCGAATGGCACATGCGCAACGTCGAAGGCGTCCAGTCGGTGCGCGGGCTGGCGGGCGTCGCGCGCGCCATCAACGCGAGCTGGAACGAGGGCAGCCTGAAATGGCGGACGCTGCCCCGCAACCGCCACATGCTGGTGCAGTCGGTCGCACCGGTGCCGACCGGCAGCGGCCTGCTCAACCTCGACTGCAGCGCGATGCCGGTCTCGGTCTACACCGCCGACCACAAGGCCGAGACCATCGCGCGCGTCGTCGAGGCGGTGAAGGAATTCGACCGCGCCAACCGCAACGAGCGCATCGCCTTCCGGCTCGCGACGGGCAATGTCGGGGTGATGGCGGCCACCAACGAGGAGGTCGAGGCGGCCCAGTTCCCGATCCTCGCCTATGTCTACGCCGCGGTGATCGTGCTGTGCCTGGTCTCGTTCCGCTCGGTGGCGGCGACGGTCTGCATCGTGGTGCCGCTCGCCGTGGTCTCGCTGCTCGCCTACGCGCTGATGGCGCTGCTGGAGATCGGCCTCAAGGTCTCGACCCTGCCGGTGGTGGCGCTCGGGGTGGGGATCGGGGTGGATTACGGAATCTACATCTACGGCAGGCTGCGCATCCATCTGGCGCAGGGGCTCGATTTCGCCGAGGCTTACGAGCGCACGCTCGCCGGCACCGGCGCGGGCGTCGTGCTGACCGGCCTCACCCTGGCCGCCGGAGTGGCGACATGGATCGTGGCGCCGCTCAAGTTCCAGGCGGACATGGGCACGGTGCTGACCTTCATGTTCCTGGTCAACATGGTCGGCGCCGTGCTGCTGCTGCCGGCGCTCGGCGCGTGGCTGGTGCGGAAAGCGTGACGGGGCCCACCCGCCGCTCCGCATTCGCCGCCGCGTCACGACTGCCGGCATTCCGGGCCTGTCTTCTCGCCGCCCTCATCGGGATCGTTGCCGCGCACGGTTCGGCCCAGGAAATCCGGGTCCTTTCGAGCCGCCCCGACATGGTCACCGGCGGGGACGCCCTGGTGGGCATTACGGCGCCGGGTTCGGATCTCGCCGGTATTCGCGTGTATCTCGACGGAAGCGACGTCACCGGCTCGTTCCGCCGCTCCTCTTCCGGTGTCCTGCTGGGATTGGTGGACGGGCTTTCCCGGCACGGCGTGCTGCGCTACACGACCGGCGACGGCACGCGGAGCGGCGCGCTTTCGCTCACGAATTATCCCGCCGAGGGGCCGGTATTTTCCGGACCGCATCAGCGGCCCTTCGTCTGCCAGACCGAGTCTTTCAGGCTGGTCTCCGGCGAGACGCTGGGCGCCCCCCTCGACGAGAACTGCTCGATCGCGCGCCGCGTCGACTACGCCTACAAACCCGTCGGCGGCGGAAAGCTGAAGCCGCTATCCGATCCCGCTCGCCGCCCCGCCGACCTCGCGACGACGACCACGCTGACCGGCGCCACGGTGCCCTTCATCGTCCGTATCGAGACCGGCACCGCGAACCGCGCGATCTACCAGATCGCGATGCTGCACGATCCGGGTCGAGAAGCCGCGCCCGATCCGTGGACCTCCCCGGGCGGCTGGAACGGGCGGCTGATCTTCACCTTCGGCGGCGGCTGCGTGAACGGCTGGTTCCGCCAGGGCGCGCGGACCGGCGGGGTCACCGACGACTGGATGCTGGGCCGGGGCTACGCCGTCGCGTCGTCGAGCCTCAACGTGTTCGGCAACAACTGCAACGACGTGCTGGCGGCCGAGACCATGATGACGGTCAAGGAGCGCTTCATCGAAGGGTACGGCGTGCCGCGCTTCACCATCGGCTGGGGCTGTTCGGGCGGGGCGTACCAGGCCCACCAGATCGCCGACAACTACCCCGGGCTGCTCGACGGAATCATACCCGGGTGCAGCTTCCCGGACCTGACCTCGAGCACGATTCCGATGGTCACCGACGCGAGGCTGCTGGACCGGTATTTCCGCAACGAGGGCGCGAGCCTGTTCGACGCCGAACAGCGGCGGGCCGTCGCGGGCTTTCTGTTGCTGGAGACCATGCGCAATGTCTCGCGCAACGCCGGGCGCATCAGCGTCGGGGAATTCTGCCCCGACGCGCTGCCGGGGGAGCTCAGGTACCACCCGGAGGAGAATCCGGACGGCGTGCGCTGCGACGTGTTCGAGCACCATGCGAACGTCTACGGCCGGGATCCGGCGACCGGTTTCGCCCGCCGGCCGCTCGACAATGTCGGTGTCCAGTACGGGCTCGGCGCCCTCAACGAGGGCGTCATCGACACCGCCCGGTTTCTTCACCTCAACGAGCGGATCGGCGGCTACGACGGCGACGGGAGGCACCGTCCGGAGCGTACCGAGGCGAGCCCCGAAACGGTCCGTACGGTTTACGAGACAGGCCGGCTGACCTACGGCGGCGGCGGGTTGGCGGCGACGCCGATCGTCGACTACCGCGCCTATAGCGACGACCGCGAGGCGGGCGACATACACACGCGGTACCACTCGTTTTCGATGCGGGACCGGCTGCGCAAGGCGAACGGCCGGGCCGACAACCACGTCATGCTGATCGAGGACGGCCGTCACGGCCTCTACAGCACCGCGAGCCCGGTGTTGCGCTACGCGCTCCTCCAGATGGATCGCTGGCTCCGGAACCTGGCCGCCGACGCTTCGGACGACCCCCTGCCGGACAAGGTCGCGCGGGCGAAGCCGGCCGGGCTGACCGATGCCTGCTGGTCGCGGGACGAAACGCCGGTGAAGATCGTCGAGACGCAGCAGCGCCGCTCGGGGCGCTGCGCGGAGCTCTACCCCTCGCCGCGGTCGCCGCGCGAAATCGCCGGGGCGCCGCTCGCGAGCGATATCGTGAAGTGCCGCCTGAAACCCGTCGACCCGGCCGACTACGCCGTCCGGCTCGCTCCGGACGAGATGCGCAGGCTCCGGAGGATCTTCCCCGACGGCGTCTGCGACTGGACCCGGCCCGGAATGGGCCAGGCGGCGCCCAAGGGCACCTGGCAGAGCTTCGGGCGGTAGAAGGCCCGGGGGCTTCGCCCGCGCACCGCAAAGCCTTGACGGACGCCCCGGTGGAGACCCATATCGGCAATGGCTGTGCGAGCGGAAAGAGGCTGTGCGATGGCTCCGACGCGGAGGGACGTATTGCGGCTGGGCGCGGCGGCGGCGGTGCTGTTTCCGGCCGGCGCGGCGCGCGCCTCCAACGGCGTTCCCGAGGCCATAGCGGCGTTCACCAAGGGCGCCGCGCCGCTCGAAGGCGGGGTGCGCCTCGACGTGCCGGAGATCGCCGACAATGGCGGTGCCGTGCCGGTCCGGGTCGCCGCGCCGGGCGCGCGGCGTATCGCGCTGTTCGCGGACGGAAACCCCAGGCCCAGGGTCGCCGTCTTCCAATTCGGAAAGCTGGTGCCGCCCGACGCGAGGACCCGCATCCGGCTCGCGAAGAGCCAGACGGTGATCGCGGTCGCCGAGATGGCGGACGGCACGTTCCGCCGGGCCTCCAGAAAGATCGCCGTCACAGTCGGCGGCTGCGGATAGGCGCGGGCGATGGCGACACCGAGACCCCGCATCAAGCTGCCGAGGAAGATCGCGGCCGACGAGCCCTTCACGGTGAAGACGCGGATCACCCATCCGATGCACACCGGGCTGCGCCACGACGGCAAGGGCAGGATCGTGCCGCGCCGGATCGTCAACCGCTTTTCGGTCCGCTTCGACGGCGAGGAGGCGTTTTCCGTCGACCTCCAACCGGCGGTCTCGGCCAACCCGTACTTCCAGTTCACGATGGCGGTGCCGGGATCGGGCCTGCTCGAATTCCAGTGGGAAGACGACGACGGCTCGGTCTACGGCCTTCGCAGGCGTATCGCGGTCGAGTAGGGCGTGGCCGGTACGGCTGGAACCGCCGTTTTCCCGTCTCGTCACGGTCGGCGAAGGCCGACCGTCCACGAGTTTTTTCGTGCCGACGGAACAACGAAAACAAAACGTGGACGGTCGGCC
>JAJDVM010000121.1 GCA_022826125.1 Defluviicoccus sp.
CTGCATGGCGCAGTTCGAGGGCGTCGATGTCGAGCAGCATCTCTGGCCGATGGTGCGGACCGGCGAGGCGCTCGAAAGCGTGCTCGCCGGCATTCGCGAGCAGCCGGGCGTGGTGATCTTCACCCTGGTCAACGACGTCACCCGGTCCGCCCTTCAGGAGGAATGCCGCAATCTCAACCTGCCCTGCGTCTCGGTGATCGACCCGGTGATCGAGGCGATGGCGCGCTTCTTCCACCGCAAGCAGAGCGGCCGCCCCGGGGGTCAGCATCTCCTCAACGCGGAGTATTTCGACCGGATCGAGGCGATGAATTTTGTGCTCTCCCACGACGACGGCCAGAACGCCTGGAGCCTTGAGGAAGCCGATATCGTGCTGATCGGCGTGTCGCGGACCTCGAAGACGCCGACATCGATCTATCTCGCCAACCACTGGGGCATAAAGGCCGCGAACGTGCCGGTCGTGCCGGGGATCGACCTGCCGGACGAGCTGTTCCGTCTCAAACGCCCGTTCTGCGTCGGCCTGACGGCCGCTTCGGAGCGGCTCGTTCAGGTGCGCCGCAACCGCCTGCTGATGCTGCGCCAGGACTCGCTCGGCGACTACGCCGATATCGAGGCGGTGAAGGACGAGGTTACCGCGGCGCGCCGCCTGTTCGGAGAGCAAGGCTGGTCCACCATCGACGTGACGCGACGGTCCATCGAGGAAACCGCGACCGCGATCTACCAGCTCTATCGCAACTGGATGGCGGACCGGGAGCCCGACGGTCGCGCGGCGCCCGAATGAGCGGGGTAAGGAAGCTCGTCCTAGCGTCGTCCAGCCCGACTCGGGCCCGCTTGCTCCGGGACGCCGGCGTGCCGGTGGAGGCGGTTCGTCCGGATATCGATGAGGAGACCGTGAAGCGAGGTCTTCGCGCGGACGGTATCGACGGCGTGGCTCTCGCCGAGCGCCTGGCCGAGGCGAAAGCGCGAAGTGTGCGGTATCCGGGACGGCTCGTGCTCGGGGCCGATCAGGTGCTGCTTCTGGGGTCGCGCGTCTTCGACAAGCCGGCCGACCGGGACGAGGCGGCGGCGCAGCTCGCCGCCCTCGCCGGCCAGACGCACCGGCTGGTGAGCGCGGCCAGCATCGTGGAGGACGGCGCCTTGGTCTGGAACGCAAGCGAGGAAGCGCGGCTTACCATGAGGAAGCTCGGCGCCGGCTTCATCGAGACCTATCTCGACCGCATCGGCGGGGATGCCTTCAGCGGGCCGGGCGCCTACCGCGTCGAAGGCCTCGGGATCCAGCTCTTCGACCGCATCGAAGGCACCCATGCCGCCATTCTCGGCTTGCCGTTGCTCCCGCTCCTGGCGTATCTCCGCCGCCGTGGTGCGATCGCGGAATGAACCGATGACGATAAGCGGCAAGGCCGTCATCGCCGGTGTCATGGGCTGGCCGGTCGGGCATTCGCGCTCGCCCCGCCTGCACAATTTCTGGCTGGCGCGCGCCGGGATCGACGGCGCCTACATCCCGTTTTCGGTGCCGCCCGACCGGGTGGAACGGGCGTTGCGCGCATTGCCGGCGCTCGGCTTCGCCGGGACCAACGTGACCATCCCGCACAAGGAGGCCGTATTCGCCGCGGTCGACGAGACCGACGCGATCGCGCGCCGGATCGGTGCGGTCAACACGGTCTTCGTCCGCGACGGCGGCATGCTCGCGGGGACCAACACGGATGCCTTCGGGTTCGGCGAGGCGCTGCGCGGCCGTCTCGGCGGCTGGTCGGGTGCGGGGATCGCGGCGGTCGTGCTGGGCGCCGGCGGTGCTGCCCGCGCGATCGTTGCCGCGCTCCAGGACGAGGGGGCGCGCGAGATCCGGCTGGTCAACCGCACCGTCTCGCGGGCCGAGGCGCTCGGCGAACGGTTCGGGCCGTCCGTCGTCGCGGTCGGCTGGGAAGAGCGGGAAGAGGCCCTCGACGGGGCGAAGCTCCTCGTCAACACGACCGCACTCGGCATGGAAGGCGGGGAACGCCTCGACATCCGGCTGGATGCGTTGCCGGACGACGCGGCGGTCAACGACATCGTCTACACGCCGCTCGAAACCGGGCTGCTCGCATCCGCCCGCGCACGGGGGTTGAGGGCGGTGGACGGGCTGGAAATGCTGCTTCACCAGGCGCGGCCGGGCTTCGCCGGCTGGTACGGCTCGGAGCCCACCGTCGACGACGCGCTGCGGGCGCACGTGGCCGCCGATCTGATGGGCTGACGGGCATGGTGATCGTCGGGCTTACCGGGTCCATCGGCATGGGGAAGACGACGACGGCCGGGATGTTCCGCGACCTGGGCGTGGCGGTCTACGATTCGGATGCCGCCGTGCACGGGCTGCTGGCCAGGGGCGGCGGCGCGGTCGCGGCGGTGGAGGCGGCGTTCCCCGGAGCGGTAAGGGACGGCGCGGTCGACCGCGCGGTTCTGCGCGAGCGCGTCTTTGCCGACGGCGACGCGCTACGCCGGCTGGAGGCGATCGTCCACCCGCGCGTGCGCCGGGTCCAGCGCGCCTTTCTGCGGCGCGCCGCGGCGCGGGGCGAGAGGCTCGTCGTGCTCGACATACCGCTCTTGTTCGAGGTCGGGATGGCCTGGCAATGCGACGCGGTGGTCGTGGTCACCGCGCCGCCCTTCCTGCAAAGGGCGCGCGTGCTTGCGCGGCCCGGCATGACGGAAGAGACCCTCGCCGGCATCCTCGCCAACCAGCTGCCCGACCGGGAGAAGCGCCGGCGGGCGGAATTCGTGGTCCAGACCGGACTCGGGCGCGGCTTTACCTTGCGCCGACTCGAACGGATCGTCAGAGTGATGTCGCGCCGCCGCGGCAGGTTCTGGCCACCGCGCGCGCATCTGCCGCAGCCGGGCCCTTATGCGCGAAATCGTCCTCGATACCGAAACGACCGGCCTCGACCCTGACGGGGGCGACCGGATCGTCGAGATCGGCTGTCTCGAGCTGATCAACCACATCCCCTCGGGCGAGACGTTCCACGCCTATGTCAATCCCGAGCGGGAGATGCCCCCGGGGGCGTTCGAGGTGCACGGCCTGTCCGACGCATTCCTCGCGGACAAGCCCCTGTTCGCCGCCGTGGCGGACGACCTGCTCGCCTTCCTCGGCGAGTCCATGCTGGTCATCCACAACGCGCAGTTCGATCTCGGTTTTCTCAACGCCGAGCTGGGGCGGATCGATCGGGATCCCCTGACGGCCTCGCGCGCCATCGATACCGTCGGTCTCGCACGCCGGAAGTTTCCCGGCGCGCCGGCAAATCTCGACGCGCTGTGCCGCCGCTTCGGGATCGACAACGCCGCGCGGACCAAGCACGGCGCATTGCTCGACGCCGAGCTGCTGGCCGAGGTCTATCTTGAGCTGGTCGGCGGCCGGCAACCCTCGCTCGGCCTCGGCTCGGCCCGGCGGGTCGAAACCGCGGAAAGGGAAGAGCGCGCCCCCCGCCCGCCGCGCAGCCACGCCCCGAGCGAAGAGGAAAGCGCCGCCCACGCGGAGTTCCTGAAGAAGATCAAGGACCCGATCTGGCTCGGCTGAAGCGTATCCGTATCCCCTTTCTCCCTGACCCTCTCCCCGCGGGGGGGAGCGGGCGGTCAGGAGATGTCGAAGCCGGAGCGTGCCGCGTCGTTCTCCATGTAGAGCGCGGCGAAGTCGATGGGGTCGATCATCATCGGCGGGAAGCCGCCGTCGCGGGTGACGTTGGCGACCACCGAGCGGGCGAACGGGAACAGGTGGCGCGGCCCCTCGATCAGGACCAGCGGCTGGATGTCCTCCTCCGCCACCTCGCCGACGATGACGATCCCGCCATAGGTGAGCTCGACGATGAACGCCGTTGCGTCCCCGCTCTGCGCCTCGGCGCGGATGAACAGCGAGACCTCGTAGGCGCTCTCGGCAAGCAGCCGGGCGCTGGTGTTGACCTCGACCTCCACCTTGGGGTTCTCGGTGAGCTTCGCCAGCCCCTCCGGGCCGAGCGGGTTCTCGAAGGAGAGGTCCTTGATGTATTGCGCGCCGATAGCGAGCATCGGCCGGTCGGCGGCGGCGGAGCCGTTCTCCCGCTGTTGCGGTTCGGCGGATTCTTCGGCCATCAGCTTTTCTCCCTGCCGCGATGGCCCAGCGCCGCCCGCGAACTGCCCGCGCGGCGTCTAGCATGGAAGGTGCGGGCGTACAAGTTCAGCGCGGCGGCGGGTCGAGGCGGACCAGGGTGCCGTTGGTCACGCGCTCGCCGGTCAATGCGCGTATGACGCCCCAATGCGTTATCACGGCGGTCCGCGGCCCAGCCGGGTCGCCGGCTATGCGCGCGGCGAAGCGGGCGCAGCGCCGCTCGAACGACGCCTCGCTTTCCTCCGATGCCGGCCACCAGCGCTCCTCCAGATGGCCGAACTCGTATTCCGGCCACGCGCGGGCGAGCTCGGTCCGGCGGGTTCCGAGGTCGCAGGAGAAGCTGAAGCGCTCGCGGACGTCCGGATCGACGGTCACCGGGACGCCGAGCGCGCGCGCGACGGTGTCGGCGGTCTGGATCGCCCTCCGGTAGGGGCTCGCGAGGATTCGCTCGATGCCCTCCCCCGCGAGGGCCGCCGCGATGTCCCGCGCCTGGTGCCGCCCGCGCGACGTGAGCAGCGGGTCCGGGACGCCGGGATCGATCCGGGTCACGCTGAAGACCACGTTGAATATCGTCTGGCCGTGCCGGATCAGGATCATGGATGCCGGGGTTCGATGTCGTACAGCTCGTCGAAGAAATCGAGGCCCAGTACGGGTTCGAGAACGAAACGGATCAGCCGAAGGCGGAATTTCGGCCAAAATAGCATGAAGCCGATAGCATCCGTCACGTAGCCGGGCGTAAGCAGCAGCGCGCAGGCGACGGCCAGCGCGATCGCCTCCATCAGCTCGTCGTTGGGGAACTCTCCCGTACTCACGACCGCCGCCGCTCGCCCGTCGAGATCGTATCTGTGCCAGGTAAACAGGCACGCCCCGAGGATCGCGGCGGCGAATACGCTGCCCAGGACCGTCCAGCCGCCGAGGAATCCATAGACCAGCACGAGCAGGTAGATTTCGACCAGCGGCACCATGCAGAACAGGCACAACATCCAGTTGCGCCAGGGCGTGAGCGTCAACCAGCTCCACCGATAGGCAAGATACAGCCAACGCATCACAACCGTCCCGCTTGCGCTTTGGCCGCGTTGGGCCTATTTACGGAGTCCCGCTGCAAGGCTTGGCCCGACGCATGCGCCGCGTATCCGCGATCGGGACGGTCCGGTCTTACGGAGAGCTGCGGGGGCGAGGCGTCAAAGGACGCGTCCATGGAAGGCTTCCAGTTCCTCGACATAATCTTCTTCGCGATGATCGCGGCGTTCCTGGTTTTCAGGCTGCGCAGCGTTCTCGGGCGCCGGACGGGACATCAGTCCCGCCCGCCCGACAACATGTCACAACGCAGCCAGGAAGCCGAGCGGGAGGCCAACGTCATCGAGTTGCCCGACCGCAGCGCGGCGAACGACGAGCCGGATTTCGACGACGACGCGGATTTCGAGCCGGCGGAGCCCGAAGACCCGCTGGCGCGCGGCCTCTCGCGGATCAGGGCCGCCGACCCCGACTTCGATCCGGCCGCGTTCGAAGAGGGCGCCCGGGCCGCGTTCGAGGCCATCGTCCACGCGTTCGCGACCGCCGATACCGGCACGCTCCGCGCGCTCCTGAACGACGAGGTGTTCGAGAACTTCGAACATGCCATCCGCCAGCGCCTCGATGCCGCCGAGACGCTGGAGACCACGGTCGTCGGCATCAAGTCGGCCGAGATCGTCGAGGCCGAGATGAGCGGCCGCAACGCGCTCGTCACCGTCACCTTCATCTCCGAGCAGGTCAACGTCACCCGCGACGCCGACGGCGAGGCGATCGAGGGCGACCCGGCCCAGGTCACCGACGTGACGGATATCTGGACGTTCGCGCGCAACACCCGTTCCCGCGATCCCAACTGGAAGCTGATTGAGACGCGGAGCCCCAACTGAGACGCTTCCCCTTCCGCGTGTCCGCGCTCGACGTCTCCGCGCGGGCCGCTGCGGCGTTTCGGCGGCGCTGACGGCGCTGATGCTCGCCGCCGCTGCCGGCTGCTCACCCGACGAGGAGCGGGCCGATATCCCCGTCCTCCAGCCGGTCTCGTTCGCCGATCTGCCGGGGTGGGCGGAAGACCGGCACGCCGAGGCGCTTCCCGCGCTCAGGCGGAGTTGCGCGAAGCCGCTGAGTTACCCGACGCAAGCCAAGGGAGGAACGGAGCGGTTCGGCAGTCCCGGGGACTGGCGGTCGGTTTGCGAGGAGGCTGCGCGGATCGAAGACGGCGCCGCGCGCGCGTTCTTCGAGCGCCGGTTCAGACCGTTCCGGGTCGTCGGCCCCGACGGCGATTCCGGACTGATCACCGGCTATTACGAACCCGAGCTCTCCGGCGCGTGGCAGCCGAGCGACGCCTATCCCGTGCCGCTTTATACGAGGCCGAAGGATCTGGTGACCGTCCGGCTGTCCGATTTCGGCGGCGATTTCGGCGACGAGCGCCTCGCCGGGAGGGTCGAGGGCGGGCGGCTCAAGCCCTATTACGACCGCGCCCAGATCGTCGACGGCGCGCTCGACGGCGCGGGGACCGAGATCGTCTGGGTCGCCGATCCGATCGCGGCGTTCTTCCTGCAGATCCAAGGATCGGGGCGGGTGCGGCTGCCGGACGGCGAGATCCTGCGCCTCGGCTACGCCGCCACCAACGGCCGCCCCTATACCGCGATCGGCCGCGTGCTGGTGGCCGAGGGCGCGCTTGAGCGCGAGGAGGTCACGCTCCAGTCGATTCGCGACTGGCTGCGCGCCAACCCTGCGGAGCAGCGCCGGGTCATGGACCGCAACCGGTCCTACGTATTCTTCCGCGAGGTTCCGGGGGAAGGCCCCGTCGGCACCCAGGGTGTGCCGCTCACACCAGGCCGCAGCCTCGCCGTGGACCACCGCCTCATGCCGCTGGGCGCGCCGCTCTGGATCGATACCGTCGATCCGCTGGATCCTGCGCGCCCGCTGCGCCGCCTCGCGGTCGCGCAGGATACCGGAGGTGCCATCCGGGGCGCGGTCCGGGGAGACCTCTTCTGGGGCGCCGGGCTCGACGCCGAGGAGCGTGCCGGTCGCATGAAATCGCCGGGGCGCTACTATGTGCTGTTGCCCGTGCCAGGGGAGAAGGCGGCCGGGGTATGACGGACGCGGCGCAAGAGCGCCCGGCGGTCGGGTTCTTCGCGTGGACCTGCTCAGGCCCTCGGTAGGCTTCGCCGCGGCGCGGCTGATCGAGCGCGCCGGCTACCGGGTCGAGGTGCCGCGCGCGCAGAGCTGCTGCGGCCAGCCCTCCTACAACAGCGGCGACCGCAAAGCGGCCCGGCGCGGCGCGCGCCGCGCCGTGGCCGCGTTCCACCGGTTCGAGCATGTCGTCGTCCCGTCGGGATCGTGCGGCGCGATGTTCGTCCGCCATTTTCCCGACCTCCTCGCCGACGATCCCGAATGGGCCGGCAAGGCCGCCGCGCTCGCCGGCAGGACATACGAGCTGGTCGATTTCCTGACCCGGGTGGCGGGGTGGCGCCCGGAAGCCGCCCGCCCGCCATCGGGCAGCATCACCTATCACGATTCCTGTTCCGGGCTGCGCGAGCTCGGCATCCGCGAACAGCCCCGTACGCTCCTCGCCGCGGCGGGCGGGCCCGAGCTGCGCGAGATGGAGGGGTCCGACATCTGCTGCGGCTTCGGCGGCACGTTCTGCGTCAAGTACCCCGCGATCTCCGAGGCGATGGCGGACAAGAAGATCGACTCCATCGAGGCCGCCGGCGCGGACGCGGTGGTCGGCGGCGACCTCGGATGCCTGCTTCACATCGAGGGGCGGCTCTCGCGCCGGGGATCGTTGGTGGGCGCGCGTCACGTGGCGGAAGTGCTCGACCCCGGGGACGGCTGACGATGCAGACCGACAGCAGGCGCTTCCCGGAGAACGTCGCCGCGGCCCGCCGCGACGAGACCCTTCTCGGCGCCCTCCACCGGCTGCAGCGCGATGCCCGGGCGGGTCGCGTCGAGACGGTCTCCAGGCTGCCCGAGTTCGAGGCGCTGCGCGATGCCGCGCGGGACATCCGCAACGGGGCGCTCGCCAACCTCGCCACCAATCTGGAGCGGTTCGAGGAGAACGTCGCCGCCAACGGAGGCGCGGTCCACTGGTGCCGCGACGCCGCCGAGGCGTGCGAGGCGGTCGCCCGGATCTGCCGCGAGGCGGGGGCGAAGACCGTCGCCAAGGGTAAGTCGATGGTCACGGAGGAGATCGACCTGAACACGGCGCTCCTCGGCGCCGGGTTCGACACGGTCGAGACCGATCTCGGCGAATACGTCCTCCAGCTCCGCGACGAGACTCCGAGCCATATCGTGATCCCCGCGATCCACCTGACCAAGGACCAGTTCGCCGAGACTTTCCGCGGCGCCCACGACACCCTCCCGGAAGACCGCCCGCTCGAGGAACCCCGTGCGATCACCGACGAGGCCCGCTCCGCGCTCCGCGACGTGTTCCTCCGCGCCGATGTCGGGATCACCGGCGCCAATTTCCTCATCGCCGAGACCGGATCGGTGGTAATCGTCACCAACGAGGGGAACGGCGACCTCGCCCAGTCTCTGCCGCGCACCCATATCGTGGTCACCGGGATCGAGAAGGCGCTCGGCACGGTCGAGGAGGCGCTGACCCTGATCCGGGTGCTCGCGCGCTCGGCGACGGGCCAGGAGATTTCCGCCTACACCACCTTCGCCACCGGCGCGAAGCGCGAGGACGACGCGGCGGGGCCGGAGAACTTCCACGTCGTGCTGGTCGACAACGGCCGCAGCGACCTCCTCGCCGGTCCCAAGCGGGAGATCCTGCGCTGCATCCGCTGCGGCGCCTGCCAGACGGTCTGCCCGGTCTACGGCGCGGTCGGCGGCCATGCCTACGGCGCGGTCTATGCCGGCCCGGTCGGATCGGTGCTGACGCCGGCGCTGAACGGATTGGAGACGTCGAAGCACCTGCCCGAGGCCTCGTCCTTCTGCGGCGCCTGCGAGGCGGTCTGCCCGGTGCGCATCCCGTTGCCCCGGCTCTTGCGCATGTGGCGGGAGGACGCGTTCCAGGCCCATCTCGGACCGAAGGTCTTGCGCTGGGGCCTGTTCGCCTGGTCGGCGCTTACCGCCTGGCCCTGGGCCTACCGGACGGTCGGCGCCATGGGAGGCCGGATGCTCCGCCTGATGGCGATGGGGCGCGGCCGGCTCACCCGACTGCCCTTCGCCGGGAAGTGGACGGGCGGCCGCGACCTCCCGGTCCCCGAGGGCGGGACCTTCGTCGGCAGGTGGCACGGAAGGCGCGGCAAATGAGCGCGGCCCGCGACGACATCCTGGCGAGGATCCGCGCCGCCAATCCGGGCGCGGCGGTCGGGGTCGCGCCCGGACTCGTCCCCGCGAGGGGGAAGGGCGGCGCGGCGGAGCTGCGCCAGCGCTTCTACGGCGGGCTCGACGTGGCCGGGGTCAGCCATGCCACGGTGACCGGCTGGTCGGAAGTCGCCGGGGAGATCGAACGCTTCCTCCGCGAGCTCGGCGCGCCCGGGCCGATAGTCGCCTCCAAGGACCCCATGCTGGATCCGTGCGGCCTCGACCGCGTGGAGGGCCTTCGCCGCGGGGTGCCCGACGCGGGCGACGCGGTCTCGGTCACCGGCACTGTCGCCGGCATCGCCGAGACCGGGACGCTGATGGTGCGGTCGGGGCCCGACATCGCCAACGCAGCTCATTTCCTGACCGACACCCATGTCGCGGTGGTCGACGCGGTCCGCATCGTCGGCGCCTACGAAGACGCCTTCGCGCTGCTCCGCGCCGGCGGCGCGGCGATGCCGCGCAACGTGACGCTGGTCACCGGCCCGTCGCGCTCGAGCGATATCGAGCGAATCCTCCAGATCGGCGTGCACGGTCCGAGGACGCTGCACGTGGTGGTGTGCGATGCCGGCCGGGCGCCGTAGCCGCGAGCCGAGCGCCGCCGACCGCGCGCTGTTCGAGGCCGCGGTCGGCGACGTCGAGCGGTTTGCGTCCGAGGGCGAGGCGCCTGCGGAGCGCACCAAGGCACAGCCCCCCATGCCCGCGCCCGTCCCGTCCCGACCGCCGCCTCCGCTGGAGCCGGGCGCCGCCGCCGGGATCGACGGGCGCGCCGCTTCCCGGCTGAGGCGCGGGCAGATGCGGCCCGAGGCGCGGATCGACCTGCACGGCCACACCCTCGAACAGGCGCACCGCGCGCTCGCCGGCTTTGTCGAACGTGCGGCGGACGAGGGACGCCGCTGCGTGCTGGTGATCACCGGCAAGGGCACTATCGGCCGGACCGGCGGCACCATCCGGAGCGAGTTCCCGCGCTGGCTCAACCAGCCCGGTCTCAGACCCCGCATCCTCGCCTTCGCCGAGGCGCAGCCCAGGGATGGCGGCTCCGGCGCCTTCTACGTGCTCCTGAGGAAGCGCCGCGGCTAGCCCGAAACTCGCGCCGATGTTTCACGTGAAACATTGTCCCGATATGGGACTGTTTTTCGCGTCCCCGGGGGACGCAACCGCTCTCCCGTTCGCGCCGGTCGGGCGGCGCGCGGGGCGGTAGCGACCGCGAATCCCCCCGCCGCGCCAGCGCGTTGGCGGGGATTGCTGCCGGACCGGTTCGGAAAACCGGCGCGACCGCCCCGACGGCGGGGCCGGGTTGCCCGGCTGTCAACCATGGTTAACATAGGCTCCGCCATGACCGACCCGCACATTCCCCGGAATGCTCGCCTCTACCTGGAAGCGTGCGCGGCGGGAGACCCGGGCGACGGCAGCCTGATCCGCGCCGGCCTCAACGAAATCGCCCGGGCGGGCAACATGAGCCGGCTGGCCCGCGATGCCGGGCTGAGCCGGGAGGGGCTCTACAAGGCCCTGTCGGAGAACGGCAACCCGAGCTTCGCCACGGTGATGCGGATCGCCCGGGCCCTGGGACTGCAACTGCGGATCACAGTGTAGCGCGGACCGGAATATCGTCGAGCGCGACCCGCTCCGACGCCTGCCACAGCGAGTAAGCGGCCTGCATGCGGAGCCAGAGGCCGGCGAGCGCGTCGTCGCCGCAGAGCCGCGCGAAGCGGAGCGCCATCTCCGGGCTTATCGTCCGCGGGTGCTCACGGCGAAGAACGTTGTGCAGAGCCTGCCTGGATACCCCGAGATCGCGCGCCGCGCCGGCGACCGTCAGGCCGAGGGCGGGAAGGATGTCCTCGCGCCAGATCGCTCCCGGGTGGGTCGGCGCGCGGTCCGGACGATCGGAGGTCAGGTCGTCCATCGGCGGTAGTCCTCCAGATTGAGACGGTAGGCGTCGCCGGCGCGCCACTCGAAGGTCAGCCGCCAGTCCACGCCCACCGTCACGCTGTAACGGAAGGGCCGCCCCTACAAAATATACTTCGACAGATCCGCGTCCTTGGCGAGGTCGGCGACGCGCTCGCGCACGTAGGCCGCGTCGATGCTGACGGCCTCGCCGGCCCGGTCGGTGGCGGTGAAGCTGATCTCGTCGAGCAGGCGCTCCATCACGGTCTGAAGGCGGCGCGCGCCGATATTCTCGACCGCGCGGTTCACCTCGGCGGCGACATGGGCGATCTCGCCGATCGCGTCCTCGGCGAAGTCGAGCGCCACGTCCTCGGTCTGCATCAGCGCGATGTACTGGCGGATCAGGCTGGTCTCGGGCTCGGTGAGGATGCGCCGGAAGTCCTCCTCGGTGAGCGCCTTGAGCTCGACCCGGATCGGCAGCCGGCCCTGCAGCTCGGGCAGCAGGTCGGACGGCTTGGCGAGGTGGAACGCGCCCGAGGCGACGAACAGAATGTGGTTGGTCTCGACGGTGCCGTGCTTGGTCGCGACCGTGGTCCCCTCGATCAGCGGAAGCAGGTCGCGCTGCACCCCTTCCCGGCTCACGTCCGCGCCGAAGCGGTCGGACCGCGCGCAGATCTTGTCGATCTCGTCGAGGAAGACGATGCCGTTCTGCTCGACGCTGTCGATCGCCTCCCGCACCACCGCGTCCTCGTCGAGGAGCTTGTCGGCCTCCTCTTCGACCAGCACGTCGTGCGAGTCCGCGACCGTCATCCTGCGCGGCGCGGTGCGCCCGCCGAACGCCTTGCCGAAAATGTCGCCCAGATTAACCATCCCCATCTGGGCGCCCGGCATGCCGGGGATCTCGAAGGTCGGCAACGACGATCCGCCTTCCGAGACCTCGACCTCGATCTCCTTGTCGTCGAGCTTGCCCTCGCGCAGCAGGACGCGGAATTTCTGCCGCGTCTCGGCGCTCGCCTTCTCGCCCACGAGCGCGTCGAGCACGCGCTCCTCGGCGGCGATCTCGGCCTTGGCCTCGACCTCCTTGCGCTGGCGCGTGCGCACCATGTGGATCGCGATCTCGACCAGGTCGCGGACGATTTGCTCCACGTCGCGGCCGACATAGCCGACCTCGGTGAACTTTGTCGCCTCGACCTTGAGGAACGGCGCCTGGGCGAGGCGGGCGAGGCGGCGCGCGATCTCG
>JAJDVM010000333.1 GCA_022826125.1 Defluviicoccus sp.
CATGGGGTGAAAATCGACAATCCGGATCGTTCGTCGCGCCGGACCCCGCGGAAATCAGCCACGCCGCTGGGGTAAGAAAAATCTCAACCCGTCCGGAAGACCTTGCTCAGCAAGGAACTCCGAACAACGCACACGCCTCAAGCAACGGGCCGGACGGCCGGCCGTTCCGCCGCTCGGGTTGACAGGACTCCGTGCCGCGTGTCTGTTTCCCGGGCCGGTTCTTGCCGGTTTCGCTTTTCGTTCCCCGTTGGGATTGCGATGACGATTGCCTTTGTGTTTCCGGGGCAGGGTTCCCAGTCTGTGGGTATGGGAGAGGCGCTGCTGGGTTCCTTTCCCACCGCGCGCGAGACGCTGGAGGAGGTGGACGACGCGCTCAGCCTGAACCTGTCGCGTATCGTTCGTGAGGGACCGGCGGAAGACCTGACGCTGACCGAGAACACCCAGCCCGCGCTGATGGCGATCGGCATGGCCGTGCTCCGGGTGCTCACCCGCGATGCGGGCTTCGATTTCGCCGGCCGGGTGTCGCACGTCGCCGGGCATTCGCTGGGCGAGTACTCGGCGCTCGCCGCCGCCGGGACGTTTTCCCTGCCGGACGCGGCGCGGCTGCTCAGGACCCGGGGCCGGGCGATGCAGGAGGCGGTGCCGGTCGGCGAGGGCGCGATGGCTGCCCTGCTCGGCGCGACGCTCGAGCAGGCGCGGGACATCGCCGGGGAGGCGGCGAAGGACCAGGTGTGCGACATCGCCAACGACAACGCGCCCGGCCAGGTCGTCCTCTCCGGCAACGGCGAAGCCGTCGAGCGCGCGGTGGCGCTGGCGAAGGAGCGCGGCGTCCGGCGCGCGGTCATGCTCTCGGTCTCGGCACCGTTCCACTGCCGGCTGCTGCAACCGGCGGCGGAGGCGATGGAGGAAGCTCTCTCGACCGTCGACATGAGTCCGCCCGAGCCGCCTCTGGTCGCCAATGTCTCGGCCGAGCCCGTGTCGGATCCCGACGAGATCCGCGAGCTGCTGGTGGCCCAGGTGACCGGCCTGGTGCGGTGGCGCGAATGCGTGCTCGCCATGCGCGACGCGGGCGTCGGGACGGTGGTCGAAATCGGCGCCGGAAAGGTGCTGACCGGGCTCGCCCGGCGAATCGATCCAGACCTCGTCGCGCTCTCCGTGGAGAGTCCCGACGACGTCGATGCGCTGTTGAAGCTCTGAATTTCCCGGGAGTAGAGACCGGCCATGTTCGATCTGGAAGACAGACGCGCGCTGGTCACCGGTGCTTCCGGCGGGATCGGCGGAGCGGTGGCGACCGCGCTGCACGCGCAGGGCGCGACGGTCGCGCTGGCGGGGCGCAACCGGGCGGCGCTGGAGGAGCGCGCGGCCGCGATGGGAGACCGCGCCCACGTGCTGACCGCCGATCTCGCGGACCCCGGCGCCGCCGATGCGCTGGCCGCGGAGGCCGCGGAGGCCATGGGCGGAATCGACATACTGATCAACAATGCCGGGCTCGCGCGCGACAATCTGTTCGTCCGGGTGAAGGACGAGGATTGGCAAACCGTGCTCGACGTCAACCTCACCGCCGGGTTCCGGCTCGCCCGGGCAGCGCTGCGCGGCATGATGCGCGCGCGGTGGGGCCGGATCGTCGCCATCACCTCGATCGTCGGCCAGACGGGAAATCCGGGACAGGCCAACTACGCCGCGTCCAAGGCGGGGATGACCGGCATGACGAAGGCGCTCGCGGCGGAGGTCGCGGCGCGCAACGTCACCGTCAACTGCGTGGCCCCGGGGTTTATCGACACCGCGATGACGCAGGGTCTGGGCGACGACCAGACCGCGAGGCTCACCGAGCGGATCCCGGCGGGCCGACTCGGAACGCCCGAGGACGTCGCGTCCTGCGTGGTCTTTCTGGCGAGCGACGAAGCGGCCTATGTCACCGGGCAAACGATCAGCGTGAACGGCGGGATGGCCATGCTGTAACGGGCGGCCGGATTCGGGCGTGCGCTGGAAAGGCGACGGCGATTATGCTAGGTATCGAACCTCACCGCGCGGCCGAGTATCCCGTTGGACTCTGGTCCCTCAGTGCCCGGTCCATCGCTTACCACACCGAGGAACCCTGACATGAGCGACACCTCCAACCGTGTGAAGAAGATCGTGGTCGAGCATCTTGGCGTCGACGAAGCCAAGGTCACCGACAATGCGAGCTTCATCGACGACCTCGGCGCCGATAGTCTCGACACAGTCGAGCTCGTGATGGCGTTCGAGGAGGAGTTCGGATGCGAGATTCCGGACGACGCGGCGGAGAAGATTCTGACGGTCAAGGATGCGATCAACTTCATCGAAGAGAACGCGAACGCCTGATCGCGGCCGCGGTCCGGGATCCGCGAACCCGGCCGGGCGCCACCCGATGAAGTACGGACAATCGGTGCTGTTATGAGACGTGTCGCCGTTACCGGGCTCGGCCTCGTTACGCCCCTGGGCGCGGGGGTCGGCCATGTGTGGAAGCGCCTCGTCAATGGCGAGTCGGGCATCCAGGCCATCCAGACCTTCGACGTCTCGGATCTTCCGTGCAAGATTGCCGGAACGGTGCCCGTCGGGGAGAGCGGCAACGGGCATTTCGATCCCGACACGGTCACCGACGCCAAGGACCGGCGCAAGATGGACGATTTCATCGTCTACACGCTCGGCGCCGCGGCCGAGGCGGTCGAGGACGCGGGCTGGCAGCCCGAAGCCGAAGAGGATCGCGAGCGGACCGGCGTGCTGATCGGATCCGGTATCGGCGGCCTCAAGTTCATTTTCGACGGCTCGATCACGATGAACGAGCGCGGTCCGCGCCGGGTGACGCCGTTCTTCATTCCGGCCACCCTGATCAACCTGGCGTCGGGGCAGGTCTCGATCCGCTACGGGTTCAAGGGCCCGAACCATTCGGTGGTGACGGCTTGCGCGACCGGGGCGCACGCGATCGGCGACGCGGCGCGGATGATCATGCTCGACGATGCCGACGTGATGGTCGCCGGCGGCGCGGAGGCGGCGGTCTGCAGGATAGGCATCGCGGGGTTCGCGTCGGCGAGGGCGCTTTCCACCGGCTTCAACGAAACGCCCGAGCGCGCCTCGCGCCCCTGGGACCGGGACCGCGACGGGTTCGTGATGGGCGAGGGCGCCGGCATCGTCGTGCTCGAGGAGATGGAGCACGCGAAGAAGCGCGGCGCCAGGATATACGGCGAGGTGATCGGATACGGCATGTCGGGCGATGCGCACCACATCACCTCGCCGCCGGAAGACGGCAACGGCGGTTTCCGGTCGATGCAGGCGGCGCTGAAGCGGGCGAAGCTGAACACCGACGAGATCGACTATATCAACGCGCATGGGACCTCGACCCCGCTCGGCGACGAGATCGAGCTCGGGGCGGTCAAGCGGGTGTTCGCCGGGGACGCATACAACTTGTCCATGTCGTCCACCAAGTCCGCCATCGGGCACCTGCTCGGCGCCGCCGGCAGCGTCGAGGCGATCTTTTCGATCATGGCGATGAACGACGGCGTCGTGCCGCCCACGCTGAATCTCGAAAACCCTTCTGAAGGCTGCGACCTCGATCTCGTGCCGAACGAGGCCCGGGAACGCCCGATCCGGAACGTATTGTCGAACTCGTTCGGATTCGGCGGCACCAACGCGTCCCTGATCTTCGCTTCGTCCCCCTGATCGCGGGCGGTAGCGCCGATGGCCCGGCTGGCCCTGCATGCGGCTGTATTCGGCTCGCTGGGGGCGGTCTCGTTCGCGCTCGGGCTTGCCTATTGGGCGCATCTCGAATTCATCCGCCCGGGACCGCTGGCGGAAGCCCGGACGGTCATCGTTCAAAAGGGCTCGGGCGTCGAACGAATCGCCACTCTGCTGCGCGACCGCGGCGTGATCCGCGACCGTTTCCTGTTCAGGGCGGGCGCGCGGCTCACCGGGCGGAGCAGGGCGATGCGCGCGGGAGAATATCGCTTTCCGGCCGGCATCTCGACGGACGGGGCGATCGCGCTTCTCGCGAGCGGCAAGACCGTCAGGCGGCGGATCACCCTCGCCGAGGGGCTCACCACCGGCGAGATCCTCGGACGCATCGGCGCCGAAGAGGGGCTCGCCGGCGAACTGCCGGTCGGGGTCGGAGAGGGATCGCTGCTGCCCGAGACATACTATTTCTCTTACGGGGACAGCCGCACGGCGCTCGTTCGCCGGATTCGCGAGTCGATGGCGGCGACGCTCGCGGCGCTGTGGGACAAGCGCGCTCCCGGCATCGCGCTGGCGTCCCCGGAAGAGGCGCTGGTCCTGGCCTCCATCATCGAGCGCGAGACGGCCGTGGCGTCGGAGCGGGCGCGCATTTCGGCGGTGTTTCACAACCGCCTCCGCCAGGGGATGCGGCTGCAGTCCGATCCGACGGTCGCCTATGCGCTCACTCTGGGGCGCGCGCCGCTCGACCGGCCCCTCGCCAGAGCGGACCTCCGGATCGAGTCGCCCTACAACACCTATCGGACGCACGGCCTGCCACCGACCCCCATCGCCAATCCCGGCCGCGCCTCGATCGAGGCCGCGCTGCACCCGGCAGAGACCGACGAGCTCTATTTCGTGGCGGACGGGACCGGCGGGCACGCATTCGCCCGCACCTTCGCGGAGCATCTCCGCAACGTCGCGCGATGGCGGCGGATCGAACGCGAAAGAAAGGAAGCGGCGCCGCCGGAATAGGCGGTTCTGGCGCGTCCCTCGATACGGCGCGACCGTGTTTCCGGGCTCTATTCCGCGGCCGGCTCGACCGGCGGGTGCGGATCGGCGGCGGTTTCGGCGGTCGGGCCGATTACGAGATCCCGGTCGGCGCGCGGCATCTGCACCTCGGTATCGACATACGGCGTCTCCGGCAGGGGCTGCGACGCTCCCTCCACTTTGAGGTCCGCAAAGCGCCGCGCTTGCGGCATCACCCGCGACTCCAGACTGCCGACGAAGGCGTTGTACCGCCGCACCGACCTCGCGATGTCCTGGCCGAGGCCCGCGACGTGGTCGCCCATCGTGCCCATGCGCTGGTATAGCTCCTGTCCCAGCCTGGCGACTTCCCGGGCGTTCTCGGCGACCTTCTCCTGCCGCCAGCCGAAGGCGACGGCCTTGGCGAGGCCCAGCATCACCGTCGGGGTGACGATGAGCACGTTGGATTTCAGCGCCTCGTCGTAGAGCGTCGGGTCGCGCTCGATCGCCGCGGCATAGAAGTTGTCGCCCGGCACGAACATCACGACGAAGTCGGGCGTCACGTCGAGCGCGTCCTGATAGCGCTTCGAGGCGAGGCCGCGCATATGCGTTCGGAGCTGCCCGGCGTGCCGCTTGAGGTGGTCCTCCCGCGCTTCGTCGTCCTCGGCTTCCATCGCGTCCATATACGCGGCCAACGAAGTCTTGGCGTCGACGATCATGTAGCGCTCGCCGGGCAGTCGGATGATCACGTCCGGCCGCAGCAACTCGGCGTCCTGGCGCAGCGACTGCTCGGTCTGGAAGTCGCAATGCTCGGTCATGCCCGACAGTTCGAGCACGTTCCTCAGCGTTTCCTCGCCCCATCGCCCGCGCGTCTTGGGAGCCGCGCGAAGCGCGTTGACCAGCCGCGCGGCCTCGCCCCGGACCTTCTCCTGCCCGTCGACGACGTTCTTGAGCTCCGTCGTGAGGCTCCCGTAATGCTCCCGGCGGGTTTTTTCGATCTCTTCGAGGTTCTTGCGCCAATCGGCAAGCGCCGTCTTGATCGGCTTGAGTTCGCCGTCGACTCGCTCGCGGTGCTTGTCGAAAACCTCGTTGGCGAGGCCGAGGAACGAGCTTTGGTTGTCCTTCAGCGCCTGTTGGGCGAGCCCCTTCAACTCTTTCTCGATATCGCCCCGGACGCGTTCGAGCGAATCGATCTTTTCCTTGTGCGCCCGCTGGACTTCCTCGAGCCGGGCGCGGCTGGCCGCGAGCGCGATCCGTTCGGCCTCGAGGTCCCGCGACGCCGAGTCCGCGCGTTGCCGTTCGGCGTCCTGCGCGGCGGAAATTCTCGCGACCTCGCTGCGCTTGGCAAGCCAGACGATCGCAACACCGACCGCAAGCCCCACGAGGGCCGCAATCACCGGTTCCATCGGGAAATCCCCATCGATACGGGCTTCGAATCTACGCTTCGCGGCAAATGGATGCGAGCCGAAAACGGCCCGGACGCCGCGCGCGATTCGTCCGGGACACGGGCAATCTGTACTATAGATACCCGCCCGCGGGGCGGACCTCGTCCGCTCGTCGCACAACCTCACGGGTCCCCCCGAAACGGACATGGCCGAGGCCGGAAAGACCGCAATCGCAGAGGACGGTGCGCAGGAAGCGGCCCGTCCGCTCCAGAGCATGACCGGCTTCGCGCGCGCCGAGGGCGGGGACGGCGAAGTCGGGTGGAGTTGGGAGGTCAGGAGCGTCAACGGGCGCAACCTCGACCTGCGGGTGCGCACGCCGCACGGGCACGACGCGCTGGAGCCGCGGGCGCGCGCGCTGGCCGCGGAAAGGTTCGGCCGCGGCTCCCTGTCGCTCCACCTGACGATCGCGCAGTCGGCCCGCGCGCCGGAGGTCCGGGTCAATGAGGATGCGCTGGAGCGTCTGCTGGAGATTCATCGCGCGCTGCGGGACCGCCACGAGTCCCCTCCCGCGCGGCTCGAGGCGTTGATGGCGCTTCCCGGCGTTCTGGAAAGAGTGGAGGTGGAAGAGACCGAAGCCGCGCGCGAACGGCGCCGCGGCGCGATCTCGGACACGCTCGCGGCCGCTCTCGACGGTCTTGCCGCGGCCCGGCGCGAGGAAGGCGCGCGGCTGGAAACCGTCGTCATCCGTCAACTGGACGAAATCGACGGGCTCGCCCGCGCCGCCGCGGCGGCCGCCGCCGTCCGGCCCGAGCGAATTCGCGACCGGGTCCGCGACCAGATCGCGGCGCTCCTCGACCCGAGCTCGGCGATCGCCGAGGACCGTCTCGCGCAGGAGGTGGCCTATCTCGCGGCGCGGGCGGATATCCGCGAGGAGATCGATCGGCTGATCGGCCATGTCGAATCGGCGCGGGAGCTCCTGCGCGGCGGCGGGCCGGTCGGAAGGCGGCTCGACTTTCTTTGCCAGGAGTTCAATCGCGAAGCCAACACGCTATGCTCGAAATCGGACGATATGGACCTTACGCGCATCGGGCTCGATTTGAAGGCGGCGGTTGAAGGCCTTCGCGAACAGGTGCAGAACCTCGAATAGGCATGAAGGGCGACGGAAATCCCCGCCGCGGGCTGATGCTGGTGCTGTCCTCGCCTTCGGGTGCCGGCAAGACCACCATTTCCCGGCTGCTGCTGGAGGCCGATCCGGGGCTCACGCTGTCGGTGTCGGTGACGACGCGTCCCAAGCGGCCGGACGAGGTGGATCGGCGCGACTATTCGTTCCTGGACCCCGCCGCGTTCGAGAAGATGCGCACGGCCGGCGATCTGCTGGAACACGCGAAGGTGTTCGGAAACGAGTACGGCACGCCCCGGGCCCCGGTCGAAAAGGCGCTTGGCGAAGGTCTTGACGTCCTGTTCGACATCGACTGGCAGGGTGCGCGGCAGCTCAAGGGCAAGGCGCCGAAGGACGTCGTGAGCATATTCGTCCTGCCGCCGTCGACCGGGGAGCTGCACGCGCGTCTGCGGCGGCGCGCACAGGATTCGGAGGAGGTCGTCGCGCAGCGCATGAAGCGGGCGCCCGACGAGATCGCGCACTGGAACGAGTTCGACTACGTGGTCGTCAACCGCGACATTCAGGAAAGCGTGTCGAACGTCCGCTCGATCCTCACCGCCGAACGCCTGCGCCGGCAGCGCCAAGTGGGCCTGCCGGAGTTCGTAAAGGGTCTCAGCGAGGGGCTCTGATCCTCGCGAGGCCGCGCGCGAGAGCGCAGAACGCCTCCGGTGGAAGCGTCTCGGCCCTCGCCGTCGCCGCGATCCCGGCCTGCTCCAGCAGCGCTTCCGGGTCGTCCACCAGGCTGGCGAGGGCGGAGCGCAGCATCTTGCGCCTGCGGCCGAAGGCGGCGGCGGTGACCGCTTCCAGACAGGCCATGTCTGCCGGCGCCAAGGGTGCGCCGCGCGGGAGCAGGTTGACGACGGTCGACGTAACCCTGGGCGGGGGCACGAAGGCGGTCGGCGCCACATCGAAGGCCCGCCGCGCCTCGCAGAGCCATTGCGCGACGACCGTGAGCCGGCCGTAGGCGCCCGTGCCCGGCGCCGCGACGATGCGCTCCGCGACCTCCTTCTGGAACATGAGCGTCATGGCGGAGATCGAATCGACGTTCCGCAGCCAGCCGATCAGGAGCGGGGTGGCGACGTTGTAGGGCAGGTTGGCGACGACCGCGACCCGGCCGGTCCCGGCAAGCGCGGAGATGTCGAAATCCAGCGCATCGCCGGCGACCACGTCGAACCGATTTGCGTAGCGCCGCGAAAGGTCGGAGAGCGCGTCGATGCACCGCGGATCGCGTTCGACCGCGATGACGCGCGCCGCTTCGGTTTCGAGCAGGGCGCGCGTGAGGCCGCCCGGGCCCGGTCCGATCTCCACCACGGTCTTTCCGGCAAGATCGCCCGCGGCCCGGACGATGCGCCGGCAGAGGTTGAGATCGAGGAGGAAATGCTGGCCGAGCTGCCGTCTCGCGCGAATCCCGTAGCGGGCAATGATCTCGCGCAGCGGCGGCAGGGGTTCAGGCAAGGGCGTCCGACATTTCGGCCCGCGTGCTCGCCATCGTCGCGGCGAGGCGCAGCGCGGCAATCAGGCTGTCCGGCCGGGCAACTCCCTTTCCCGCGATGTCGTAACCGGTGCCGTGATCGGGCGAAGTCCGGACGATGGGCAGGCCGAGCGTCACGTTGACCCCGCCGAAGAAGTCGAGCGTCTTGATCGGGATCAGCGCCTGGTCGTGGTACATGCAGAGCGCCGCGTCGTAGTCCCGGCGTGCCCCGTCGTGAAACAGCGTATCCGCCGGGGAGGGTCCGTCGACACGGAGTCCGTCCCGGCGCAGGATGTCGATCGCGGGTCCGACGATCTCGATCTCCTCGCGCCCCAGATGCCCGCCCTCGCCGGCATGGGGGTTGAGACCCGCGACCGCCAGCCTCGGCGCGCGGATCCCGAAATCGTTTTCGAGCCCCGCGGCGGCGGTGCGTCCGCAGCGAACGATCGCATCGACGGTGAGAGCCTTCGCGGCCTCGGCGAGGGGCATGTGGACGGTGACCGGAACGACGCGAAGCTTGTCGCAGACGAGCATCATCGCGGGCGGCGACGGGCTGCCGCACAGATCCGCGAGATATTCGGTGTGTCCCGGATGCCGGAAACCGCACTGGTAAAGGACGGCCTTGCCGATCGGGTTGGTGACGACCGCGGCGGCTTCGCCGGAGCCGGCAAGATCCACCGCCCGGTCGATCGCCTCGATGGTGGCGGACCCGTTCGAAGGGTCCGGCGTTCCGCGGACCACGGGGGCGGGAAGGGCGATCGGCAATACCGGAAAAGAATCCGCGAAGATTTCGGCCGCCTCCGCCGGCCCGGCAACGGACTCCACCGGTACGTCGAGCCCGAGCGCCGCGGCCAGGGCATCCACATGATCCGCGTCCCCGAGATAGACGAAAGGCGGGACTCCGGCTTCGCGGCGTCGGGCCCAGGCCTTCAGCGCGATCTCGGGGCCGATCCCCGCGCTGTCTCCCATTGTCAGGGCTATGGCGCGCATGGGCCTTGCCCGAACCTACAGGCGAACGTCGACGACGGCGGCGCTTCGCAGGTCCCTGAGATAGCGCTGCACCGACAGATCCAGCCGTTGCAGGCGAAGCTGCTCGGTTACCGTCTCGCGGCTGGGCAATTCCGATTTCGGGAGCGTGCGGCCGCAAACCACCATCAGCACGATCCCTCCGGGAGTTCCGATCGGTTCGCTGGCTTTTCCCACCGCCACGCCGGCGACGCTTCTTCGAACCTCCGCCGAAAGGTCGCTCAGCTTGACCCTGCCCAGATCCTGCGGCGCCTCGGCGCCCAGCCGCCGGGCCACGGCGGAAAGGTCTTCGCAGCCGTCGATGGCGTTGCCTTCCGACCTCACTGCGTCGACGCGCGCTTGCATTCCGGCCGGGTCTTCGCCGTTCGGGACCGGCAGGAATATCTGCTTGAGGTCGAGCTCCGCCCGGTTCGGATCGGCGGCCGCTATCTTGCGCTTGCCCGTCAGCCTCAGGATGCGGAAGCCGGATATCGTACGAATCGGGTCCAGCACCGCGCCCGGCGAAAGGCGGTCCACCGCCGCGGCGATCTCCGCGTCGAGCTGCGAGCGCGGGGTCCATCCGAGATCGCCGCCGACCGCGGCCGTCGCGGCTTGCGAGAACTGGCGGGCGAGCGCGCCGAACCGGGCGCCTCCGCGAATCTGTTCGACCAGACGCTCGGCGGTCTCGCGGATCGATGCTTCCTCGTCCGGGCTGTTGACCGCAAGAAATATTTCCCCGAGGCGGTACGTGTCCTCGCCCTCGGCCTCCTTGAGCCGGGCGAGGATCTCATCGACTTCTTCGGCACCGATATCGATCCTCGGCGCCAGCCGGCGGCCCACCAGCCTGGACCAGGCGACGCGGGTCCGCATCTGCGCGCGGAGCGATTCGTAGCTCACCCCGTTGCGCCGGAATATGGAAGGGAGGCTGCCCGGCTGCATTCCGTTGCGCTTCTCGATGTCCGAGACGCTCCGTCCGATGTCGTCTTCGGAGACCGTCACGTTCCGCTTTTTCGCTTCCTGAAGCTGGAGGCGCTCGTCGATCAGCGTTCGCAGCACCTGTCCCGCGACCCGCCGCCGCGCGTCCGAGGTGTCTTCGATCCCGCTGGAAAAAAGGACCAGACGAATGCGCTGCCGCAGATCCCGGAGGGAGATGACCTCGTCGTTGACGATCGCGGCGATCCTTTGCTCCGACTGGGAAAGCGCCGCCGTGGGCGCCGCGACGGCGGCTGCGACGAGAAGGGCAGGAAACAGGCGTGACAACATGATCAAGGCGACTCTCTCCGGCCGACGGATCCGCCCGCCAAACTCCGGGGTTTATACCGCCTGGGCCAAAACCCTGTCCATTTGACAGAAAGGGCCGGGCGCAGCCCGTCGGCGGTTGTGGCGGCACGACGGCCTACTTAAGTTTGACCCGCCGAAGGCGCCCGCCCTCATCCGGAGATCAGGAGACCGTCCATGAAGATCAGCTTCGCAGCCCCCAGACTTCCACGAAGCGGCGCGCTCGCGGTGGGCGTCCACGATGGCGGCGAGCTCGCCGCGACCGCGGCGGAGGCGGACGAGGCAACCGGCGGCGCCTTGTCGCGCGCGATCGGGTCCAGCCGCTTCGGCGGCAAGAGCAACCAGACGCTGGTCCTCAACGCGCCGCCGGGCGTGGCCGCGAGCCGGGTGGTGCTGGTCGGGCTCGGAAAGGCCGGTGACTTCGATGCCCGCGCCGCGCAGAGCGTGGGCGGAACGATCGTTTCCACGCTCGAGAAGAGCGGGGACAGCGCGGCCACGATAGCGGTGGACGCGGCCGACGGGGCGCCGATCCCGCCCGCCGCGACGGCGGCCAATGTCGGCTTCGGCGCGTTGCTGCGCGGCTATCGGTTCGACAAGTACCGCACGAAGGAAAAACCGGACGACAAGCCGAGCCTCAACCGGATCTCGGTCGCCACCCCGGCGCATGCCCGGGCGCGAAGCGAATTCCGGCCGCTCGCCGAGGTCGCGGAAGGCGTTTTCCTCACCCGCGATCTGGTTTCCGAGCCGGCCAACGTGATTTTCCCCGCAAGCCTAGCGGAACGCGCCAGGTCCCTGACGGAGCTCGGGATCACGGTCGAAGTCCTCGACGAAAAGCGGATGGCGAAGCTCGGGATGGGGGCGCTGCTCGGCGTGGCGCAGGGCAGCGCGAACGCTCCGCGGCTGGTGACGATGCGCTGGAACGGCGCGCCGAGAGCCAAGGACAAGAGGCCGGTCGCCTTCGTCGGCAAGGGCGTGACGTTCGATACCGGCGGCATCTCCATCAAGCCCTCCGGCGGGATGGAAGACATGAAGTGGGACATGGGCGGCGCCGGTGTCGTCATCGGGCTCATGCGCGCGCTCGCCGGTCGCAAGGCCAGGGTCAACGCGGTGGGCATGATCGGGCTCGTCGAGAACATGCCGTCGGCGACCGCCCAGCGGCCCGGCGACGTGGTGACCTCGATGTCCGGCCAGACGGTCGAGGTGATCAACACCGACGCCGAGGGGCGCCTCGTGCTGTGCGATGCGTTCTGGTACTGCCAGGAGAAATACCGTCCGCGGGCGATCGTCGACCTGGCGACGCTGACCGGCGCGATCATCATTTCCCTCGGACACGAGAACGCGGGGCTCTTCGCCAACGACGACACGCTGGCGGACCGGCTGATCGCCGCGGGCGGCGCGGTCGGCGAACCCGTGTGGCGGATGCCGCTCGGCGATGCCTACGACCGGCAAATCGATTCCGACATCGCCGACATGAAGAACGTCGGCGGGCGCGACGCGGGCTCGATCACCGCCGCCCAGTTCCTCCAGCGCTTCATCAAGGAGGGCACGCCGTGGGCCCATCTCGACATCGCCGGCGTCACATGGTCGAAGAAGAGCTCGGCGACCGTGCCCAAGGGCGGAACCGGGTTCGGCGTGCGGCTGCTCGACCGGCTGGTGCGCGATCATTACGAGGGTTGAGCCCGCCGTGACCGATGTCGGATTCTACCACCTGACCCGGAGCACGCTCGAGCGGGCTTTGCCGAAGCTGCTGGAAAAAGCCCATGCGAGTGGGGCGCGCACCGTCGTCATGACCGGTTCGGAAGAAAGGACGAACGCGCTCGACGCGATCCTCTGGACCTATGACCAGAACGCGTTCCTGCCCCACGGCACCGCGCGCGACGGCAATCCCGAGGAACAGCCCATCTGGATCACCAGCCGGGACGAGAACCCCAACGGCGCCAGCATTCTCGTGCTCACGGACGGGGCGGTCTCCGAGCGCATCGCCGACTTCGCCCGCTGCCTGGAGATGTTCGACGGCAACGACGACGAGGCCGTGTCCGGGGCGCGCGAACGCTGGAAGGCCTATTCGGCGGCGGGCCACAAGCTGACCTACTGGCAGCAATCGCCCGCGGGGCGCTGGGAGGAGAAGGCCGGCTAGCCGGTTGCCGCGTACCCGGGATACCGATATACAGCCGCGCCACTCTCCCGCGGGGACATTCCGACATGGCCGTTGAACGGACGCTTTCGATCATCAAGCCGGACGCCACCCGGCGCAATCTGACCGGACAGATCAATGCCCGGCTCGAAGAGGCCGGACTCAGGATCGTCGCGCAGCGGCGCATCCGGCTGACGCTGGATCAGGCGCGGCAGTTCTATGCCGTTCACGAAGAACGCGCGTTCTTCGACGATCTGTGCAAGTTCATGGCGTCCGGCCCGGTCGTGGCGCAGGTTCTCGAAGGAGAGAACGCCATCGCCGCGAACCGGGACGCGATGGGCGCGACCAATCCGGCGAACGCCGCCGAAGGCACCATCCGCAAGGCGTTCGGCGAATCGATCGAGGCGAATTCGGTGCACGGCTCCGATTCGGCGGAGACCGCGGCTACCGAAATCGCGTTCTTCTTCTCCGAACGCGATATCGTCGGGTAACGGCGGGCGCCGCGCTCAGAGCAGGAACAGCGCCATCAGGACGAGCGTGAGAATTACGGCGGCCGTCGACAAGCAGGTGAACAGCACAAAACCCTTCCAACCCGCGGTGTGGCGCGCGTTTTCCTGTTCGATGTCGAAAGCCATGCCGATCCTCTCTACGGTAAGCCGAGCCGCCGAACCTATAACCCACTCCGGACGTGAGCGGAAGATGTCACGGGCCGCTCGGGGATGACGGCGAGAACAGCGCCGCGCCGGGCTCTTCCTCACCCTCGATAACGCAGCGGTCTCCGGCGACCCGCACCCTGCCTTCGGCGATGAGCCGTACCGCAAGCGGATACGAGCGATGCTCGGCCGCCAACACGCGCGCCGCGACCCTCGCCTCGTCGTCGCCCTCCACGACCGGCACCGCGGCCTGAACGACGATGGGGCCGCGATCCATCTCGTCGCGGACGAAATGAACGGTGCAACCGCTGATTCGCGCGCCGGCGGCGAGCACGCGGGCATGGGTGTCCAGCCCCGGGAAGGCCGGCAACAGGGACGGGTGGATATTGATCAGCCGGTCGCGCCAGCGCTCGACGAACCAGGGGGTGAGCAGGCGCATGAAGCCTGCGAGACAGACCAGCCCGGTCTCCGCCTCGTCCAGCGCCGAATCGAGCGCCCGTTCGAAAGCCTCGCGGTCGCGAAACGAGCGGTGATCGACGGTGCGGGCGGGAATACCGGAGCGCGCCGCGCGTTCGAGGCCCTGCGCGTCCGGGTTGTTCGAGATCACGACTCCCACCTCGGCCGGATAGTCGTCCTCGGCGCAAGCGTCGATCAGGGATTGCAGGTTGGTCCCGCGCCCCGAAATCAGAACGGCGAGCCTCAGCCGCGCCATTCCGTCTCGTGACCCACGATCTGGACCGCGGGCAGGTCCGGCGTACGCTGCACGATCGTGCCGATGTCGCAGACCCGCTCGCCCTCGGCTTCGAACGCGCGCCGGCACGCATCCGCGTCTTCGGCGGCGACGATCGCGACAAGGCCGATGCCGCAGTTGAAGGTCTCGGCCAGGTGAGGCGCGGCGAGTTCCCCGGCTTCCGCCAGCCAGACGAAGACGTCGGGCAGCGTCCAGCAACGTGCGTCGATTTCCGCGCCGAGCCCGGCGGGCAGAACCCGGCCGACATTCCCGATCAACCCGCCGCCGGTGATATGGGCGAAGCCCCGGACCAACCCCTCGCGATGCGCGGCGAGCGCGGCGGACGCGTAGAGCCGCGTGGGCGTAAGGAGCGCTGCCCCGAGCGGGCCGTCCGCGAACGGCGCGTCGTCGTCCCACGAAAGCCCGGCATCGGCGACGATCCGCCGGACCAGGGAGAAACCGTTCGAATGAACTCCCGAAGAGGCCAGCGCGAGGATCCGGTGGCCTTCCCGAATGCCCTCGCCGGTGATCAGGCGACCCCGTTCCGCCGCGCCGACCGCGAACCCCGCGAGGTCGTACTCCCCGTCCTCATAGTGCCCCGGCATCTCCGCGGTCTCGCCGCCGATCAGGGTGCAGCCGGCCTCGACACAGCCGCGCGCAACGCCTTCGACCACGGTCGCGGCGACCGAGGGTTCCAGCCGCCCGGTCGCGAAGTAATCGAGAAAGAACAGCGGCTCCGCGCCCTGGACCACGATGTCGTTGACGCACATGGCGACGAGATCGACGCCGATTCCCTCATGCATCCCGCAATCGATCGCGATCCTGAGCTTGGTGCCCACGCCATCCGTGGCGGCAACCAGGATCGGGTCCGAAAATCCGGCGGCGCGCGGGTCGAAGAGCCCGCCGAATCCGCCTATTTCTCCCATCGCGCCGGGCCGCGCAGTAGATTTTGCGAGCGGCCGAATCGTTTCCACGAGACGGCCCGCGGCGTGTATATCGACGCCTGCATCGCTATAGGGAGAACGGTTGATGACTGCCCCGCAAGGACTGGAGTGCTAGACTGCGCCCGACAAGCGGTCGTGGGCCGGGTTCACCGCAATATGAGGATAAGTAAACGGTGGCCGTTTTCAATGGCGTGCCCAACGCGACGCGGGAGTAAGCCGGGCGTGCCGGCGATGGCCGTCGCCGTCGGGCTCGCGCCTCTTCTGGTTGCGATCGCGGCGGCCGGGCCGGCGCTTGCCCGCGACGCTTCGGTGTTTCTGGTCCGCGACGTGGCGGTCGACGCCTCGGCCGAGAACGCCACCCAGGCGCGCGATATCGCGCTGGCGGAAGGCCATGCCGTCGCCTTCCGCCGCCTGATCGAGCGGATCGTGCCGGAGGCCGCGGTCGGGACCGTGCCGCCGTTGGAGGCGGGCGGCATAGCGCCCCTGGTGCAGAGCTTCGAGGTGGACGGGGAGAAGACCTCCCGGGTGCGCTATCTGGCGCGGTTGACGTTTCAGTTCGACCGGGCCGCGGTTCGCCGATTCCTGCATAGCCGCGGCGTGCGGTTCGCGGTCACGAGAGCGAAGCCGCGCCTGGTGCTTCCGGTGTTGCGAATGGCGGGCGTGTACCTGCTGTGGGACCGGCCCAACCCGTGGCGCGAGGCCTGGGCGGGCCTTTCCGAGGCCGACGGGCTGGTGCCTCTCGCGATCCCTTCCGGAGACCTGAAGGACCTGCGCGACATCAGCGCGCGGCAGGCGGTATCCGGCGATTCCGCGCGTCTCCGCGCGATCGCGGAGCGCTACGGCGCCGGTTCGGTCGCCGTCATGGTGGCGACGCCCGGGCGCAAGGGCCGTTCGCCTCTCGCGATAAACGTTTCGACCGTCACCCACGGCACCCGCGATGGCGGACGGCCCGAGGACGAGACCTTTCCGGTCGATCCGGCGGAGACGGTCGACCGCCAGTTCCGATCCGTGGCTTCGCGCGTCGCCCGGCGCATTCAGGAGGCATGGAAATCGAGCAATCTGCTGTTCTTCGACCGTGGGGGACAGATCGAGGCCACGGTACCTGTCTCGGGGCTGGAAGAATGGGTCGCGATCTCCCGCGCGCTTTCGGACACGCCTTCAACGCACGAAGCCCGCGTGCTGTCCGCTTCCCGAGACGCCGTCCGCGTCCGTTTGCGCTATTTCGGAGACGCCGACGGGTTCCAGGCGGCTTTGCGGCGCAACGATCTGCATCTGCGTCGCGGCGATGCCGGCTGGATACTGACGCGCGCCGCCGCCGGGCGCGCGCCGCGGCAAGCCGGGCCGGGGTCGGGATCGTGAACATCCCGAACTCGATCAGCCTCGCCAGACTGCTTTCCGTACCGCTGATCATCTACCTGATCATGAACGCGTCCTACGGCTGGGCCTTCGCGGTCTTCCTGCTCGCGGGCGTTTCGGACGCGATCGACGGATATATCGCCAAGGCCCTGGACCAGACCTCGACGCTCGGCGTCTATCTCGATCCACTCGCCGACAAGGCGTTGATCGTCAGCGTCTACGTCGCGCTCGGTCTCAAGGGGATGATCGACGATTTTGTCGTGATCCTGGTGGTTTTCCGCGATCTGCTGATCGTCGGCGGGCTGCTTCTGCTGCTGGTCCTGCGCAAGCATTGGGAGGTGAGGCCGGTCCTGGTGAGCAAGGTCAACACCGGTCTGCAGATCTTCCTTGCGGGCGCGGTTCTCGCGCAGTCGGGTCTGTCGATCGCGATCGCGGAGATCGTCGACGTCGCCGCTTATGCGGTCGTGCTGACGACCGTCGGTTCCGGCGGTTGGTACCTCGTGGTATGGGCCCGCCATATGGCAAGCAACGGCGTCCGGCAATGACGACGCAACGGCAAACCCTGTACTGGCTGCTCGCGCTCGGCGTTTTCGTCGTCGCGGTCTACCTGCTCAGGAGCATCCTGCTTCCCTTCGTTCTCGGCATCGCGGTGGCCTATTTCCTCGATCCGGTGGCGGACTGGCTGGAACGCCGGCGTCTTTCGCGAACCCTGGCGGCGGCGTTGCTCACCGTCGCGTTTCTCGTCGGCGTAGGGCTCTTCTTCGCGCTTCTCGTACCGCTTCTCCAGTCCCAGCTGTTCGGTTTCGTGGGCCGCATCCCCGCCTATGCCGAGATGTTCCGGGTCGTGGCGGAAGACCTGCTCTCGATCGTTCAGGCGAACCTGTCGGAAGAGGCGGTCGCGCGCCTCCGCGAGGCGGCGGGAGGGCTGGCGTCGGCGACCGTGAGCTGGCTCGGAGACGCGGTCCTGGGCCTCTGGAGCGGCGGGCTCGCCCTGCTGAACCTGCTGTCGCTGGTCGTCATTACGCCGATCGTTGCGTTCTACCTCCTGCGCGATTGGGACAGGATCGTATCCAGGATCGACGGGTGGCTGCCGCGCGATCACGCCGACACGATCCGCGAGCAGGTAGGGCTGGTTAACGAGACGCTGGCGGGTTTCGTCCGGGGGCAGGGACTCGTCTGCCTCGGGCTGGGCACGTTCTATGCCGTGGCCCTTTCCATCGTCGGGCTGGATTTCGCCGTCATCGTGGGGCTGGGGACGGGGCTCATCTCCTTCGTTCCCTATTTCGGGATGCTGGTCGGACTTTGCGCGTCCGTCGGCATGGCGTTCGCCCAGTTCGATTCCTGGCAGCCGGTCGCCATCGTCGCGGCCATCTTCGCGGTGGGCCAGATCGTCGAGGGCAATTTCGTCACCCCCAAGCTGGTGGGCGACCGGGTCGGCCTGCACCCGGTCTGGATGATCTTCGCGCTGCTGGCGGGCGGCGCGCTGTTCGGATTTCTCGGCGTCCTGCTCGCGGTGCCCGCCGCGGCGACCATCGGCGTCCTCGTCCGGTTCATCGTGTCCCGCTACACCGGCAGCCGGCTCTATCTGGGCTCGGGCGGCGACCGCGATGGTGAGTGACCGCCTCGGGAGCGCGCAACTCCCGCTTCCCCTCGACCCGACGCCCGCGTACGGGCGGGAGGACTTCCTGGTGGCCGATTGCAACCGGGAAGCGCTCGGCTGGATCGATGCGTGGCCTCGTTGGCCGGGACCGCTGGCCGTGCTCGCGGGTCCCGAAGGGAGCGGCAAGACCCATCTCGCCCATGTCTGGTGCCGCCTGTCGAACGCCCGGATCGTCGACGTCCGCACCTTCGATCTCGACTCCATCGCCCACGCGCCCGTCGCGGTCGAGGATGTCGACCGGGCACCCGACGATGCGCGCCTGCTCCACGTCCTCAACCGCGTGGCCGAGGCGGGCGGACATGTCCTGACGACCGCGCGGGTGGCGCCGGGCTATTGGCGCGGCCGGCTTCCCGATCTGGTGTCCCGGTTGCGGGCGGCGCCCACGGTGGAGATCGGCCGTCCCGACGACGACCTGATCACCGCGGTCCTGCGCAAGCTGTTCCGCGACCGCCAGATCGAAGTCTCCGACGAGGCGATCGCATATTTGCTGCGGCACATGGAGCGCAGCCTGGACGCGGCGCGGCGGATCGTCGACGAGGCGGACGGGCTGGCGCTCGCGGAACGCCGTCCGGTCACCATCCCGCTCCTGCGACGGGTGCTCGGAGGCTGAGGCCTGTCCGTATCGAAGGGCCTGCCCCGGCTTCGACCGCGGTTCGAGCTAAACGGGGTCGGCTTCGAGACCGTCGAGCCAGGCTGTGAAACAGGCCTTGCCCGCGGCGTTGCAGTCGCCGGCCAGTCGCCGGCTGTCCTCTCGCAGTTCCGTCAGCGACAGGCCGGCGCCGCCGATTTCCACCGCGTGGCCGACGAACCACGATTCGAGCGCCTCGGCCGAGGTTTCGAGATGGAACTGGAGGCCGAGCGCATTGGCGCCGAACAGGAACGCCTGATTCTCGCACAGATCGGACGACGCGAGGTGCGTCGCGCCGTCGGGGAGGTCGAACGTGTCGCCGTGCCAATGCAGCACGGAGAGATTTTCTTCGGCCAGCGGAGCGAGGCAGGACTTCCGCCCCGCGTCGCTCAACGTGAGCGGCTTCCAACCGATCTCCTTGAAGCCGGAGGGATAGACGCGCGCGCCCAGCGCCGCCGCCATCAGCTGGGCGCCGAGGCAGATGCCGAGGGTCGGCAGGCCGCGGGCGAGGCGTTCGCCGACCATCGCGATCTCATGCGAGAGAAACGGGTAGATGTCGGCTTCGTAAACGCCGATCGGGCCCCCGAGAACGATCAGGAGGTCGGGCGACGTCGTGTCGACCTCCGCCAGCGAATCGCGCGGCGCGTCGACATGGCCGACCGCGATGCCGCGTTCCGCCAACAGGGGCGCGAGTATGCCCAAATCCTCGAACCCGACATGCGACACCACGGTCGCGGTCCGCAATTGCCGTCCGGCGGGATTACCCGGCATTTCCGATGACCCGAATGTTGCCGTCCTCGATGCCGAGCGCGATCCTGCCATGCTTGAGGGCGAGCGCATCCTCGCCGAATATCTCGCGCCGCCAGCCCCGGAGCGCGCGTACCTCGGCCATGTCGTCCCGGGCGATGGCCTCGATGTCGTCGGCGCTGGCGACCAGCTTCTGCGCGACGTCGTTTTCCTCGCAGCGGAGCTTGAGGAGCACCTTGAGGAGATCGGCCGACGGCCCGGCGTGATTGGCGGCGGGAGGGGGCTTGCGTTCCTTCGGATAGGTCGAGGGCGCGGCAGCGCGGACCTCCGCGACGATGGCCAGCAGGGCATCGGCGGAGTTCTTTCCGACATGGCCACGGCCGAGACTGCGCAGGTTCCACAGCTCTTCCCGCGTCCCGGGTTCCTGCGCCGCGATCTCGTTCAGCGCCTCGTCCCGGAGCACACGGTTCCGCGGAACGTCGCGGCGTTGCGCCTCGGTTTCGCGCCAGGCCGTAACCTCGCGCAGCACGGCCAGTTGACGCGGCTTCCTGAGGCGGGTCTTGACCCTGAGCCAGGCGTCCGCGGGATCGAGACGGTAGGTGGCCGGATCGGTGAGCGTGCCCATCTCCTCGGCGAGCCAGCCCGCGCGTCCGTCTCGCTCCAGCCGGGCCGCGATTTTCTCGTAGACGACGCGCAAATGGGTGACGTCGGAAATCGCGTATTCGTGCATCCTGCGGGTCAGGGGGCGGCGCGCCCAGTCGGTAAAGCGCTGGGTCTTGTCGATCGACGCGCGCGCCAGTTTCGCGACCAGCTTCTCGTAGCCCACCTGGTCGCCGAACCCGCAGACCATCGCCGCGACCTGGGTATCGAAGACGGGCGAGGGGACGCGGCCGTCGAGGTGGTAGAAAATCTCGATGTCCTGGCGCGCCGCATGGAACACCTTGAGCACGCCGGGATCGCGCATCAGCGCGAACAGCGGCGCCAGATCGATGTCCGGCGCCAGCGTATCGATCGCCGCCGCCTCGTCCGACGACGCGACCTGCACCAGGCACAGGCGCGGCCAGAACGTGGTGTCGCGCATGAATTCGGTGTCGACGGTGATGTAGCGCGAAGCCGCCAGCCGCTCGCAAAGGGCGCGAAGCGACCCGGTGTCGGCGATGAGATGCATGGCCGGGTCTATACACGGTTTGGCTCGGGCGGAAAAGGGAACCTCGCGGGGCCCCCGGCCTCGCTTGACAAACCCCGTCGCCCGTGCGCTCTTGCGCGCGCTCCGAAGCCCGGACCGGGCCGCCGGCACCCCGTATCATCGTTGCAAAAAATCGAAGGTGAGAACGATGCACGCCTATCGCACGCACACATGCGGTGAGCTGAGGCGCGAGCATGAGGGCGACCCGGCCCGCCTATCGGGGTGGGTCCACCGCAAGCGGGATCACGGGAACCTGCTGTTCGTCGATCTGCGCGACCATTACGGGCTGACCCAGTGCGTGATCGATTCGAGCAGCCCGGTCTTCCCCGAGGTCGAGGCGATCCGACTGGAGGCGGTCGTCACCGTCACCGGCAAGGTGGTGCGCCGCAGCGCCGATACCGTAAATCCGGACCTGCCGACCGGCGACGTCGAGCTGGCGATCGAGAGCTTCGAGATACAGTCCCGCGCCGACCCGCTGCCGCTCGAGGTCAACAGCGACCGCGATTACGGCGAGGAAATCCGGCTCCGCTACCGGTTTCTCGACCTCCGGCGCGACAAGATGCACCGCAACATCATGCTCAGATCGGCGGTCATCCAGAGCATTCGGCGGCGGATGATCGAAGGGGGCTTCACCGAGTTCCAGACCCCGATCCTAAGCGCCGCGAGCCCCGAGGGCGCACGCGATTTCCTGGTGCCGAGCCGGCTTCACCCGGGCGGTTTTTACGCCCTCCCGCAGGCGCCGCAGCAGTTCAAGCAGCTCATCATGGCGGCGGGCTTCGACCGCTATTTCCAGATCGCGCCCTGCTTCCGCGACGAGGACGCGCGCGCCGACCGCTCGCCGGGCGAGTTCTACCAGCTCGATTTCGAGATGTCCTTCGTCACCCAGGAAGACGTGTTCGCCGCGCTGGAACCGGTGCTGTTCGGCGTGTTCGAGGAGTTTTCCGACGGACGCCCGGTATCGCCCGCGCCGTTTCCGCGGATTCCCTACGCCGAGGCGATGCTCGCCTACGGCAGCGACAAGCCCGACCTGCGCAACCCGCTCAGGATTGCCGAGGCGACCGAAATCTGGCGCGGCACCGACTTCAAGATCTTCGCCCGGCAGATCGAATCGGGCGCGGTGGTGCGCGCGATCCCGGCCCCCGGGGCGGCCGCGCGGCCGCGCAGCTTTTTCGACAGGCTCAACGACTGGGCGCGGGACGAGGGCGCCGGCGGGCTGGGATACATCGTCTTCGAGGACGGCGAGGCCAAGGGGCCCATCGCGAGGTTCCTCGATGCGCCGCGCATGGAAGCGCTTCGCGAGGCGACCGGCACGGGGGATGGCGACGCCGTCTTCTTCAGCTGCGGCGAGGAGGCGAGCGCCGCGCGTTTCGCCGGCCTCGCGCGCACGCGGATCGGAGAAGATCTGGATCTGGTGGACCTCAACCGGTTCCTGTTCTGCTGGATCGTCGACTTCCCGATGTACGAGCGCGACGAGCGGACCGGCGCGGTCGGGTTCTCGCACAACCCGTTCTCGATGCCGCAGGGAGGCCTCGAAGCGCTGGAGACGAAGGACCCTCTCTCGATCCTTGCCTATCAGTACGACATCGTCTGCAACGGCGTGGAGTTGTCGAGCGGTGCGATACGGAACCACCGGCCCGACATCATGTACAAGGCCTTCGAGATCGCGGGCTACGGCAGGGAAGAGGTGGAGGCGCGCTTCGGCGGGATGCTGAACGGGCTCAGCTTCGGCGCGCCGCCGCATGGCGGGTCGGCGCCCGGGATCGACCGTATCGTGATGCTGCTCGCCGACGAGCCCAACATCCGCGAGATCACGCTGTTTCCGATGAACCAGCAGGCCCAGGACCTGATGATGGGTTCCCCGGCGCCGGTCGCGGAGGATCGGCTGCGCGAGCTTTCGATCCGCGTCGTCGCGCCGCCCGGAGACGGCTCCGCATCTACTTGATCTTGGCTTCCTTGAACACGACGTGCTTGCGCGCGACCGGGTCGTATTTGCGGAACTCGAGCTTGCCGGTCGTCGTCCGCGTGTTCTTCTTGGCGATGTAGAAGTAGCCGGTGTCCGCGGTGCTCTCGAGCTTGATCAGTGTCGTGGTCGGTTTCGCCATCGCGCCGGTCTCCGGAACCCGTTCGGTGCGGGGCGGAAGATAGGGGACGGGTCCGGGCTGTCAAGGCTGACTTCGCCCGTTCCTTATGCGCTAACCTGCCGGAGGGACCGGTCATCGCGGCGGAATTGCATGCCGATTGACGCCTACAAGTCGATTCCTTCGCTCGCGCCCGCGCTTTCTCTCGCCGGTCTCGAACCGTTCGCCAAAGGGGGGCATCGGCATTGCTACGTCCACCCCGAAAATCCCGGCCTATGCGTCAAGGTCCCCGCGCGCGCCGACGACGGGCGCTGTCGCGCGCTCCAGCGGCGGGAGCTGGAAGACTACGCCACGCTCCGGGATCGCCGGCCGGCCGTGCTCCTCGAGAGGATTCCCGTCATAGAGGGCGTCGTCGACACCGATCTGGGTGTCGGCATCGTTTCGGAGCTGTGCCGCGACGCGGACGGCCGGATTTCGCGGAACCTGGCCGCGCTGATTTCGGAGCAGGGCCTGTCCCCCTCCCTTGCAGCGGCGATCGACGGGTTGAAGCGGTGGCTGAAGACCCAACGACTGGTGACCCGCGACACCGGGCCGCACAATGCCGTCGCGATGCGCTTGGGCGAAGACGAATGGAAGCTGGTCATCGTGGAAGGGTGGGTCCATCGCAGATACCAGTGGCTCGCGCGCTGCCACCGCGTTCTCGCCGAGCGCATGATCGACCGCCAGCTCGCCAAGTTCGACCGTCGCGTCTCCAAGCTGGTGGGGGTACGTCCCGGCGGTTCCTGACGAGCGTTTTCACCCGACGGCCGCGGGCGGGTCGACCGATACGACGGAGCAGACGAGCGAACCCGTTCTCGTATGGACTTCGTCCAGCCTCACCCGGAGCGCGTCGCCCAGCCTGGCGACGGGCCTGCCCCGGCGGTCGGTCAGCCGAATCCCGTGCGAATCGACACGAAGGGGCCCGGCCCGGACGGTCGACAGCGGCACCAGCGCGCTCGCGCCGGTCTCGTCCAGCCTGACGAACAGGCCGGCGCGAGTGATCCCGGCGACCGTCGCCGCGAATTCCCCGCCCACCCGGTCGGCCAGGAAGATCGAGCACAACCGGTCCGTCGCGTCGCGTTCGGCGGCGGCGGCGCGCCGCTCGGTGTCGGATACGTGGGCGGCCGTCGCTTCCGCCCGCTCCTTTCCGCCGCTGTCGGACCCGCCCTCGCCGAGACCGCACGCGGCGATCAGGGAACGGTGCACCATGAGGTCCGCGTAACGCCGGATCGGCGAGGTGAAGTGGGCGTATCGCCGGAGAGCCAGTCCGAAATGGCCGATATTCGCGGTGCTGTAGACCGCCTGCGCCTGCGTCCTGAGGATCGCCTCGCCGACCGGCTCCGCCTCCGGCGTTCCGGCGACCCGCTCCAGCAGGCGCGCGAAGTGGCCGGCCCGCAACGCGCCGCCGCGGGGGAGGCTGAGCCCCAGACTCGCCAGCATCTCCCGAAGAGCCTCGACCTTCTTCGGGTCCGGGCTGTCGTGAACCCGATAGACGCAGAGCGCGCGCTCCGCTTCCAGGGTTTCGGCCGCCGCGACGTTGGCGGCGATCATGAACTCCTCGATCAGGCGGTGGGCGTCGAGCGTCCGGCGGCGCTCGATCGCGGCGATCGAGCCGTCCTCGGCGAGCCCGACCCGGCGCTCGGGAATATCGAGGTCCAGCGTTCCCCGGGCGCGCCGCGCGCCGTTCAGGGCCAGGAACGCTCGGTGCAGGGCTTCGACCGGGGCCTGGCTCCGTTCCTGGGCGCGCTCGCCGTCGATAGCCGCCTGGACGCCGGTGTATGTCAGCCGCGCGGCCGAGCGCATGATCCCGCGGACGAAGCGGTGCCCGCGCTTGCGGCCCTCCACGTCGAACCGCAGGTGCACGGCGAGACAGGGCCGGTCCTCCCCGGGCTTGAGCGAGCACCAGCCGTTCGACAGGGCCTCCGGCAGCATGGGCACGACGCGGTCGGGAAAGTAGACCGAGTTTCCGCGCTCGCGCGCCGCGTCGTCGAGGGCGGAGCCGGGACGGACATACCAGGCCACGTCGGCGATCGCGACGATCAGGCGAAAGCCGCCGTCCGGGTCGGTCTCCGCCCACACCGCGTCGTCGAAATCCCGCGCGCTCTCGTCGTCGATGGTCACCAGCGGGATGCCGCGCAGGTCCTCGCGTTCTCCCGGCGGCGCCGCGGCCGCTGCTCCCGCTTCCGCCATCGCCTCGTCGGAGAAGCGGTCGGGAATGCCGTGCTCGGCGATCGCGATCGAGCTCGCGGTCGCGACCGGCGAGCCGCGGCCGAGCCTCTCGGTCACGCGCGCCTGCGGCAGGCCGAGCCGTCGTCCGGGGCGGGTCTCGGCGCGCACCAGCTCGCCCGGTCTCGCTCCCATCGAGTCGTGCCTGGCGATGGCGTACGCGGTCTTGACCCGCCGGTCGGTCGGATCCAGCCGGCCGCCGCCGCCGACCCGCCGGTAGATCCCCACCACCGCCTTGTCCCGTTCCCGCGGCAGGCGGCGCATCGCGCGCGCCTGGTAGGTGTCGGGCCCCAGCCTTTCGATCCGCGCGAGAATCCGGTCGCCGGGGGCGACGGCGGCGCCCTCGCGGTTGTCGGGAAGCACCTGGATGCGCGGCGGGGGTTTGCCCTCCGTCGTGGGGGAGGGCCGCGCCACGGCGACGCCGTCCTCGTCGACATCGAGGATTTCGAGAACGGCGACCGGCGGCAATGCCCCCGTGCGCCGCCCGGTCGCCTTCGTCGCGGCCTTCCTGCGTCTCAAGGGCGCGGCCAGCCGCTCACGCTTCGGTCGGCTCGGCGCCGGCCTTCTTCTTCCTACCGCGCGCCGCTTTCGAGCGGGACTTGCCGCCCTTGGCCGCGCGCGCGGCAAGGAGCGCGACCGCGCCTTCCACGGTCAGCGTGTCGACGTCGGCGCCCTTCGGCAGCGAGGCGTTGGTCCGCCCGTGCTTCACGTAGGGGCCGTAGCGGCCGGAGAGGATTTCGATCGGCTTGCCGTCTTCCGGATGGTTGCCGAGCGACCGCAGCGCCTTCGCCCGGCCCCGCTTCGGCGCTTCGTCGATCAGCGTCACCGCCCGGTTGAGGCCGATCGTTAGCAGGTCCTCGTCAGGGCCGAGGGAGGTGTAGCTGCCGTCGTGACGCAGATAGGGGCCGTAACGGCCGAGGCCCGCCGCGATGGTCTTTCCCGTCCCCGGATGGGTGCCGACGTCGCGCGGCAGCGACAGAAGGGCCAGCGCCTGGTCGAGCGTGACCTCTCCGGGGTCCATCGATTTGGGCAGCGAACAGCGTTTCGGTTTCTGCTTTCCCTTGGCTTCGCCCGCCTGAACGTAGAACCCGTACGGTCCCTTGCGCAGGGTGACCGCCTCCCCGGTTTCCGGATCCTCGCCCATCTCCCTTGGGCCGGCGGGGCCGTCGGCGTCCTTCGGATCGACCGTCAGCGATCGGGTAAAGGCGCAGTCCGGGTAGTTCGAGCAGCCGATGAATCCGCCGTTGCGGCCGAGCTTGAGCCCCAGCCGTCCGTCGGCGCAGGCGGGGCATTGCCGGGGGTTGCGGCCGTTCCCGCCGTCGGCCGGGAAGAAATGGGCGCCGAGGTCCTCGTCCAGCGCGTCGATCACGTTGCTGATCGTCAGGTCCCTCGTTTCGCCCACCGCGGCGGAAAAGCCCCGCCAGAACTGCTCCAGCACCGCGCGCCAGTCGAGCTCGCCCCGCGCGATTCCGTCGAGCTCGTCCTCCAGCTCCGCGGTGAAGTTGTACTGGACGTAGCGGTCGAAGAAGCCGGACAGGAACGCGGTGACGATGCGCCCGCGGTCCTCCGGGACGAAACGCCGGCTCTCCAGCCGCACATAGTCGCGCTCCTGCAGGACGCTCAGGATCTTGGCGTAGGTCGAGGGCCGGCCGATGCCGAGCTCCTCGAGCTTCCGGACGAGGCTCGCCTCGGTATAGCGCGGCGGCGGCTTGGTGAAATGCTGCTCGGGCCGGGTAGCGGTGCGTTCCAGCGCCTCGCCCTCGGAAAGGGGCGGAAGGATGCGGTCGTCCCCGTTCGCCGACTTGTCGTCCTGGCCTTCCTCGTAGAGCCGCAGGAAGCCGTCGAACAGCACCACCGATCCGGTCGCCCGGAACGCCGTCGAACGGTCCGTCGAGGCGATGTCGACCGCGACCTGCTCCAGCAGCGCGCTGTCCATCTGGCTCGCGACCGCCCGCTTCCAGATCAGTTCGTAAAGCCGGCTCTCGTCCGGCCCGAGCGCGCGCGCGACCGAGGACGGGTGGCGGGTGACGTCGGTGGGCCGGATCGCCTCGTGCGCTTCCTGCGCGTTCCTCGCCCGGGACCGGAACTTGTGCGGGCGCTTGGGAACGTAGCGCGGCCCGTACTCGGTCTCGATCATCCGCCGCATCGCCTGCCGCGCCTCGTCGGCGAGATTGATGCTGTCGGTCCGCATGTAGGTGACGAGGCCGATGGTCTCGCCGTCCAGATCGACGCCCTCGTAGAGCCGCTGCGCGGCGCGCATGGTCCTCGACGCGCCGAACCCGAGCTTGCGCGAGGCTTCCTGTTGCAGGGTCGACGTGGTGAACGGCGGCTGCGGGTTTCGCCTGACCTGCTTTTTCTCGATCTCAGAGACGCGGTAGGCGTGGCGCTCGATCTCGGCGACCGCGGCGGCGGCGGCCTCCTCGTCGGCGATATCGTGGCGGTCGAGCTTGGCGCCGTTCAGACGGGTCAGCCGCGCGGTGACCGTCAGTCCCCCGGCGGTGCGGAAATCGGCCTCGATCGACCAGTATTCCCGCGGCCGGAAGATCTCGATCTCCGCCTCGCGCTCGCAGATCAGCCGCAGCGCGACCGACTGCACCCGCCCGGCCGACCGCGCGCCCGGCAGCTTGTGCCAGAGCACCGGCGACAGCGTGAAGCCGACCAGATAGTCGAGCGCGCGGCGCGCGAGATAGGCGTCGATCAACCCCTGGTCGAGGTCGCGCGGGTTGCGCAGCGCCTCGTTGACGGCGCTCTCGGTGACCTCGTGAAACACCACCCGCTTGACGTCGACGCCCTCGAGCGCGGCCCGTTCCGCCAGCACCGCGCAGACATGCCAGGAGATCGCCTCGCCCTCCCGGTCGGGGTCCGTCGCGAGGTAGAGATTTTTCGCGCCCTTTACCGCCCTGACGATGGAGGACAGGTTCTTCTGCGACCTGGCCATGACCTGCCAGCGCATCGCGAAACCGTCGTCCGGGAGGACCGAGCCGTCCTTTTCCGGCAGGTCCCGGACATGCCCGTTGCTGGCCACGACGGCGTAGCGGCCGCCGACATACTTGCCGATTGTCTTGGCCTTGGTCGGCGACTCGACGACGACGACATCCATGCGGAAAAGGCTCGCGTTTACTTCACGTTATCAGGGAAACGCGGTTCCCCGGCTGGCGCGAGACGCGGCCCGCCAACTC
>JAJDVM010000218.1 GCA_022826125.1 Defluviicoccus sp.
CTCGGCGATGCGGTCGAGCGCGCGCCCGTAATCGCCGCTGTCGTGGCTGACCTGCAGACCGTCGGCGAAGATCACGCCCTCGCGCAGATAGGGGAATTCGCCGGGCGCGATGAAGTTGCGGCGCCGAACCTCAAGCCGGTCGATGCCGAGCTCGTCGGCGAGCTGGTCCAAGGCGCGCTCGATCGCATAGCAGGCGTGCGGGCGGCCGCAGCCGCGATAGGGCGTCACCTGCACCGCCGGCAGGTAAACAGGGCGGAAGGTGACGCGGAAGTTCGGGATGCGGTAGGGGCCGGCGATCGAGGTCGACGAGACCTGGGCAACGGCGATGCCGTAGGGGATGAAGGCGCCGGTATCGTGGATGAAGGAATCGCGAAGCCCCAGCACCGTGCCGTCTTTCATCGCGGCCAGGCTGATCTCGTGGATCTGGGCGCGCTCCTGGCTCGCGCCGATGAAGTTCTCCACCCGGTCCTCGATATATTTCACCGGCCGGTCGAGCTGCATCGCGGCATAGGGGACGAGGATCTCGTCGGGGTGGAACATCATGATCTTCTGGCCGAACCCGCCGCCGACATTGGGGGCGATGACGCGGATCCTGTCCTCGTCGATGTCGAACAGCGAGGCGAGCCCGCCGCGCACCGAGATCGTCGCCTGGGTGGAGTCCCAGACCGTGAGCTCGCCCGATACGCCGTCCCAGCGGGCGGCCATGGCGCGGCATTCCATCGGCGCCGCCGTCGAGCGTTCGAGCCGGACGCGCACGGTGGTGGTGTGCTCGGCCGCGGCGAAGGCGGCATCGGCGTCGCCGCTCTCCTGGACGAAATGCGCGGCGACGTTGTTCGGGATGTCGTCATGGACCGGCGGCGCGCCGTCCGCGATCGCCTTCTCCAGGTCGAGCTCGACCGGCAGCGGTTCGTACTCGACCTCGACGGCCGAGCACGCGTCCTCCGCGGTGTATCTGTCGACCGCCACCACCATCGCGATGCACTGGCCGGCATAGAAAACGTCGTCTCGGGCCAGCGGGCGCTGGGTTTTGCCGCCCGATGCGATGCAGGGATGCGGAATCAACATCGGCAATTCGACATCGAGCGCGCCAATCGTGTCGGCCGTGTAGACCGCGACGACATCGGGTAGCGATTCCGCGGCGGAAATGTCTATCGAGCGGATCCGCGCGCGCGCATGCTCGCTCCGCACGAATGCCGCATGCAGCGCGCCCGGGAGCGAAATGTCGTCTATGAAGGCCCCCTCCCCCTTGAGCAGACCGGGATCGGCATTGCGCTGGACCGGCTCGCCGAACTGCCGTGTCGACATTCGCTCCTCCTCAGTCCGCTTCCGCGTTCATCAGCTCGACCGAGCGGCGGAACGCCTTGACGATGTTCGCATAGCCGGTGCAGCGGCAGAGATTGCCGGACAGCACCTCGCGGAGCGCCTTGTCCGACAGGTCGGGCTCGGGCGTTTCCTCCAGATAGCTCAGCATCGCCATCACGAAGCCCGGCGTGCAGTAGCCGCATTGCAGCCCGTGGCACTCCATCATCGCTTGCTGGACCGGGTGCAGCGTTCCGTCCTCGTCCGCGACGCCCTCGATGGTGCGGATATCGGCGCCGTCCGCCTGGACCGCGAAGGCGAGGCAGGACCGCCCGGCGCGGCCGTCGATGATGACCGTGCAGCAACCGCACACCCCGTGCTCGCAGCCGACATGCGTGCCGGTCAAGCCGAGCTCATGGCGGATGAAATCGCTCAGCAGCATGCGCGGACTGGCCTCGCGGGTGACGGTCTCGCCGTTGACCGTGAGCGTGACCGGCACCTTCGGATCGGAGGAGGTGGCGGGGATCGGTTTCTTCAGCACCGTCTTCGCCATGGCCTAGCCTTCCACCCTCTCCGCCGCCGTCGCGACCGTCCGCCGCACCAGCGCCGCCAGCAGGTCCTTGCGATAGGCGACGCTCGCCTGCATGTCGGCGGGCGCGGTCATATACTCCTTCGCCGCCTCTCCGGCCTCGGCGCGCGCTGCGTCGTCGACGGCACGGCCCTTGAGCGCGTCCTCGGCGGCGGCGAGACGGACCGGCCGCGCGCCGATGCCGCAGGCGGCGATCCGCGCTTCCCGGCACATGCCATTGCCCATCGTGAGCAGGGCGCAGACCCCGGCGAGGGCGTAATCGCCCCGGCGCCGGGCGAACTCCTCGAACGCGTATCCGGTGGCGGGCGGCAGAGCCGGGATGCGCACCTCGGTCAGGATTTCCGTCTGGGCGAGGGTCGTGGTCATGTGGAACCGGAACAGGTCGTCGGCCGCGATCTTGCGGCTCCCGTCCGGTCCCTCGACGGAGACCGTACCGCCGCTCGCCACCAACAGGCAGGGAAGCTCGGCGGCGGAATCGGCATGCGCGATGCTGCCGCCCACGGTGCCCCGGTTGCGGATCGCGATATGGGCGACGTTGTCGAGCACCTCGCCGATCAGCGGGTTGGCCGCGTTGGCCGCTTCATGGGTCTCAAGCTCGCGGTGCGGGGTCATCGCGCCGACGCGGATCGTCCCTTCCTCCACCGCGATTCCCCTGAGCGCCGCGATCCTGCGCAAGTCCACCAGACGGCCGGGGGTCGACAGCCGGAAATTCATCGTCGGGATCAGGCTCTGGCCTCCGGCGAGCGGGCGCGCGGTCTCGTCGCCCGCGAGCGCCGCGACCGCCTCCTCGACGGTCTCCGGCGCTACGTAATCGAACAGAGCGGGTTTCACTCCGCCGCCTCCGCAGCGGTTTCGGCCCACCATCCGGCGTCCGGGTCCTGCCAGCCTTCCGGCCAGTCCAGACCGCCCGCCTCGCGCGCCGCTTCGGCATAGGGGCCGCGGTCGAACATCGGCAGCGCGCCCCGCTTCGCGCGGAGTTCCATGCGGCGGGCATCCGTCGCGGCCCTGTCCACTTCCGGCCGCGTGCCCGCCATGTTCAGGACGACACCGTACTCGTCGGCAGCCGATGCTTCGGACACCAGCCCGCACTCGACGTCGTAGGCCACCAGATCCGGCTCGCGCAGCAGGGGATCGCCCCAGCCGCCGCCGCCGGTGGTCCGGATGCTGACTGTGGCGCCCGCCGGCACCTCGATATTGTCCGCCATTCCCGCGATCTCGCGCAGCTCGTCCGGCGCGTCCTCGACCGCGATCCCGTAAGTCGAGCCGGGTTTGCCGCCGTTGACGCCATATGTGTTGACCAGGGCGCGGTCGGCGTTCGACAGCAGACGGCAGGATTGCAGCGCGCGGATCCGCTTGTCGTAGCCGAACCCGCCGCGCCGGAAGCCCGCCCCACCGGAATCGCGGGCGAGGCCGAGCTTCTCGACCATGACCGGATAGCGGGTCTCGGAGAACTCGGCCGGCAGGTTGCGCGAGTTGGGGACGATGTGGACCACGTCGGAACCGTCCGCCCAGGGCCGGCCCGGCCCGCCGCCGCCCAGCACCTCGCGGAACAGGAAGAAATCCTTGTTCGAGGCGCCGCCGTGCAGCCCCCAGATGCGGATCGTCTCGTGATCGGCCGGCATCTGCCCGCCCGTTGCCTTGGAGAGCAGCGCCGCGAAAATCCCCAGCGAGCGCAGCAGGATGAAGAACCGCATCCCGGTCGCCTTGCCGAAATTGGGCGTGACCAGCGTGCCCTTCTCCGGGAACTTCACGTCGATGACGTCGAGCACGCCCTCGTTCATGTCGATCTCGGCCGCGCGTTCCGGCGAGGAGGCGAGCGAGCGCAGCACCGGACCCATCCACTTGCGGACGAACTTGCCGTCGGAATAGTCGATCGCCCAGTTGATCGGCCCCTTGGCCTCCGGGTCGGTGCCGGTGAAGTCGAGCAGGATCCTGTCGGCGGTCTTGGTCATGGTGACGCGCATCGCGTGCAGCCGGGGCGCATCGACGCCGTCGTTCTCGACATAGTCCTCCCAGGCGTAGACGCCGTCCTCGATCCTCGGCAGGAGCTCGCGCCGGATGGCCTCGGCGCAGTTGTCGATCATCGCGTCGAACGCCGCCTCCAGCGTATCGGCGCCGTAACGCTCGGCGAGCGCCACCACCCGCCTCGATCCCAGCAGAGCGGCGCCGATCTCGGCGTCGAGGTCGCCGCGGAGATGCTCCGACAGGCGGGAGTTGCGCTCGATGATACGGAACGCCGCCTCGTTCACCTTGCCGCGCTCGTAGAGCTTGATCGGCGGGATCACCAGCCCCTCGGTCCACATGTCCTCGGCATGGACGGGCAGGCTGCCCGGCACCGAGCCGCCCACGTCGTCGTGGTGGCCGAAGACCTGGGAGAAGCCGATCAGCCGTCCCTCGTGGAAGATCGGCAGGGTGGAGCAGAGATCGGGGATATGGCCGATGCCGCCCGAGGAGTTGTAGGGGTCGTTCCAGAAGAACACGTCCCCGGGTTCGATGTCGTCTTCTCCGAAATACTCGAACACCGGCTCGACCAGCGCCGAGTAGGAGCGCCCGGTGAGCTTGCGGCCCTTGGCGTCGAACAGGGCGACCCGGTAGTCGTGCTGGTCGCGGATCATCGGCGAGCGCGAGGTGCGTTCGACCGCCGCCTCGATTTCGAGCTCGGCCGAGCGGATGGTGCCGGTGATGATCTCGAGCTCCACCGGCCCAAGCTGCCGGACCTCGTTCCGGGGCTTGCTCATGAGGATTTCTCCAGGATGAGATTGCCGTATCGGTCGACGGTCGACCGCCAGGTTTCGGGCACCACCGTCGTCGATCCGTATTCCTCGACGATGGCCGGGCCGGTTACCGACCCGCCGACGCCGAGATCGCCGCGCCGCCAGATGCCGCAATCGATCCAGCCGCTCGCCCGCCAGTAGACCCGGCGCGAGGCGACCGGGGCGGCGTCCCCCGCGGCGGAACCGAGGGGGCGGATTTCCGGCCGGTGCACGCGGCCCACCGCCTGGACCCTGAGGCTCACCACCTCGACGTCCTGACGGCCTTCGTAATGGAAGCCGAAGGTGCTCTCGTGCACCTTGTGGAAGTCGCGCCACATGGTTGCCACGGCGTCGACGCCGGTCGTGCCCGGCGGGATGGGAACCGGGACCTCGTGACCTTCGCCGACGTAGCGGACATCGGCGCTGCGGACCAGGTCGATGGCGTCGCGGGCGACGCCCTCCGCCTCGATTTCGTTCCGCCCCGCCCGTTCGAGCGACGCCCACAGGGCTTCGAGCTCGTCCGCGTCGTGGGACGACTGCTGGCGGACGCAGGTCCTGACATAGTCGCGCTTGACGTCGGAGACGTGGAGCCCGAAGGCGGACAGGTTGCCGGGGTTGGGCGGCACCACCGCGGTAACGATCCCGAGAAAATCGGAGACCTCGGCCGCGAACAGCCCGCCCGCGCCGCCGAAGGCGACCATCGCGTAATCGCCCGGGTCGAGGCCGCGCGTGGTGGTGACGCGCCGGATGCCGTGCACCTGGTTGGCCGAGGCGATTTCGAGCACGCCGGCGGCGGCTTCCTCGGCCGGGATTTCGAGCTTGCGGCCGAGCTCTTCGTAGGCCGCCCGGGCCGCATTGGCGTCGAGCTCGAGCCCGCCGCCGATCAGCGCCTCCGGCAGCCGGCCGAGCACCAGCCCGGCATCGGTCACCGTCGGCTCGGCGCCGCCGCGGCCATAGCAGATCGGCCCCGGGTCGGCGCCCGCGCTCTGCTGTCCCACCTTGAGCGCGCCGTAATCGTCGATCCAGGCGAGCGACCCGCCGCCGGTCCCCACCGTTTCGATGTCGAGCATCGGCGACTTGACCGGATAGCTCTCGATCGTCGCGTGGCTGGTGAGCTGGGGCGTCAGGTTGCGGACCAGGGACACGTCCGTCGACGTGCCGCCGACATCGAGGGTGAGCACGTCCCGGTAGTCGGCGAGCCGCGCCATGTGGGTCGCGCCGAGGACGCCCCCGGCCGGCCCGGATACCAGCATCGTCACCGGCTTCTCCGCCGCCTTCGCGCTGGTCACGATGCCGCCGTTCGACTGCATGATCAGGAACGGCACCGGGCCGGAGCGTTCCCGGATGCTGCGCTCGGCATGGCCGAGATAGGTCTTGCAGTAGGGTTTCACCATGACGTCGATCAGGGTCGTCATGGCGCGCTCGTACTCGCGGTATTCCGGCAGGACGACCGAGGAGAGCGAGACGTGGATGCCGGGGTGCCGCGTGGCCACCAGCTCGCCGACCCGGTTCTCGTGCGCCGGGTTGGCGTAGGAATGGAGCAGGCAGACGGCGAGCCGGTCGACCCCCAGCGCCACCAGCTCGTCGGCCGCGGCGACGACCCCGTCCTCGTCGAGCGGCGCCAGCTCGGAGCCGTCATGGCGCATCCGGCCGGCCGCCTCGCGCACCAGGTGCAGCGGCACGAGGCGTTTCGGCTTCACCCAGAAGAACGAGTTTCCGTAGCCGTCGGGCACCGATTGGCGGGCGATCTCGATCAGGTGGCGGAAGCCTTCGGTGACCAGCAGCCCGAGCCCTTCGAACCTGTGCTGCAGCACCGCGTTGGTCGCCGTCGTCGTGCCGTGCAGGATCTGGCCGATTCCGGTCCGCGCCGCGCCCGCCGCTTCCAGCACCTCGTCGATGCCGTTGAGCAGGCCAAGGCTCGGATCGGCGGGCGTGCTCGGCGTCTTGATCGCGAACTGGTCGCCCGTCTCCTCGTCGAGCGCGATCACGTCGGTGAAGGTGCCCCCGGTGTCTATGGCTATGCGGAGCGCCACGATTCGACCGTTATTTCAATACTCTAATCATGTCACGGCGACGATATTGTCAGCCGGTCACGGCGTCAAACGCGCGCGGCTCGACCTGTGCCGCCCATTCGGCCAGCAGATCGGCGGAATCCATCACCAGCCCCATGTGGATCGAGACCATCTTGAGCGCGGCATCCTCCATCTCGTCGTTGGTGCCGCGCACCAGGTCGCGCAGCACGACGACGCGGTAGTCGCGGTTGCTGGCATCGAAGGCGGCGTTCAGCACGCAGCAATCGGTGAAGCCGCCGTTCAGCACCACCGTCCGGATGCCCATGTTGCGCAGCAGGAAGTCGAGATCGGTGGGGTAGAAGACCGACAGCCGCTTCTTGGTCTGGACGATCTGGTCGCCCGGCTCGACCCTTGTCTCGAACTCGGTCCAGCGGCTGCCCTCGATGGCGTGCGAGTCGGCATTCGGTATGTCGCCGACATAGAGCGGGAAGACCTGCCGCCATGCCGACCGCAGCCCGTTGACGTCATCGACGCCGCCTTTCCGCAACACCGTCCTGACATGGACGACCGGAATGCCGAGTCGGCGCGCCTCGTCGTGGAAAATGTCGATCGGTGCGACGATCTCGCGCGCCCGCGGCGCCGGGCAGGGGCAGTCCGGCGTGTCCGCGAGGTGCCCCTGATGCATGTCGATCGACACGATCGCCGATTTGCCGGGGTCGGCATACAGGTCGAACCCGTCCGGCAGGACTCGGCATTTGCCGTAGACATAAGCCTGCATATCCACCCCCTCGTCAGTGCCCGCTGCCGTTCTCGCTTTCCGCATAAGCCGCGATCAGGCGGCGGATTTGCGCGTCGCGGTCGGCGGCGTCCTGGTGCGCGCCCTCGATGTTGATGTCGGTGATCCGCTCGCCCACCCGGTGAAGCAGCGCATCGTCGTTGCCGTTCCCGTCGGGCGGGATGCGGACCACCGTGTCGTGGCAATAGGTCGGGATCCGGCCGTCGGCGCGGAAACGCGGCGTCTTCGGATCGCCGCCCGCCGCCACGCGGCGTATTTCGGCCCTGAGCAGTTTCCGCAGCATCAGCACGCCCTTGTCGGTGGCGGTCATGTGCTCCAGCGCATGGACCGCGATCGGCCGCTGGCTGGTCTGGGCGTCGAAATCGCCCGGGATGCGCTGGCGGTCTTCGTAGGTCCGGGCGCCGTCCTGGCCGAAGAAGTCGACGCTTTCGGGGCCGCATTTGCCTTCGTCGGCATTGTCGCCGGGATCGCCGTCCGGGTGGAAATGCCGCCAGCCGACGATGCGGCATGTCTCATTGTCGACCGGCGTCGTCCAGCGGGTGATGCCGACCCGCAAATAGAGCTTCGGCTCCTGCCCGTCCTCCCAGATATGGCCGACCTGGGCGATGTTGCCGAAGACGATGTCGTTCGAGCGCACCCAGACGTTGTCGCCCCAGCGCCGCGTGGTGATGTAGATCATGCCGGTCGGCGTCTCGCGGAACTCGGTCACCGGGAGCTCGCCCCAGGCATCGGCGAACTGGGAGAAGCTGATGCGCGTGTGCAGGAACACCGCGTGCGCCGGGTCCATCACGTTTTCCTGCACCTGGAGCCAGTTGCAGGGGTAGGTGATGTAGTAGGGCACCAGCCGGTCGTCCGGCATGGCCAGCGTGTCGTAGGGCGCGAAATCGGGCCGTTTGCCGGGCGGTCCCATATAGGCGAAGACCAGCCCGTCATGCTCCTCGACCGGGTAGGCGCCGTGATAGAGCCGGTCCTTGAGCGTCGACGACGGCGGCTCGCCGGGGGTCTCGAGTATCCGGCCGTCCGGCGCGAACAGCCAGCTGTGGTAGCAGCAGCGGAGGCCCCGGGGCTCGACGACGCCGTATTCGAGCGAGGTCCCGCGATGGCTGCAATGGAGGTCGAGCAGCCCCCATTCGCCGGCGCGGCTGCGGAACAGCACCAGGTCCTCGCCGAACATGCGCACCTTGAGCGGCAACTCGCCGACTTCGGAGGCGATCGCGACGGGCTGCCAGAAACGCCGCAGGTACTCGCCGCAGGCCGAGCCGCGCTCGACGTGCGTCAACTCGGTGTCCTCTTCCGGCGTCGGCGGGTTGTGATAGGCGCCGTAGGGCGTGCGCAGGAAATGCTTCTGCCCGGCCATCCGTCGTCTTCCTCCTCAAGGGCCAGAGCGGATGCTAGAGCGTATCCACTCTCGTTTGAAGCGATTCCCCGGTTGCTCATCGCTCGCCGCCCCCTTGCTTACCGTCTCCCCTCCCGCTTGCGGGAGGGGCCGGGGGAGGGCGGTGGCGAATTGTTCGCCCGGGGCGCGGCTGTTAGCGTTCGCGCGTCGCGGCGGGGTGTGCGAGGCGGAATGGAGGGCAGGCGGATTCGGTTCGGGACGTTCCTCGCGCCGTTCCATTCGGTGCGCGAGAACCCGACGCTCGCGTTCGACCGCGACCTCGCCCTGGTCGATCACCTCGACCGGCTCGGCTTCGACGAGGTCTGGGTGGGCGAGCACCACTCCGGCGGGATGGAGATCATAGCCTCGCCGGAGATATTCATCGCCGCCGCCGCCGAGCGAACGCGGCGGATCATGCTCGGAACGGGCGTGGTCACGCTCCCCTATCACCACCCGTTCCTGGTCGCCGAGCGCATCAACCAGCTCGATCACCAGACGAAAGGCCGGACGATGTTCGGCGTCGGCGCCGGCGCGCTGCCCTACGACGCGGACATGCTGGGGATCGACGTGGCCCGGATCCGCGACATGATGACCGAGGCGCTCGACGTCATCGTTCCCCTGCTCGACGGCGAGACGGTGAGCCGCAGGACCGACTGGTTCGAGCTCCGCGAGGCCCGGCTGCAGCTCGCCCCCTTTACCCGGCCGCGGGTCGAGCTCGCGGTTCCGTCGGTGGTCTCGCCGTCCGGCCCGCGCGCCGCCGGCAAATACGGCATGAGCCTGCTGTCGACCGCCGCGACCACCCGGGCCGCGTTCGAGGCCCTGCCCGGGACATGGAAGATCTGCGCCGACGAGGCGAAGGCGCACGGCCGGGACGCCGACCGCGCGTCCTGGCGGCTGGTCGGACCCGTGCACATCGCCGAGACCCGCGAGCGAGCGCGCGCCAACGTGCGCTTCGGGATCCAGGAGTGGCTGCACTATTTCGCCTATGTCGGCCATCTGCCGCTCGACGCCACCGGAGAGGGCGACGTCGATTCCGACATCGACGCGCTGATCGAATCGCAGATCGCGACGATCGGCACGCCGGACGACCTGATCGCCCAGATCGAGCGGCTGGAACGCCAGTCGGGCGGTTTCGGCGTCTTCCTCGACATGGCGCATAACTGGGCCGACTTCGCCGAGACCAGGCGCAGCTACGAGCTCATCGCCCGCTACGTCATGCCCCGTTTCGACGGCCGCGCCGGCCGGCAGGAGGAAGCCTATCGCCGGGCGATGGAGAAGAAGCCGGAACTCGCGGAACGGCGTCAGGCCGGGATCGACAAGGCGATCCGCGACCTCAACCCTCGAACGTGATCTCCGCCGACTGGGCGATCCCGCCCGCCGGGGTGAGGGCCCACAGCCGGCCTTCACCTTCGCCCGGGCCCGGCGCGCCCGCGACGGTGAACGGCGTTCCGTCGAACAGCGGCGCGAGTGCGCGCACCGCGTAGGTCCTGAGCGTCGCCTCGGGCCGCGCGCGGCGGAACAGGTCGAGGAGCAGCGTCGTGATCAGGTTGCCGTGGACCAGCAGGCCCGGATAGCCCTCGACCCCGGTCACGTAGTCGCGGTCGTAGTGAATCCGGTGGCTGTTCATGGTCAGCGCCGAATAGCGGAACAGCAATACGGGGGTCGGTTCGATCTCGCGCGACCACACGGTCTCGATGTCCGGCGCTTCGCGGGGCGCCGGCGCGTCGGCCCCGCTGCCCGCATCGGCTTCGCGATAGACGGTGGTGTGCTCCTCGTAGGTCGCGAGGCCGTCCTCGCCGAAGATCTCGTGGCGGACGGTGACGAAGCAGAGCGTGCCGGAGCGTCCGCTCTTCGGCGCCACGTCGGCGATCGTGGAGACCCGCCGCGCCGTCTCGCCGACCCGGAGCGGCCGGTCGAAGCGCATCCTGACCCCGGCCCACATCCGGCGCGGCAGCGGCACCGGGGGCATGAAGCCGCCCTTGGCCTTGTGGCCGTCCGGCCCGGTCTCGCAGAGCTTCACGACTTCCGGGAAATAGTACCAGTGCCAGCCCGGCGGGATCGGATCGCCGTCCTTCAGCGGCGGGTCGTCGCGGTCGAAAGTGGCGGCGAGGATGTCCGCCGGGGCGGCCGCGATCGGCCCGGTCGCGGTCTCGCTCCGCCCGATCCAGCCGCGCGCGCGTTCCAGCGCTTCGTCCAGCGCGCTCACGCCGCGAACTCCCTGCGGATCGCCTCGGAATCGGCGCCGGCTTCCGGCACCGGGCCGAGGTCCCGCGAACCCCCGTCGATCCTGGCCGGCGGCGCGACGATGTCGATCGCTCCGCCCGGGATGCCGATTCCGCTGCGGCGCAGCGCCGGGTGGCGCGCGAGGCCGCCGACGTCGTTGACCTCGCCGAAGGCGATTTTCGCCTCCCGCAGCCGCGCGATCAGCGCGTCGCGCCCGATCCCGGTGAAGACCTCTTTCACGATCGCGTCGAACGGCTCGCGGTTGTCGAGCCGCGCGATGTTGCTCTCGAAGCGGGGATCGTCCGGCAGGTCCGGGCGCTCCAGCACCTCCGCGCAGAGGCGGACGAACTCGCGCTCGTTCTGGATCGCGATCAGGATCGGCGCGCCGCCCCTGGTCGGATAGGCGCCGTAGGGGTGGATCGAGGGGTGGTTGAGCCCGATCCGGGGCGGGCCCTCGCCGTCGGATTCCCAGTGCAGCAGCGGCACGGTCATCCAGTCGGCCATGCCGGAAAACAGCGAGGTCTCGATGGTGCAGCCCTCGCCGGTCTCGGCGCGCGCGATCACCGCCTCGAGGATCGCCATGTAGCTGTACATGCCGCAGGCGATGTCGCAGACCGAGACCCCGACGCGCCCAGGTCCCTCAGGTCCGCCGGTAACCGAACTGAGACCGGACTCCGCCTGCACGAGGAGGTCGTAGGCCTTCATGTCGGCATAGGCGCCGTCCGATCCGTAGCCGCTGATGTCGACCGCGATCAGCCGGGGGTTGCGCGCGCGCAGATCGCCCGAATCGAACCCCGCCCGCGCGGCGGCCCCCGGGGCGAGGTTCTGGATGAACACGTCCGCCTTGCCGAGGATGCGGTAGAGCAGCGCCCGGTCGTCCGGGTCCTTGATGTCGGCGGTGAGCGACTCCTTGCCGCGGTTGAGCCAGACGAAATAGGCGCTCTCGCCGCCGGCGAATCTGTCGTATTTGCGCGCGAAATCGCCGCCCTCTCGCTCGATCTTGATGACCCGCGCGCCCGCGTCGGCGAGGCGGGACGAGCAGTAGGGCGCGGCCACCGCCTGTTCCATCGACACCACCAGCAGGCCGTCCAGCGGCCGCATCGCGCCGCGCCCCGTCAATACGACCTCGGCAGGCCGAGAACGTGCTCGGCGATGTAGGAGAGCACGAAATTGTTGGAGATCGGCGCGATCCGGTAGAGCCGGGTCTCGCGGAACTTGCGCTCGACGTCGTACTCCTCGGCGAAGGCGAAGCCGCCATGGGTCTGCATGCACATGTCGGCCGCCTGCCAGGACGCCTCGGACGCGAGGTACTTCGCCATGTTGGCCTGCTCGCCGCAGGGCTCGCCCGCCTCGAACAGCGCCGCCGCCTTCTTCACCATCAGGTCCGCCGCCTCGGTCTTCGCGTAAGCCTCGGCGATCGGGAACTGGACGCCCTGGTTCTGGCCGATCGGCCGGTCGAACACGCGCCGCTCGCCGGCGTATTCGCTGGCCTTTTGGATGAACCAGCGCGCGTCGCCGATGCATTCGGCGGCGATCAGGATGCGCTCGGCGTTCATCCCGTCGATGATGTAGCGGAAGCCCTTGCCCTCCTCACCGACCAGGCTGTCGGCCGGGATGCGCAGATTGTCGAAGAAGATCTCGGTCGTCGCGTGGTTGATCATCGTGCGGATCGGCCGGATCTCGAGCCCGTTCCCAAGCGCTTTCCGCATGTCGACGATGAAGACCGACAACCCCTCGGTGCGCCTCTCGACGTCTTCCTTCGGCGTGGTGCGGGCGAGCAGCAGCATGAGATCGGAATGCTCCGCCCGCGAGGTCCAGACCTTCTGCCCGTTGACCACGTAGCCGTCATTGCCGTCCCGCACCGCCGTCGTCCGGAGGCTGAGCGTGTCGGTGCCGCTGGTGGGCTCGGTGACGCCGAAGGCCTGGAGGCGGAGGCCTCCCGAGGCGATCTTCGGGAGGTATTCGCTCTTCTGCGCTTCGCTGCCGTGCCTCAGCACGGTTCCCATCGTGTACATCTGGGCGTGGCAGGCCGCGCCGTTGCCGCCCGATTTCTGGATCTCCTCGAGGATCGCGGCCGCCGCCGATATGCCGAGCCCGCTGCCGCCGTATTCCTCCGGGATCAGCACTGAGAGGTAGCCGTTATCCGTCAGGTCCCTGATGAACGCGGTCGGATAGGTCCGGTCGCGGTCGAGCTCGCGCCAGTATTCGCCCGGATAGTTGGCGCACAGCCTGGCGACGGCGTCGCGGATTTCCCTGTACTCTTCCATCTGTCCCCGAACGTCCCGACCGGTGCCGCGGCGGCCCCGTTTGTACGCGCATAGGCACGCCGATCCAAGGGCCACGCCGGCCTTGAGCCTTGGATATACATTTCAATATAATATTGTCTGTCAATAGATATCGGAGACGAGACGATGCTGGTATCGAAGTGGGGCAACAGCCTCGCCGTCCGGCTGCCGAGGTCGGTGGTCGACGGCCTCGATCTGAAGTCCGGCGACCGGCTGGAAATCGTCTCCGCCACGGCGGAACGGGTGGTGCTCGCGAAGGACCGAAGGCGGGCGCGGGCGGTCGAGCGGATGCGCGCGCGCGCCTTGCCGCTGCCGGCGGACTATGTCTTCGACCGCGATGACGCCAACCTCCGGTGAGCGCTTTCCTGGACACGAACCTGCTGATCTACGCGCAGTCCGCCGACCCGAAGGGCGAGATCGCGAGACAGGCGATCCTGTCCGGCGGGACGATCAGCGTTCAGGTGGTGAATGAGTTCAGCGCCGTGCTCCGCCGCAAGTTCCGCCTCGAATGGCACGAGATCGCGGACGCGGTGGAAGACGTGCGGGCCGCGCTCGATCCGGTTCGCCCGGTCGGCATCGACACCTGGGAGGCGGCCGTAGCGCTCGCCCGGCGGCACCGTTTCGAGTTCCACGACTCGCTGATCCTCGCCTCGGCGCTCGAAGCCGGCTGCGACACGCTGTTGACCGAGGACATGCAAGCCGGCCGCCGCATCGAGGGCCTGACGATCGTCAACCTGTTCGATACCGCTCCAAAGTCGTAAGCGCCGCCCGAACCCCCCGTCCGCTTGACAGGGCGGGGCGGCGCGGGGACCATCCGGCATGCCGATCATCAACCGCATCGCCGAGTTCCACGAGGAGATGACGGGGTGGCGCCGCGACATTCACGCCCATCCCGAGACCGCCTTCGAGGAGCATCGGACGTCTCAATTCGTCGCCGACCGCCTGACCGAGTTCGGCATCGAGATCCATCGCGGCCTCGCCGGGACCGGGGTGGTGGGCACGCTCGCCGGCGCGCGCGGGGAGGGGCCGTCGATCGGGCTCCGCGCCGATCTGGACGCGCTCCATATCGAAGAGAAGAACGACTTCGATCACCGCTCGCAAACGCCCGGAAAGATGCATGCCTGCGGGCATGACGGGCACACGTCGATGCTGCTGGGCGCCGCCAAGTATCTCGCCGAGACGCGCAATTTCGCCGGCACGGTCCGGTTCATCTTCCAGCCGGCGGAAGAGAACGAGGGCGGCGCGCGGGTGATGGTCGAGGAGGGTCTGTTCGACAAGTTCCCGATGGAGCAGGTCTTCGGCATGCACAACATGCCGCGGGTCGAGATCGGCGAGATGGCGGTCCGTTCGGGACCCATGATGGCGGCATTCGACA
>JAJDVM010000267.1 GCA_022826125.1 Defluviicoccus sp.
TCACGCCCAGCGAGTGCTCGAACTGGGCCGACAGCGAGCGGTCCTTGGTCACCGCCGTCCAGCCGTCGGACAGGATCTTGGTCTCGTAGCGCCCGGCGTTCACCATCGGCTCGATGGTGAAGAACATGCCCTCGGCGAGCCGCATCCCTTCGCCCGGCCGGCCGTAATGGAGCACGCTCGGCGGGCAGTGGAAGATCCGCCCGAGCCCGTGGCCGCAGAAATCGCGCACCACCGAGAAGCGCTGGCTCTCGACGTAGCTCTGTATCGCGTGGCCGATATCGCCCAGCGTCGCGCCGGGCCGCACCGCCGCGATCCCGCGCATCAGCGATTCGTAGGTCGCGTCCATCAGACGGCGCGCCTTCACCCCGGCGCGGCCGACCGGGAACATGCGGCTGGTGTCGCCGTGCCAGCCGTCGAGGATCACCGTGATGTCGATGTTCACGATGTCGCCGTCTTTCAGCACCTTGTCGCCCGGGATGCCGTGGCAGACGACATGGTTGACCGAGGTGCAGATCGATTTCGGGAAGCCGCGATAGTTGAGCGGCGCCGGGACCGCGTCGCGCTCGACGATGAATTCGTGGCACAGCGTGTCGAGCGCGCCGGTGGTCGCGCCCGGCACCACATGGGGGGCGATGAAGTCGAGCACCTCGGCGGCGAGCCGGCCCGCCCGCCGCATCGCAGCGAACGCGTCCGGCCCGTGGATCGGCACATGCGGCACAGGCTCCCGCGACGCCTCGGCGCGTCCCCAGCGGTCGGTCATGGCCCCGTTTATACGGCGGCGCCGCGCGAACGGTCCACCCGTTCCTCGCGCCCGCCCTTCGACAGGCCCCGGGCGCCCGCGTAATATGCCGCCCGCTTGCGCCGCTCCGGAGTTGCAATGGCCGAACCGGGAATCGTCACCGCCTGCGTCGTGGTTATCGGCAACGAGATCCTGTCCGGGCGCACCCAGGACAAGAACGTCAACTATCTCGCCAAGGGGCTGGAGTCGCTCGGCATCCGGCTGCGCGAGGTCCGCATCGTGCCGGACGACCGCAAGAAGATCGTCGACACGGTGAACGAGTGCCGCGCGGCGTTCGACTACGTGATCACCACCGGCGGGATCGGGCCGACCCACGACGACATCACGTCGGAATGCGTCGCCGAGGCGTTCGGCGTCGGCATGTACCGCGACCCGGAGACGGTCGAGCTCATCCGCTCCTACCTGCGCAGCGGCGAGATGAACGAGGCCAGGATGCGGATGGCGACCTTCCCCGAGGGCGCCGAGCTGATCGCCAACCCGGTGAGCGCCGCGCCCGGCTACCGCAAGGAGAACGTGTTCGTCCTGGCCGGCGTGCCGCAGATCATGCGGGCGATGTTCGACGGGATGAAGCACCACCTTTCGGGCGGCTCGCGGATGCGGGCGCGCGCGGTCCACGTCCATCTCCCCGAGGGCGCGATCGCCGAGGCGCTCGGCGAGGTGCAGGAGCGCCACCCCGATATCGACATCGGCAGCTACCCCGCGATGCGCCAGCGCCGCTTCGGGGTCAGCGTCGTTCTGCGCGGCACCGACGAGGCGCCGCTCGACCGCGCGCTCGCCGAGGTGAGGGAATCGCTGGTCGCGCTCGGCGGGGAGCCCACCGACGAATCCCCCGACAGCCCGCCCGACCCGGAAGATTGATGAGCTGGGAAGCGCCGGTCCTCGGGCTGATGCTGGGGGTGGGGGTCCTGCTCGGCTTCCAGGGCTTCGCCGCGATGACCAACCGGTCGCTGCCCGACGCCGCGCGCAGGAAGGGCATGTGGAGGCTCAACGCCGGCGTGACGCTCGCCGTCGTCTCGATGGTCGCGATCGCGCACGTTTCGGGGGGTTGACCGGGCGCGATCCGGCTGTCGCCCGAAAGGCCCCCGGACTCGCGCGCCTCCCTCCTCCTTATCTTCTCCCCTCCCGCTTGCGGGAGGGGCCGGGGGAGGGCCGGGCGCCCCCTAGCCCCCGCTCGCCTCCTGCGTATAGGCCGGGTCGTGGTAGCGGCGTTGCGCGGCGCGCATGTAGTCGAGGATCGCGGGATCGCCGTCGACCTCCGGCACCGGCTCGTCGTCCCAGTGCCCGAACCGGTCGACCCCGCGCACCAGCGTCGCCGCGCGCCGTCCGATCGTCGAGCGCACCGAGGTCGGGATGTAGAACAGCGCCAGCCCGATGCGCGGCCCGTCGGTCCGGTTCGGCAGCGAGCCGTGCACCGTGCGCTCGTGATGGATCGAGAACTCGCCCTCCGACAGCTCGAGGTCGACCGCCTTCGATTCGTCCAGCCCCTCGATGGTCTGGCCGCGCCCCAGCAGATTGTCGTCGTCCGGCGTCTCGCGGTGCCAGTGGGCGGTCCCGAGGTGCGAGCCCGGGATCACCCGCATGCAGCCATTGGCCCGGTCGCTGTCGGTCAGCGCGATCCAGACCGCCGCCAGCGCGTGCGGATCGAGCCCGAAATAGGCCGAATCCTGATGCCACGAGACGAACCGCCCCGAGCGCGGCGGCTTGATCCAGAACTTCGAGGCGAAGAGCAGGATGTCCGGGCCGATCAGGTCCTCCACCGGGTCGACGATCTCGGGCCGCGCGGCGAGCGCGTGCGACCAGGGGAAGCAGAGATGCCCCTTCATGTGGATGTCGCCCGCCGAGAACCCGCGCGCGGCCTCGAACGCATCGAGCGAGGCGCGCATGGCGGCGGTCTCGTCGCCGTCCAGCGCCCGGAACGGCGCGAGATAGCCGTGCTCGCGATAGAACGCGACCTGCTCCGGCGCGAGGCGGCCCGGCATGTGCTGCGCGGCGCTCGTCATGGGAGCCGATGATCGCAGGGATCGCCCCCCCGATCAAACCCGTTCCCGTCGCGGCTTATATGTGAAGGCCGCCCGCGCCCCCAGAACCCCCTCATCCCGAGCATGCCCCGGACCCCGTTCCGGGGTAGGCGCGAAGCGCCGTATCGAGGGACGGCCCGCCGCCCTCCCCCGAGCGGGAGGGGGGAAGGAAAAGAGGGAGCGGCACCGCATGAATCCCCCTCTCCCCGGCGGGGTGAGGGTCGGGGTGAGGGGCGCCTCGCCGCGTCATCGTCCGGTCCCGGTCGGTAATCGCAGTAATCGCCCGCCGTCCCGGAACGCGCTGCCCGGGCGTCCCGCGCGGGCGGTCCGGGAACCGTGCGCCGGGCGGGGTTTGAGCGGGTTCCCGTCGCCGAAACGCCCCGTCCGGGCCGCCGAATCGGCGCTTACGAGGCGTCCTTACGAGGCCTCTTCAAAATGAGGAGAGCCTCGAAGGATGTCTATGTACAGAAAATTGACGACGGCCGCGGCGGTCGCGGCCCTTGCCTTCGGCCTCGCGGCCTGCGGCGGCGGGGGCGGCGGCGACGATACTGCCGACACGCCCACGACGACGGACCCGATGCCGATGCCGCCTCCCATGGCAGCAGTGACGATCCCGGACGGGATGTACCTGGACGAGGACAACGCGCCCAGCGCCGGCATGATGACCATCGCGGCGGGCGAGAGCGCTACCAACAACGGCGTGATCTTCTCATGCCCGGCCGGCGGGGATGCCTGCGAGGTCGAGGTCATGGCGGACGGGTCCGCGACCAGCACCGGCGGCGAGGCGACGGCCGCGCTTTCGGACGACGCGATGGTGCAGGTTGCCCAGGCCAAGAAGGACGAGGCCGACATGCAAGCGGCGGCGATGCTGACGCGCCGGGATCGGGTGATCGGCGAGGACCGGGCGCTCGAGGCGGCTGCGAACCTGCCAGCTACGAATACGGCCGGTGCTTTGGATGAAGATGAGATCATCATCACGCGAGGCGGAAGCGGACCGGCCAGAGTTACGTCGACTGGATACTCGGCAGCCGATGACCCGGCACTACCGAACGGGAACTGGGCAGGCTCGCGTCTCACGCAGGCTGTTAGAGGTGTTGGGACGAATCATCTCGTCGTCTACACGGACAAGGAGCCGGCGACGCGGATCCAGTTCTACAACTGGGATGGCGACGCGACCACTCCCAGTCTGTACGCGAGTACGGTTGCCGATGCCCTGACGGCGCCCGCGGATTCAACCACCACCATAGACCCTCTGGGTCTTGGCGGTGCGGGCGCGACCTTCTCGGCGAGGACCGCGGACCCAACAAAGTTCCCGCAGCCGCAAGACCCCGAGGAGGGTAGTCTCCGCCAAGCCTATCCGAACAATGAGGACACCGACAATAACCCGGGCAACGGCCTCGAGCAGGTCAGCATCCCGGGGAACTACCCCGACTTCCGCAACTCGGGGGTTTTGAGGATGTTAACCCATTGATTTTCCTCGATTGACCTCTCAAAGGTCGGCACTACAGCGCGCCCGGTCGAGGGGCGGTTCGGGTTCCGTCAGGCGGAGATCCGCGGCGACGG
>JAJDVM010000295.1 GCA_022826125.1 Defluviicoccus sp.
ACGAGTTTTTTCGTGCCGACGGAACAACGAAAACAAAACGTGGACGGTCGGCCTTCGCCGACCGTGACGGGCTGAAAAAGACCGTCTCCGCGCTGCTCGCCCTGGCGCTGATCGTGAGCCTCCCCGCCGCGGCGTGGGGCGCCGATGCCGGGCGCGGCAAGGCGCTCTACGGCGAGTGCAAGCGCTGCCACCAGGTGGGCGGCGGGGCGAAACACCGGATCGGGCCGCATCTCAACGATCTGTTCGGCCGCGCGGCCGGCTCGCTCGCGGATTACCGCTACTCCCGGGCGATGAAGGCGGCGGGCTCGGGCGGGCTGGTGTGGACCGGGGCGACGCTCGATGCGTTCCTCGCCGAACCCCGCGCCGTGGTGGCGCGTTCGCGGATGAGCTTCAAGGGGATGAAGGGGGAGGACGACAGGGCGGCGCTGCTCGCCTGGCTGCGCGGGTTTTCCGGCGCCCGGTCCGATCTGCCGGCCGCGGAGCCCACCGTGACGCCCGAGGAGTACGGGCTCGACCCGAAGCTCCTCGCGATCCGTGGCGATCCCGAGTACGGCGCCTATCTGGCGGGCGAGTGTACCACCTGCCATCGGCCGGGCGGCGGCGAGGAGGGCATCCCCTCGATAACCGGATGGCCGCCCGAGGAGTTCGTGATAGCCTTGCATGCCTACAAGCGCGGCAAGAGGGTGCATCCCGCGATGCAAATGGTCGCCGGACGCCTGTCGGACGAGGAGATCGCCGCCCTTGCCGCGCATTTCCACCGGGCGGAGGACGGCCCGTGAAAAGAGGGGGAAGCGCGATGAAACAACGGAATGACAAGGACGGGCTGAGCCGGCGCCGGTTCCTGGCGGCGACCGCCGCCACCTCGACGGCGCTCGCCGCGCCCGCGGTGCTGGGCCAGGCGCGCCCGCGCGTCGTGGTGGTGGGCGGCGGCGCGGGTGGCGCGACGGCCGCGCGCTATATCGCGAGGGATTCGAAGGGCGCCGTGGACGTGACGCTGGTCGATCCGAGCCGCGCCTATTACAGCTGCTTCTTCTCCAACCTCTATCTCGGCGGCTTCCTCGATTTCGCCTCGATCGGCCACACCTACGGCGCGCTCGCGGCGAATCACGGGATCAACGTCGTGCACGACTGGGCGGTCTCGGTCGATCGCGACAAGCGCGCGGTCGGGCTCGCCGGCGGCGGCAGCCTCGGCTACGACCGGCTGGTGCTCTCGCCCGGTATCGACTTCCGACCGGGCTCGGTCCCGGGCTGGAGTCTCGCGCAGCAGAACCGCATGCCGCACGCCTACAAGGCAGGCTCGCAGACCCAGCTGCTCAAGGCCCAGGTCGCCGCCATGCGGCAGGGCGGGGTCTATTGCATGGTCGCGCCGCCCAACCCGTTCCGCTGCCCGCCGGGTCCCTACGAGCGGATCTCGATGGTGGCCCATGCGCTCAAGCAATCCAACCCGACGGCGAAGATCCTGATCGTCGACCCCAAGGCCAAGTTCTCCAAGCAGGGCCTGTTCGAGGACGGCTGGCAGCGTCACTACCCCGGGATGATCGAGCGCGTCGGACCCGATTTCGGCGGCGACAAGGTCGAAGTCAGGCCCGCCTCGATGGAAGTCGTGGTCGACGGCGAGGCGACCAAGGTCGATGTCTGCAACGTCATCCCGGCGCAGCAGGCCGGGCGGATCGCGGGGATCGCCGGCGTCACCGACAAGTCGGGCTGGGCGCCGGTGGTGCCGCACACCATGCAGAGCCGGGCGGACGGCAATATCCACGTGCTGGGCGACGCCTCGCTGCAGGGCGACATGCCGAAATCCGGTTTCTCCGCCAACAGCCAGGCCAAGGTCTGCGCCATGGCGGTGCGCGGCGCACTGACCGGCTCCAAGACGTTCCCGGCGCGCTTTTCCAACACCTGCTGGTCTCTGATCGGCACCGACGACGGGGTGAAGGTCGGCGCTTCCTACAAGGCGACGGACGCGAAGATCGCCAAGACCAGCGGCTTCATTTCCAAGACCGGGGAGGACGCGGAGCTCCGCAAGGCGACCTATAAGGAGTCGATCGGCTGGTACGCCGCCATTTCCGACGACATGTTCAGCTGATCGCGGAGGGCGCCTACCGCCCCGCCAGCACGATCCCGGTGGCCCGCGCCGAAGCGGCCATCGCGGCGAGCGCGATGAGGGCGGCGAGGCTCGCGGTCGAGACGCCGGAGAGGCCGGCGCCGACCGTGCAGCCGCCCGCGAGCACGCCGCCGATCCCCATCATCGCGGCGCCCGCCATGTAACGCCCGGTCTGCCGCGGCCCCTCCAGGCTCTGCCACTGGAACTCGCCCGCCGCCAGCGCCGCGGCGAGGCTGCCGGCGACGACGCCCGCCGCCAGCCCGGCGCCGAAGCCGGCCGGGATCGAGGTCGCCGCCACGGTCCAGAACAGCGTGTCCGCCATCGGTCCGGTGAAGCCCATCGACTGCATCGGGATCGGGTCGAAATCGTCGAGCAGCAGGAACCCGGTCCCGACCCAGCCGAGCGGCACCAGCGCCCCGATCCCCGCCGCCATCGCCAGATGTGGGATCCGCGCGCCGGAGCGGACGGCGAACAGGGCGAGGACGAGGGCGAGCCCGAACGGCCAGACCTCGCCGCCCGGAAGCGCCGCGAGCGACGTCCCGCCGCCCGGTATCGAAGCCGCGCCGAGAGCGGTGCGCAGCGGCGCGAGCGCGCCCTTCATCGCGGCCAGCGCGACGACCGCGAAGACGACCAGCACCAGGAGGGCGCGCAGGTTGCCCGTGCCGACCAGCACCGTCAGGCGCGACGCGCAGCCCCCGGTCAGCACCATGCCCGCGCCGAACAGCGCGCCGCCCACCAGCACCGAAGCCAACGGCAGGTCGGCGGCGAGAAAACGGTGCTCCTCGAACGAGATCAGCCCGGCGGCGATGGCGAGCCTCGTCCCGGCGATCGCGCAGGCGAGTCCCATCGCCCAGACCCCCGCCGCCGGCAGACATTCGCGCCACCGCCCGACCATGGAGCGGCGCAGGCAGAAGGCGCTCCGTTGCGCCAGCACGCATAGGCGAGGCCGAGTACGAGCCCGAGCAGCACCGACGCCGCGACCGGCGTCAGCTCCTCGAACCCGAGCTCTTCGAACATGGGAAGGCCCTACCCGCCCCCGTTCCGCATCTCCGCCCGGAGCGCTCCGGTCGCGTCCTCGTCGACCGCCCGGCCACCGTCCGCCGCGACCACGCCGTAGACGCCGCGCATGGTCTCGCCGGACACGATGCCGTCGCGGAAGTCCCTCAGCACGCTGGAGGGCTCGCGCTCCAGCGGATCGCCCCAGCCGCCGCCGCCGGGCGATTGCGTCACGAACCGCACCGGGCCGGTCGATTCCAGCCCGAACTTGGGCGCCTTCTGCGTCTTCCCGTCGGCGAAGCGGAGATGCATGCGGCCCGGCGCGCCGCCGCCGCCGCCGTTCACCCCATAGCCGGTCTCGTAGTCCAGCCCCTCGCCCCGGAAGGAATGGGTCGCATCGGTCAGGATCTCCACCTCGTAATCGGCGCCCGAGCCGCCCCGCCAGCGCCCCGGCCCGGCGGCGTCCAGGCGGAACTCCTGGCGGTGGAAGCGCACCGGGTAGAGCTGCTCGTAGACCTCGACGTTGGGCATGGTGAGCCCGCCCAGCGTGCAGACATGGCCGATCTGGTTGAACCCGTCGCGCCCGTCCACCGCGCCGGCGCCGGCCGCCGCCGCGCCGTGATAGAAGACGTAGCGGTTGCCGTTCGCCTCGCGCCCGACCGAGATGCCGAAGACGTTCTTGGCCCAGCCGGCGCAGCCCCGCGCCGGGTCGGCCTGGGCGAGCGCCTTCCACACCGCGTGGATGATCTCGTGCGCAAAGAAGACGGTGCACATCGTTGTCGGCGCGCCTTCCTCGGCGTTGACGATGCTGCCCTCCGGCGCATGGATGTCGACGCAGCGGAACGCGCCCTCGTTGTGCGGCAGGGAGGGATCGAGGAAGGAGGCGAGCGCGGTGTAGACCGCCGAGTGGGTGTTGCCGAGCGACGAGTTCTTGAAGCCCCGGATCTGGTCGTCGGTGCCTGTGAAGTCGATGGCCAGCCGGTCGTCCTCGATCGTCGCCCTCACCCGCACCGTCACGTCGCGCAGCTCGAAGCAGTCGTTGTCCGAGCGGTCCTCGGCCTCGTAGACCCCGTCCGGCATCTTCGCGATCTCGGCCCGGACGCAGCGGTCGGCGTGGTCCAGCACGCCGGTGAAATAGTCGAGCGTGGTCTCGGGCCCGAGCTCGTCGGCGAGCGCGGCGACGCGCTCCATGCCGATCCGGGTCGAGCCCAGCATCGCCCGCAGGTCCCCGTCCAGCAGGTGCGGCGTGCGGGTGTTGAGCATCAGCAACTTCCAGAGGTCGTCCCGCATCGTGCCCGCCTCGACCAGGCGCAGCACCGGCAGGCGGATGCCCTCGTGGAACACCTCGGTCGCGGACGGGTTGTAGGCGCCCGCGGCCCCGCCGCCGATGTCGGACTGGTGCGCCCGGTTGCAGGTGAGGCCGACGAACGCCCCGTCGGCGAAGATCGGCCTGGCGATCACCCAGTCGGGCAGGTGGTTGCCGCCCGCCTGCCAGGGGTCGTTGAGGAGGTAGACGTCGCCTTCCGCCATGACGTCGCCGAAATCGCGCAGGATCGCGCGCACGCCGAACCCACCGCTCCCGGTATGGATCGGGATTCCGTCGGCCTGGCTCACCACCTCGCCGTTGGGCCCGGCGATGAAGCAGGAGAAATCGTGCGCCTGGCTGAAGATCGGGCTGCGGGCGGTGCGGACCATGACCCAGCCCATCTGGTGCGAGATATGGTCGAGCCGGTTCTGGGTCAGCGCCAGGATGACGGGGTCGAGGTTCATCGCTGCGCCTCCGGTCCGGGCGAAGTCGCTCCCGCCCTTCGATACGCCGCTTCGCGGCTACTCAGGGTGAGGGTGCTGTGAGGGCGGCAAGCGACACCCTCATCCCGAACAGGCCCGAAGGGCCGTATCGAGGGACGGGCCGCCGGGAAATTCGCCGCGGTTCCAACCATGACGGATACCCTTCAATCCTTCTCCACGAAGGTAATCAGGTAGTTGTCGAGCCTGTCCACCGCCGCCCGCTCGCCGGAGCCTATCACGACCGTGGTGGTCTCCTCCTCGATCACCGCCGGGCCGTCGACGAAGTGGCCGGGCTCCATCGCGGCGCCGTCGTAGATCGCGGTCTCGAGGAAGCCGCCGGTCGCCTCGTCATAGACCGGGCGCGCGGACGCGGGCTCGGCCCGGCGCTCGACGGTCTCGAACACGATCTCGGCCAGCGGCGGCAGCTTGCCGATGCCGACCACCCGGAGGTTGGAGACGTTGATCCGCCCGCCCGGGTTGGTGTGGCCGTATTGCCGGTCGTACTCGGCCTCGAAGGCGGCGCGGATCTCGTCGGGCGAGGCGTCGGGCGCGAGCGCCACCCGGACGTCCCATTGCTGGCCCTCGTAGTGCAGGTCGAGCTCGTGGCCGAAGCTCGTGTCGCCCGGCTCGAACCCCTCGCGGCGGAGCGCGTCCGCCCCCTGCGTCTCCAGCGCCGCGTAGCCGTCCGCGAGCGCGGAGCCCACCCCGTCGGCGAGCTCGCGCATGATGACCTGGACGAAATCGCGGCGCACGTCGGCGTGCTGCATCCCGATCGCGCAGAAGGCGCCGGCCTGGCGCGGCACGTAGACCGCGCGCGCGCCCAGCATGCGCCCGACGCTCGCCCCGTGCATCGGCCCCGCCCCGCCGCAGGCGACGAGGGTGAAGCGGCCCGGGTTGTAGCCGCGCTGGATCGATATCCGTTCGACCGCGTGCAGCAGGTTCTGCTCGACGATGCGGATTATCCCCGCCGCCGCCTCGGCGAGCGGGATGCCGAGCGGCTCGGCGACCTTCTCCGCGACGGCGCGCTCGGCGGCTTCGAGGTCGAGCGTGACCGAGCCGCCGGCGTAGGGCCCCGGGCGCAGCCGGCCCAGCACCAGATGCGCGTCGGTGACGGTGGGCCTGGCGCCGCCGAGCCCGTAGGCCGCCGGCCCCGGCCTGGCGCCCGCCCCCTGCGGCCCGGCGTACATCATGCCGGCCGCGTCGATACCCGCGATGGTGCCGCCGCCCGCGCCCACGGTGTGGATGTCGACCGAGGGCGTCACCAGGTCGTAGTCGGCGACCGAGAGCGAATCCGTGATCGCGACCCGCCCCTCGCTCATCAGCATCACGTCGCAACTCGTCCCGCCGATCTCCATGCTGACGAGATTCCCCTCGCCGAGCCCCTTGGCGAGGTGCTGGATCGCGCCGACGCCGGCCGACGGGCCGGACAGCAGCAGGTTCACCGGCTGCTCGATCAGCTGGTCGAGCGAGGCCGCGCCGCCGTTGCTCTGCAGCATCAGGAGCCGGGTCTTGAGCCCCAGCGCCGCGAGCCGGTCGGCGAGCGCGGCGAGATAGTCGGCGACGCGCGGCATCACGTAGGCGTTGACCGCGATGGTGGACGCGCGCTCGTACTCGCCCATGATCGGCACGATGTCGGCCGAGACCGAGACCCAGCGGCAGAGCCCGGACTGGCGCACGACTTCCGCGACCGCGTGCTCGTGCGCCGGGTTCTTGAAGCTGTTGATCAGGCAGACCGCGACCGAGTCCACGCCCTCGGCGCGGAAGGTCTCGATGGCGGCGCGCACGTCGTCGAGCTCGACCGGCTCGATCTCGTCGCCGTCGGCGCCGATCCGTCCGCGCACCGGCAGGCGGAGATAGCGCGGCACCAGCACGGGCGGGTAGGGGGTGCGGTGGTCCCACGGGTCCTTGCGCAGGCCGCGCCGCGCCTCGAGGCTGTCGCGGAACCCGGCCGTGGTCAGCAGCCCGACGCGCCCGCCCTTGCCCTCCAGCAGGGTGTTGGTCGCCACCGTCGAGCCGTGCAGGAAGAACGCGCAGTCGCCGAGGAACTCCGCGAGCGAAAGCCCAAGCGCCCCGCACGCCTTCTCCACCGCCGCGATCGCCCCGGCGCCCGGATCCTCCGGCACCGAAGGCACCTTGAACACCGCCGTCCGCCCCCCCGCGTCGGCGACCACGAGATCGGTGAACGTGCCGCCCACGTCGACGCCGACGCGCCAGGGCGGGGAGGTCAGGCCGTGCGGTGCGTTCATTGGCGGGGCCTGTTCATCAGTATGCTGACAGTCAGGACGGGAGCGTAGGCGGGTGGAGCCCATGATTCAAGGCGAGTGTAGCAGGGGCGGAAGGGTGGAGAACGGGGACGCGGTCCGGGTCTCAGAGCAGATCGCCCGGGTCGACATCCAGAACTCTGCCGATGGCGGTGAGGGTGCGCGGCGAACCGGTACGCTTGCCGGTCTCGATCTGCGTCAGGTAGACGGGATCGATGCCTGCCGCCTCCGCCAGCCGCTTCCGCGTCATGCCGCGGTACGTCCGATACACCCGGATCGGGCTTTCCCCGGCAAGCAGGCGGTCGACCATCTCGGCCGGGAGGAACTCGCCGCCCTCGGCCTTGGCCTCGTCGTAGAGCGCCTCGTCGCTGGATATGGTTTGCGCCCATCGCGGCCTCGCCCGGGACGAGGCCGGCACGGTCGGCGATGTGCGTACCTCCCCGGCGGCCTCGCTCGAGACGATCATGCTTCGGTCCTTCGTTCGTCGCCGGCTTCGCGATCGATGGCACAGCGCTCGCCTTCGGGTCGGGCGAGCGCGCCGGGCGGCATGTCCAGCGCCCTCTCGATGGCCGCCAGCGTCGCGGGCGAACCCTGGCGCTTGCCGGTCTCGATCCGCGCCAGATGACTGCTGCTGATGCCGACGGACTTCGCCAATTGCCGCATCGAGAGGCCGCTGTTCAGTCGGCGGACCTTGAGCGGGGTGTCTTCCAGATCCTCCAGCGCCGCGACAGCCCCCGGAAGGCGCGCCCTGCCGGCCCCGGCGCAGGGGCCGGACCGGTCGCGGGGCCCGGCAATCACCGTGAACTGCGGCGCGGCCGGGGAGCCGCCGATGCTCCAGGTCCGCAACTCCACGGCGAAGCAGCGCATCGCCGAGCCGTCCCACTCGTTGAGCCGGTCGAGGACGGCGCGATGCTCGTCGTGGAAAGCAGTGGCGAGCCAGACCGCGATGTTGCCCTGGAGGCCCACGCCATAGGTCAGGAGCTGGCCGAGATGGGCATGGTCGGAATGCCCGAGCCGGGCCTCAATCACCACCCTGGCGCCGCTGTCGCGGTCGCGGCACACGAGATCGGCGCGGAACCGCCCGACCATGACCTCGCGCGCCACGGGTTCGAGATCGAGTCCGAGCGCGTCGCCGAGCCGGCACAGGTTCTCTCGCATGGCGAGCCAGGGGATGAAATCGCCCGACTCGCTCGCCCAGAGGCTCGCCGGATCGACGCGTTCAAGGTGTTCGACAGGTTTCTTCATCGGGCCGGTGCTCCGTTTGACGATGCAAGGGGGATGGGCACGAAAAAGGGGCGCCGGACTCTCCGGCGCCCCCACTTCTCGACTGTGCGAAATTTACCCCAAAACGCGTCCCGAGTCAAGCAAAAAATTCCCTTTCAGGATAAATTAGTCCGTAAACATCGAAAATCAGGATATTTTTTCTCCCTTCGGATTCCGGGCGGAAACCGCCTCCCGAACCCCCGAATCCGCCCGATGCACCGTTCCGGCCGGGGAACCCCGCCTAAATTTCCCACCGTCATGGTCGGCCTCCGCCGACCATGACAGGCCGGGCGAACGCCGCCTGCCGCCCCGCCCTTGCCCGCCGCCGCGCCCGCCGCCATTCTGCGCGCCCACGTTCCCCGGGAGACGTCCCGCATGCTGCCCGACCTCGCGGCCATCGAAGCGGCGGCGGAGACCGTCCACGCGGTCATGCCGCCGACGCCGGCGCATCGCTGGCCGTTGCTCGCGGCGCGCACCGGGGCGGATGTCTGGGTCAAGCACGAGAACCACACCCCCACCGGCGCGTTCAAGATCCGGGGCGGGCTGGTCTACATGGACCGGCTGCGCCGCGAACGGCCGGCGGTCGAGGGCGTGATCGCCGCGACGCGGGGCAATTTCGGCCAGAGCGTCGCGGTGGCGGCGCGCATGAACGGCCTGATCCCGGTCGTCGTGGTGCCGCGCGGCAACAGCCGGGAGAAGAACGCCGCGATGGAGGCGCAGGGGGCCGAGCTGGTCGTCCACGGCGGCGACTTCCAGGAATCGCTCGAATACGCGCAAGGGCTCGCGGAGGCGCGCGGGCTCCACATGGTCGCCTCCTTCGCCGAGCCGCTGGTGCACGGGACGGCGACCTACGCGCTCGAGCTGTTCCGCGCGGCGCCGGACCTTGAGACCGTGTACGTGCCGATCGGCCTCGGCTCGGGCATCTGCGGGGTCATCGCGGCGCGCGACGCGCTCGGGCTCGGGTGCGAGGTCGTCGGCGTCTGCGCCGAGCGCGCGGCGGCCTACGCGCTCTCCTTCGAGGCCGGCCGGCCGGTCTCGACCAACGCGGCCGACACCATGGCCGACGGCATGGCCTGCCGGGTGCCGGATGCGGACGCGGTCGCCATCGTGAACGCGGGCGCGGCGCGGGTGGTCGCGGTGAGCGAGGACGAAATCGCCGACGCCATGCGCGCCTACTACACCGACACCCACAACGTCGCCGAAGGCGCCGGCGCCGCCCCCCTCGCCGCGCTGATGCGCGAACGCGACGCCATGCGAGGCCGCAAGGTCGCGCTGATCCTGTCCGGCGGCAACATCGACCGCGAGGTCTATCTCCGGGTGCTCGGCGGCGCGTGAAGCTGCTGCTCGACACCCATCTGCTGCTCTGGGCGGCGAAGTTGTCGGTCCGATCCGTGCGCTGTAGGCGTGACCCCGCTTCCCGCCCCCTCAGAGCGGGATGACGATGAGCGTGTCGATCGTCTCGGATTCGCAGACCGCCGTGCGTTCGGCGTAGCGCAGCTCGGCGGCCGCCTCGACCACGACATCCAGATAGCGCCCGGCGCAGAACAGCTCCGTCCGCGCCATCTGCATGGTGCGGAAGACCGCGAAGTTGGTGCGCACGGTCCAGCGGCCGGGGCGGGCCATGACGACGGTCGGCGGGTCGATCAGGTGGCGGTAGCGATGCGGCTCGAAGACGTTGGCCTCGCGCAGCGCCTTGATCCGGTCCTCCATCATGCCGCGCCCCTCGCACAGCATCAGCCCGACCGGCATGCCCGCCGCGTGGTTGGCCCGCGTGGTGATCCGGTAAACCCCGGTCTCGGCGAAGAAGTCGGGCCACTCTTCCAGCGCATCCTCGTCGATCGCATGCGCGTAGGCGCGGTTGAGCGCGTCGATCCGGCGGACCAGCGCGGGGTCGGCATCGGTCATGGCGGGCAGCGGCGGGGTCACGTCTCTCCCTCCGGGGCAGGCGCGCACTAAACCACCGAAGCCGCGCCGCCGGAAGGGGGCGGCAGGAGCCGCGCTCGGCTATAGTCCCGGGCCGACTAACGACGGGCGAGGCGCCGATGTTTCTTCGTAACGCGTGGTATGTCGCGGCGTGGGGCGGCGAGGTGACGGATACGCCGCTCGCCCGGACGCTGCTGGGCGAGCCGGTAGTGCTGTTCCGCGCCGGGGACGGAACCGCGGTCGCGCTCGAGGACCGGTGCTGCCACCGCCAGCTGCCGCTCTCGATGGGCCGGGTCGTGGATGGCGGGATCCAGTGCGGCTATCACGGGCTCAGCTTCGACGCCGAGGGGCGCTGCACCCGCGTCCCGGGCCAGAGCGCGGTTCCGCCGGGCGCCGCGGTCCGAAGCTACAGGCTGGTCGAGCGTTGGGGCTGGGTGTGGATCTGGATGGGTGAGGCGGGCGCGGCCGACGAGGGCGCGATTCCCGACTGGTGGTTCATGGACCATCCCGACTGGAAGGTGGTCCCGGGCAACGGCGGAAAGCCGATCCACACCAGGAGCAATTACGAGCTGATCACCGACAACCTGCTCGATCTCAGCCATGTCGGCTACGTCCATCCCGACACCATCGGCAGCGACACGGTGGTCGAATTCCCGGTCAGGACCGAGCGGCGCGCCGACGGGGTGGTCATGACCCGGCTGATGCCCGACGTCGAGCCGCCGCCGTTCCACAGGATGGCGGGCGGGTTCGAGGGCAATGTCGACCGCTGGATGATCGTCGAGGCGGCGCTTCCCGCCCTGATCGACGTCGACGTGGGCAGCGCCGAGGTCGGCGGCGGCGCGCTCGAGGGCGACCGGATGCAGGGGATCGCCTATCACGCGCTCAACGCGCCGACGCCCGAGACCGCGACCACGACCCATTTCTTCTACGCCCATGCCCGCCTCTTCAAGACCGGCAGCGCCGAGATGGACGAGGTCTATCGCCGCGACTTCTACCGGATATTCATGGAGGACGTGGCGATCGTCGAGGCGCAGCAGGCCTCGCTCGACAGGGCGCCGGAGGCCGAATGGATCGACATCAACGTCGATGCGCCGGGGCTCGCGATGCGGGCGCTGCTGCGCGAGCGCATCGCGCTGGAAGCGGCCGGGGACAACGCCCCGCCCGGCGCGTAGACTGGCCCGGCAACCGACAACCGAGGGAGATCCGGATGAGCGCCGTCGTTCTACTCGTGGAATTGAAGATGGCCGAGGGCAGGCGCGACGAGTTCGTCGCCCGCGCGAGGCGGCACCGCCAGCTGGTGCTCGAGAACGAGCCGGCCTGCCAGCGCTTCGACATCGTGGTCCCGGACGGCGCCGCCGACGTCGTGCGGCTCTACGAGGTCTATGACGACCAGGCAGCCGTCGACCACCACATGCAGACCGACTACATGGCCGCCTACCGCGCGGACACCGCGTCCATGGTGGCCGACCGGCAGATCGTGACGGCGGTGCTGTCGAACGGGTGATCGCGCCCCGGGCTCCGGTCGCAAGGCGGCGCTGCGGGGCCGTGCTCCCGGGCGGACATTCTGGAAATTTATGAAAAAACTATAACTATTTCCCAATATTACACACACAAGATACAAATAATCTTATATACACCTCCCGGTGCAAGGGCGACGCGCCGTCGTCGGTCTCCCGATGGAGGACAGGCGGTGCGTCGGCCGTACATTTGCGATGCGGTTGGAAACAGCGGGTCCGTTTTGAAAGCGATCGACTCCATTCCGGGTGCGCGGCGACGGGCGGAAAGCACGGGCATCAAACGGTCGGTCGAGACCGGCGCGGCATTGAAGCCGCCCGCCGTTCGCGTTCCTTTCCGCGCCCCTTTCATGTTCCAGTCCGCACCCTTTTCAGTAACCCAGGTATTCAGGAGCTCACGCGCACATGTTCACGGTTCCCGGTTGTTCGCGTCCACCGTCTGACAGTCCCAGTCTCAACGAAACCCATACTTCCGAGGAGAGCGACGACCCGCCTGGCGGGCGCCGGTGCGAATCCGCGCCGGTCGCGAGCTTCTGAAAGCCGGCCGGAATGGCCGGGAAGCACTGGCCGCGGCCGCTGGCCGCGCTGGCGCTGGCGTGCGGCCTGATGGCGTTCGGCGGCTCGCCGGCGCTGGCCCAGGACCCGCCGACGGTAAGCGCGGGGGCGGCGCCTGGCAGCCTGTCGGTGAGCTGGCGGGCGCGGGACGGGGCCACCGACTACGACCTGCGCTACTTCCGGGGCAGCGCCGACCCGGCGGACGAGGCGGACTGGATCGAGGAGGGCGAGGCGGACGGCCCGCCCGACCCCGGCGCGTTCACCTCGGAGACGATCACGGGGCTCGCGGCGAACACGGCCTACCGGGTGCAGGTGCGCGCGGAGACCGCCGACGGCGAGGGGCCGTGGTCCGCCTCGGCCGGTGCCACGACGGCCGCGCCGCCGGCGCCGAAGATCGACCGGGTGCAAATCGTCTCGTGGCCGAGCCACGACGCGAACGGCCGCGGCGGGTACGACACCTACATCCGGGGCGAGACGATCCTCGTGGACGTGGTGTTCAACGAGCCGGTCCGGGTCGGCGGCGACGCGAACGTGGTGGTGCGTCTCGACCTGGGCGAGGACGACGGCGATCCGGACAACAGCAGGAGGACGGCTACGCTGCAGAGCGTGCGCTACGGCGACACGGTGCTGCGCTTCGCGTACACGGTCGCGGACGGCGACACCGACTCGGACGGGGTGTGGGTGCAGACCGGGGCGAACGACACCGTGCTGTTCACGCCGGGCAGCGCGACCGTCACCGGCGTGAACAGCGGCATTGCCGCGAACAGGACGAAGGGCGGCCTCAAGACCGAGGGCGACCCGAAGGCGAGGGTGGACGGCGGCCGGACCAGCGTCCGGGGGCCGCGGCCCACCGGCGCGGCGGTGAACGGCGACACGCTGGCGGTGACCTTCGACGAGACCCTGGACACGTCGGTCGACACGGGCGCGATGCGGTACAGCCTCTCCGTGCTCGGCGCCGGCGGCATCGACGTTGCCCAGCACCCCCGGGCGGTGTCCCTGAGCGGCGCGACGCTGACCCTGACGCTGAGCCACGCGGCACGCCCCGGCCAGGAGACCGTCACGCTGTACTACGACGGCGACACGCCGCTCAGGGACCCGCACGGCAACCCGGTGCCTCCCTTCAGGGAGCTGGCGGTGCGGAACGACACGCCGGGCGGGCCGGCGCCCTCGCCGCTGCGCGGGTCCGTGGTGGGGCGGGAGCTGCGGCTGGTCTTCGACCGGGCGCTGGACGAGACCTCCCCACCGCCGGGCGACGCCTTCGTGATCGTGAGCACCTCCCAGGGCACGGGTACGGCGACCGTCAGCGGGAAGACGGTCAGCGTGCGGCTGGTCAAGGCCGTGCCGGCCGCCGACCGGCTCAGGGTGAACTACACGAAGCCGGGCGAATACCCGCCGACCTACACGACCTACCCGGAGCCGGGCGGCGACCCGCTCCGCGGCGCCGCCGCCGACAACCCCGAGGTACCGTCGTTCTCCTTCTGGATCGAGACGGTGCACGACGGCGTGCCGCCGACGCTGCTCGACGTCGAGGTCTCCCAGACGGAGAGCAGCCCCGCCCGGACCATGGCCGTGCTGTCGTTCGCCGAGGCGCTGGACCCGGGCTCGGTGCCGGCGGCGGGGGACTTCGCGGTGAGCGTGGCCGGCGCCGCTGCGACCGTCTCCGCCGTTGCCGTCGAGGACGCCTCGGTGGTGCTGACGCTGAACGCCGGGGCCGGCGCCGGGTCGCGGGTCGCGGTGTCCTACACGCCGGGGACGAACCCGATCCGGGACCGGGCGGGCAACGCCGTGGCTGCTTTCGAACGGACCCTGACGGCCGCGGCGTCCGGCAAGCCGGTCCTGCGCTCGGCGACGGTCAAGCTCGCCCGTCTGGCGCTGACCTACAACCTGCCCCTGGACCCGGGCAGCGTGCCGACGCCGGGGGCATTCTCTCTACACCAGACGCTGGGGTCCGGTGACCAGGCGGCCGACCGCTCGGAATCCAGTTATCGCATTGCCTCCGTAACGGTGGAGGGCAGGACGGTGGTGTTGAGCCTGGATGGCTCGGTCTTCGACTGCGCGGTAACGACACCCTTCACGGTCACCTACGCGAAGCCCGGCACCTCCCCGCTCCAGGGCCTCGACGGCACGGACGCGGACGGGTTCGAGTTCCGGGCGGTGACGAACGACCGGGCGCGGGACTGCGAGCGCGTGCCGACGCGCGACCCGTCGCCCCCGCCGTTGACCGCCGCATTCGAGGGCGCGCCCGCGGCGCACGACGGCAAGTCGCTGTTCAGCTTCGACCTCGTGTTCGACGAGGACTTCCCGGGGCGCCTCGACTACCGGACGCTCCGGGACGACGCGTTCGTCGTTGAGAACGGCCGGGTGCGCGGCGCCGCGCGCGCGGTCCAGGGCGGGAACCGGCGCTGGACGATCACGGTGCGCTCGGACTCCCACGGCGACGTGACCATCACGCTGCCGGCCGGCGCCGTCGCGACCGAGGCCGGCCGGACGCTCGCGCACGCAATCTCGGCGACCGTGGCCGGGCCGCCGCCTGCCGTGAGCGTCGCCGACGCGACGGCCCACGAGGGCGGGACGCTGGCGTTCGCGGTGACGCTGAGCCACGCCGCGCACGCGCCGGTGACGGTGAACTACGCGACGGCCGACGGTACGGCGACGGCCGGGACGGACTACACGGCGGCCGCGGGCACGCTGACCTTTGCCGCCGGGGAAACTGCCGCCACCGTGCGGGTGGCGGCGCTGGCCGACGCGGCGGCCGAGGTCAACGAGACGATCTCGCTCACGCTTTCCAGTCCTATCGGCGCGACGCTCGGCGACGGCGAGGCGGCCGGGACCATTGTCGCAGTGCCGCCGCCGCTGACGGCAGCGTTCGCCGGCATGCCGGCCGAGCATGATGGGCGCAAGCTGTTCAGCTTCGAACTCGTGTTCAGCGAGAACTTCCCGGGGCGCCTCGACCACCTGGTGCTGCGCGACCGGGCGTTCCAGGTCGGGAACGGCCGGGTGCGCGAGGCGAAGCGCGCGGCGCGGGGGCGGAACGACCGCTGGACGATCACGGTGCGGCCGGCCTCGTCCGGCGACGTGACGGTGACGCTGCCGG